>NZ_JAODBE010000196.1 GCF_025463795.1 Amnibacterium sp.
CCCCCCCCGCCGGCCGCCGAGCGGGAGGCCGCCGCGGCGGGCTTCGAGGCGGCGGTCGCCGAGGCCGGCGGTCGCCGGGACCGCGCGCGGTCGGTGGCGGGCAACACCGAAGCGGCCCTCGCGCTGATCGACGCCTCCGGCGGCGCGGCCGCCCGCTACCGCGAGGTGCGGGACCTCGCCGCCACGGTGCACGGCGACGAGCCGAACACGCGGCGCATGAGGCTGGAGACCTACGTGCTCGCCGCCCAGCTCGAGCAGATCATCGCGGCGGCCAACCTGCGCCTCGACAGGATGACGGCCGGGCGGTACGCCCTCGACCTCGACGACGAGCGGCAGCACCGCAACGTCGAGACGGGCCTCGGCATCGGAGTCCGCGACGCCCACACGGGCCTCGTGCGCCAGGCGGCGTCGCTGTCCGGCGGCGAGATGTTCCTCGCCTCCCTCGCCCTCGCCCTCGGCCTCGCCGAGGTGGTGTCCGCGCAGGCGGGTGGCATCCGGCTCGACACCCTGTTCGTCGACGAGGGCTTCGGGTCGCTCGACGCCGAGACGCTGGACACCGCGATGGCCGCGATCGACGACCTCCGCACCGGCGGGCGCACGATCGGCCTGATCAGCCACGTCGAGTCGATGCAGGAGCGCATCACGGCCAAGCTCTCCGTCGAGGTGCTGCCGACCGGCGACAGCCGCGTCGTGCAGGACGCCGCCTGACGGCGCCGGCCTACGGGTGCAGCGCCGGGATGATCAGGTAGATGCCGTAGAGCGCGACCGACGCGGCCAGCACGAAGAGCACGACGGCGGCGACGGTCGCGCGTCGCGGCCGCTGCGGTCCCTCGACGTCGTCCATCTCCTCGTCGCGGGGGGCGCCGGCGGGCCGCGCGCCGTGCGGCGGGGTCGCGAGCAGGCGGATCCCGGTCGCGAAGAGCGCCACGACCACGCAGGCGACGACGGTGGACGCGACGAACACCGCCACGAACGCGAGCCAGTCGATCGTCATGCGGACGCCTTCCGTCGGTCGCGCTTCTTCGGCCGGTGCACGGCCGCTCCGGCGCCGGCGACCTCGCGCTCGAGGCTGCTCGCGTCGATCCGCTCCGGCCTGGCGCGCAGGAACACGGCCACCATGAAGCCCACGCCGAGCACGGTGTCGATCACGATGCCGACCGCCCCGAGGCCGACCAGCAGCTGGGCGACGGCGCCGACGATCGCCGCGGCGGGAAGGGTGAAGATCCAACCCGTCACGATGCGGCGTGCGGTGGCCCAGCGCACCACCGAGCCGCGCCGGCCGAGCCCCGACCCGATGACGGATCCGGACGCGACGTGCGTGGTCGAGAGCGCGAAGCCGAGGTGGCTCGAGGCGAGGATCGTCGACGCGGTGCTCACCTCGGCGGCGAAGCCCTGCGCCGGCTTCACCGCGGTCAGCCCGGTGCCGAGGGTCTTGATGATGCGCCAGCCGCCGGTGTAGGTCCCGACCGCGATGGCGGCGGCGCACGCGGCGATGACCCAGATGCGCGGCGGGGTGCCGGCCGGCTGCAGGCCGGAGGCGATCAGCGTGAGCGTGATGACGCCCATGGTCTTCTGCGCGTCGTTGGTCCCGTGCGCGAGCGCGACGAGCGACGAGGAGAACACCTGCCCGACGCGGAACACCCGGCGGCCGTCCGGCCGTCCATCGTGCCGTCGCGTGATCCAGTAGGCGAGACGGGTCACGAGGAACGCGACGACACCGGCGGTGAACGGCGCGAGCACGGCCGGGATGATCACCTTGCCGAGCAGCACGCCGTAGTCGATGGCCCCGAAGCCCGCACCCACGATCGCGGCGCCGACGAGGCCGCCGAACAGCGCGTGGCTCGACGACGACGGCAGGCCGAAGTACCAGGTCGTGATGTTCCACGCGATCGCGCCGATGAGCCCGGCGAACACGATCTCGGGCCCGACCTGGACGCCGCCGCCGCCCTCCTTGATGAGGCCGCCGGAGATCGTCTGGGCGACGGTCGTGGACAGGAACGCCCCGACGAGGTTCAGCACCGCGGCGACCGCGACGGCGACCCGGGGTCGCATCGCGCCCGTCGCGATCGGCGTCGCCATGGCGTTCGCCGTGTCGTGGAAGCCGTTCGTGAAGTCGAAGATGAGGGCGAGCACGATCACCAGGACGACGAGTGCTGCCGTCGCGGCCGTCATCGGTCCCCGGCCCTTGGTCTGCGTGGCACGCGACGATGCTATTGGCGCTCGCCCTCGATCGCCTCCACGCCGTGCCCCGGCCCGGCCCCCCGAAGCGGGGCGCGCGGCCGACACGCCGCGCTCCGTACCGTTGTCCTGATCAGTCCGAGATCTCTGGGGGGAGATCCATGCACAAACACACCATCGTCGTGGCCATGGCCACGACGGCCGCCGTGGGAGCGTTCGCGCTCCTGCCGCTCTCCGCCGCGATCGCCGACGACGCGCCGCAGCCCGGCCAGACGCAGACGGATCCGTCGCCGTCGGTCCCGGCCACCGACGACCAGCAGCCGCAGGTCTCGGACTCGCCGGCAGCCGACGACCAGGATTCGGACGCCGACGCCCCCGAGAACACGGCGTCCGTGGCCGCGATCGACCAGGTGAAGGTCCGGTCGCTCGACAGCGACCGCGTCCAGGTCAGCTGGCGGCTCGACGACGGCGACGCGACCCCCGTCACCGGCTTCCAGGTCGTGCTGACCTCGAGCGTCGGGGGCACGGTGTCAGCGACGGTGTCCGACCCCGCGCAGCGGACCCTGAACGTCGGCACCCTGGCGCCGGACACCCGCTACCGCGCGACCGTCACGCCGACCCTCGCCACCGGTATCGGCGTCGCGGTCACCAGCGGTTGGGCGCACACGGACACGAGCCGGCTCGGCAAGGTGGCGGAGAAGGCCGATCGCGACGCCAAGGCGGCTCAGAAGGCCGCCGACCGGCTCGCGAAGGACGCCGCGAAGTCGGCCGCTCGCGCGAAGCAGGCCGCTCAGCATGCGGCGAAGCACGCGGAGCACGCGGCGAAGGCGGCCGCGAAGGACGCCGCGAAGCAGGCCGCCGACGCCGCGAAGCGGGCCGCGAAGGCCGCGCACGTGGCGAAGGAGCTGGAGCACGAGGCCCGCACCGCGACCACCAAGGCCGTCCACGAGCGCGACGCCGATCAGCGCGACGAGGCGCCCGAGCACGGCTGACCCGCGGACGGCCGCCGTCAGGACACGACGGCGGCCGTCTGCCGGGCGATCTCCAGCTCCTCGTCCGTCGGGACGACGAGCACGGCGACGGGCGCGTCGTCGGGGGAGATGCGCCGCGCCGCCTTCGACGGCACCTCGTTGCGGTCGGGGTCCACGCGGATCCCGAGATGGGCCAACCCGTCGACGGTGCGCCGGCGGAGCAGCGAGTTGTTCTCGCCGACCCCGGCGGTGAAGACGAGCGCGTCAAGGCCGCCGAGGTGTGCGAGGTAGGCGCCGATGTAGCGGCGGACGCGGTGCCGGTACACGGCGAGCGCCGCCTCGGCCTGCTCGTCGCCGTGCGCCGCCGCGGCCTGCACGTCGCGCATGTCGCCCTTGCCGGTGAGCCCCTTGAGGCCGCTGTCCCGGTTCAGCAGCTGCTCCAGCTCGTCGAACCCGAGGCCCGCCTGCCGGTGCAGGTGGAAGAGCGCCGCGGGGTCGATGTCACCGGACCGGGTGCCCATGACGAGCCCCTCGAGGGGCGTCATGCCCATCGAGGTCTCGATCGAGCGGCCGCCGTCGACCGCGCAGGCGGACGCGCCGTTGCCGAGATGCAGCACGATGATCTTCGCGTCCGCGAGCGGGATGCCGAGGAACGCGGCCGCGGCTCGTGACACGTACTGGTGGCTCGTGCCGTGGAAGCCGTAGCGCCGCACCCCGTACCGGCTCGCCAGGTCCGCGTCGATCGCGTAGGTCGCGGCGGCTGCGGGGATCGTGCGGTGGAAGGCCGTGTCGAACACGGCCACGTGGGGGATGCCCGGCAGCACGGCCCTCGCCGCCCTGATGCCCTCGAGGTTCGCCGGGTTGTGCAGCGGCGCGAGCGCGGAGAGCTCGTCGATCGCGTGCTCGACGTCGTCGTCGATCAGGGTCGCGGCCTCGAACCGCTCGCCGCCGTGCACGACGCGGTGGCCGCACGCGACCGGGTCGGGCCGGCCCTCGATCGCGTCGAGCGCACGCCGCACGGCGGCCTCGTGGTCAGGCACGTCGCTGCCGTCCTCGCCGATCCGCTCCACCGTGCCGGCGACGTGCACCTCCGCGGAGGCCGGGTCGACGAGCTGGTACTTCAGCGAGGACGAGCCCGCGTTCAGGACGAAGACGGATCCGCTCATGACTGGTCCCTCCCGGCGGCCGGCCCGGCTTGGGCCTGGATCGCCGTGATCGCGATCGTGTTGACGATGTCGCGGACGAGGGCGCCGCGCGACAGGTCGTTGATGGGCTTGTTCAACCCCTGGAGCACGGGACCGATCGCGAGGGCGTTCGAGCTGCGCTGGACGGCCTTGTACGTGTTGTTGCCCGTGTTGAGGTCGGGGAACACGAACACGGTCGCCCGCCCGGCGACGGGGGAGCCCGGCATCTTCGCGGCGCCCACCGCGGGATCCGCGGCCGCGTCGTACTGGATCGGCCCCTCGACGAGCAGCTGCGGCGCTCGTTCCCGCACGAGCGCGGTCGCGGCCCGCACCTTCTCGACGTCGGCGCCGCTGCCGGACGTGCCGGTGGAGTAGGAGAGCATCGCCACGCGGGGTTCGATTCCGAACTGCTCCGCCGTGCGGGCGGCGGAGATCGCGATGTCGGCGAGCTGGTCGCTCGTCGGATCCGGGATGACGGCGCAGTCGCCGTAGACGAGCACCCGGTCGGCGAGGGCCATGAGGAACACGCTCGACACCACGGAGACGCCGGGTGCGGTCCTGATCAGCTCGAAGGCGGGCCGGATCGTGTGCGCCGTCGTGTGCGCCGCGCCGGACACCATGCCGTCGGCGAGGCCCTCGTGCACCATCAGGGTGCCGAAGTAGGAGACGTCCGTGACGGTGTCCCTGGCCAGCTCGAGCGAGACGGCGCGGTGCGCCCGCTCCCGCGCGTAGACCTCGGCGAAGCGCTCGCGGAGCGGCTCGGCGAACGGGTTCACGATGCGGGCGCGCCCGAGGTCGATCCCGAGGCCGAGTGCTCGGGACCGCACCGCGACCTCGTTGCCGAGGATCGTCAGGTCCGCGATGTGGCGGGCCAGCACGATCCCGGCGGCCTCGAGCACGCGGTCGTCGTCGCCCTCCGGCAGCACGATGTGCCGCCGGTCCGCCCTGGCGCGGGCCAGCAGCCCGTACTCGAACATGAGCGGGGTCACGACGTTCGAGGCGTGCACGTCGAGGGCGGAGAACAGCCGGTCGACGTCGACGCTCGCGTCGAAGAGCGCGATCGCGTCGGCCGTCTTCTGCGGCGACTCGGCGGCCAGCAGACCGCGGGCGCCCGAGACGGCGGTCACCGCCTCGTAGGTGCCGAGCTCGGTGCGGGCGATCGGGAGCGTGGCGATGCCCTCGATCAGGCGCGACGCGTTCGGCGGCGGCGTGAGCCCGCCGGTCAGCAGCACGCCGGCCAGGGACGGGAAGGCGGGGGAGGCATGGGCCAGCAGCACGCCGACGAGCGTGTCGACGCGGTCACCGGGCATCACGACCAGGGCGCCCTGCACGAGACGGGGGAGCAGGTTCTCGAGCGTCATCGCGGCGACGACCGTGGCGTCGACGTTCCGGTCGGTCAGCGACAGGCCGCCTCGCATCACCTCCGCGCCGGCGGCGGCCAGCACCGTCGCGAGGCTCGGCGCGACGAGCGCCGGATCCTCGGGGACCGCGAACACGGGGACGTCGCCGCCCACGTGGGGTGCGAGCAGGGCCGGCATCGCGGCCCGCTCCTCCGGATCCGCGCGGTTCACGATCACCGCGGCGAGATCCGCGTGCTCGCTGCGGAACTCGCCGAGCGCGATCTCCGCGACCTGCTCGACCTCGTGCGCCGTACGGCCGCCGCGACCGGACGATCGGCGGCCGCCGAGCACGAGCACGACCGCGGCGCCGAGGTTCGCGGCCACGCGGGCGTTGAACCGCAGCTCGGTGGGCGTGCCGACGTCCGTGTAGTCGCTGCCGACGACGAGCACCGCGTCCCACGGATCGGCGACGGCCCGGAACCGCTCGATGATCGTCGCGAGCGCCGCATCGGGGTCGTGGTGGACGGCCTCGTAGGTGGTGCCGACGGCGTCCGCGGGATCGATCGGCACGGTGGCGTGAGCGAGCAGCAGGTCGAGCACGTAGTCGCCCTCGGCGGACCGGCTCACCGGCCGGAAGACGCCCACCCGGCCGATGCGGCGGCCGAGCGCCTCGAGCAGGCCGACCGCGACCGCCGACTTTCCGGTGTGGCCCTCCGCGGAGGCGAGATAGATCGTCTGCGGCATGCTGCGGATGCTAGGCCCGTCGCCTGTCCCGCTGCCCCGCCGCCGCGAGGCGCCCCGCTCACCGAAGCCGGACGGGGCCGGCGTCGATCGGGAACCGGAACAGCCGGTAGGGGTGCACCCGCAGGTCGCGGCCGCCCTGGTACTGCGCCTGCCGGTGCAGCTGGTTGGCCGTGAAGTAGAGGAACCCGTCCCCGGCGACGGACATGGTGTCGGGCCAGAGCATGCGCGGGTCGTGCGCCACCGTCTCGATGGTGCCGTCGGGCAGGCGCCGGACGATCGATTCGTGCTCCCAGTCGGTCGCGTAGATCCGGCCGGCGTCGTCCGACTCGAGCCCGTCGGCGGCGCCGCCCTTGTCGCCCTCGTCGGTCACCTGCAGGCCGACGTCGACCTCCTCCGCCCCCCGGTCCCAGAGCGCGGTGGTGCTGATCGAGTACCAGTGGCGGGACACGAGCGGGCAGTACCAGAGCCGCTGCCCGTCCGCCGAGATCGCGATGCCGTCGGAGCCCATCGTGACCGGGGTCGTCGACCCGTCCTCGCTCCGCTGGAGCAGCACGCGGCCCTCGGCGACGGGGACGTACCCGGGTGGCACGACGGCCTTCGTGCTCGGGTGGTCGTGCAGCCGCCGCCACGACTCGCCGGACTCGAGGTCGACCACGATGATCCCGTTCGGGCCCTGGTCGGCGGAGTCGGTGATGTAGGCGGCCCCGCTCCGGCCACGGCCGAGGTCGAAGCGGACGTCGTTCAGGTAGGAGGTCGGCAGCGCGACGCTCTCGGGGAACGGGATCACCCGTTCCACCTGGTCGGTCGCGAGGTCGACGCAGACGAGCTTCGGGCCGCCCGGCCTCGCCGGCTGGAACATCGGGCTGCCCGTGTCGAGGATCCACAGCCGGTCGGCCGGATCGACGACGATGCTCTGCACCGACACGAGCGCCCCGGCGTCGTCGTCGCCCTTCGGCGAGTTCCACGCCTCGTCGGGATACGGCACGACCTCGCCGTCCCGCACCTCGCCGACCGTGAACCGCACGTCGTCGCCCCACTTCGGGAAGTTCACGAAGACGCGCCCCTGCGCCGACACGCTGACGCCCGTCGGCATGGGCCCCTCCGTGAACTCGTGCACGACCTCGAGGTTCGGGATCGCCGCCTCCGCCGCCTCGACCGTGTCGGGCTCGCCCGCCCCCGCCCAGAATCCGTTCATCCCTCGGCTCCCGCCTCTCGAACGGCGACGCTAGGAAGCCCGGATGGGCGGCACCGCCGTGCCACCTGCACGCCGGCCAAGGGGACCGCGAGAGGCCGCTGACCATCGCGCCCGCTCGGGTACGGTCGAGCGACACCCCGGGAAGGAGCCGCGATGCCGGACAGCCCCATGTCGGCATCGCCGTACGAGGTGCTCGGGGTGCCGGCGAGCGCCTCGGACGAGGACCTGCGCCGCGCCTACCGCCGCCTGCTGCGGGAGACGCATCCCGACACGGGCGGTGATCCGCTGCGCTTCATCGCCGTGCAGTCCGCGTGGGAGAGGATCGGCAGCCCCGACGCGCGCCGCCGCTACGACGCCGGGCACATCGTCGCGGACGCCGAGGGGCCGGCTTGGGCGCCGCCGCACGCAGACGCTCAGCACCACCGGCCGACCGCCCGCTCCTACGGTCACCCGGGCGGCTGGCGGCGCGAGCGCTACCTGCAGCTGCTGGGGGAATGGGTGGGCCGCGGCGTCGACGTGCCCGATCCGTACGACCCGGTGCTCGTCCGCCGCGCGCCCCGGGAGATCCGGCATCTGCTCGCCGACGCGCTCGCCGAGGAGGCGACCGCCCGCTGGCTCGCCACCCTCGGCATCGGCTACACGGTCTGGCACGACGTGGCCGCCGGCAGCTCCGACGAGAAGGTCGACCACCTCGTGCTCGGCCCGACGGGCCTCTTCGCGATCCAGTCGGAGGACTTCGGCGGCCCGGTCCGGGTGCGGCGCGGCGAGCTGACCGGCGACGCGCTCGCGGGGGAGCGGCCCATGCACGAGCTGGCCCAGCGCGCGAAGGCGGTCGCGCGAGCGGCCCGCGTCCGGTTCACGGCGCTGCTGCTCGTGCTGCCCGACGACGCCCTCGTGACGCCCGCCGAGTCGGTCGGCACGTCCCGCGGCGCGGAGCTCGTGGTGCTGCAGGCCTCCACGCTGCTCACGGCGCTGCGCGACGGGATGCCCGGCGGCCGAGCGGTCGGGGGCACCGAGATCTTCGAGGTGCGCACCCGGCTGCAGGCCGCCGTCCGCTTCGCCTGAGCGGGTCCGTCAGGCGGCGCTGCGCCAGTCGTCGCTCGGCAGACCGGAGGCGCCCTGCGGGCCCATCTGGAGCATGCCGCCGTCGACCGGCCACGACGCGCCGGTGACGTAGCTCGCCGCGGGCGAGGCGAGGAACGCCACGACGGCCGCGATCTCCCGCGCGGAGCCCGGCCGGCCGAGCGGCACGCCCGGCCGCTGCACCTGCGTCGGGTCCTGGTCCTCCTGGCCGGTCATCGGCGTCGCGATCTCGCCCGGCGCGACCGCGTTCGCCGTGATGCCGTACTGCCCGAGCTCGAGCGCGACCGTCTTCAGCAGGCCGCCGAGGCCGTGCTTGGCGGCGTCGTACGCGGAGGAGCCGAACTTGGGCTGGTGCTCGTGGACGCTCGTGATCCCGATGATCCGGCCGCCGTTGCCCGCGGCGACCATCCGCTTCGCCGCCCGCTGGATGCAGACGAACGCGCCGTCCAGGTCGGTGCTGACCGTGTGCCGCCACTGGTCCCAGGTCATCTCGAGCAGGGGCACGTTGTCGCCGGTGCCGGCGTTGTTCACGAAGACGTCGAGCCCGCCGAGCCGCTCAGCGAGCGAGTCGATCACGTCGCCGGCCGGGGGGCCGACGCTGACGTCGAGCTGCACGACGACGGCCTTCCGACCGAGCGCACGCACCTCCTCCGCGGTGCCCTCCGCGCCCTCCTTCTCGGCGTCGTCCAGGTAGGTGATGCCGACGTCCATCCCGGCCTCGGCGAGCGCGACGGCCGTCGCCTTGCCGATGCCGGAGTCGGAGCCGGTCACGATCGCGGTCCTCGGTGTGAATGCCATGCCGGGATGGTGCGCGGCGTGCCTCCGCGCGCTCCGGTAGAACCCTCCGCGTCTCCCTAGGATGGGGCGCCGTGTCCGAGCGCGAACGCACCGACCTGACCGACCCGACCTGGTGGCGGGACGCCGTCGTCTACCAGGTGTACCCCCGCAGCTTCGCGGACGGGAACGCCGACGGGATCGGCGACTTCGCCGGCCTGATCGACCGCATCCCGTACCTGGAGCGGCTCGGGATCGACGCCGTGTGGCTGAGCCCGTTCTACCCGTCGGCGCTCGCGGACGGCGGCTACGACGTGGACGACTACCGGGACGTCGATCCGCGGATCGGCAGCCTCCCGACCTTCGACGACCTCGTGGCCGCTGCGCACGCCGCAGGCATCCGCGTGATCGTCGACATCGTCCCCAACCACTCGTCCGACCGGCACGAGTGGTTCCGCGCCGCCCTCGCGGCCGCGCCCGGCTCCGCGGAGCGGGACCGCTACGTGTTCCGGGACGGGCTCGGCGAGCACGGCGAGCTGCCGCCCTCCGACTGGGTGTCGCACTTCGGCGGCAGCGCCTGGACCCGGGTGCCCGACGGCCAGTGGTACCTGCACCTCTTCGCGCCCGAGCAGCCCGACTGGAACTGGGAGAACGACGAGGTGCGGGAGGACTTCCACGTGACCCTCCGCTTCTGGGCGGACCGGGGCGTCGACGGCTTCCGCGTCGATGTCGCCCACGGGCTCGCGAAGGACCTCGGCGAACCGCTGCGCAGCCACCCGCACGTGAACTCGATGGACATCGAGATCGACGGCACGAACCCGCTGTTCGACCGCGACGACGTGCACGAGATCTACCGCGGCTGGCGCCGCGTGTTCGACGAGTACGACCCGCCCCGCACGGCCGTGGCGGAGGCGTGGGTACCCACCTCGAGGCGGGTGCTCTACGCGAAGCCGGACGAGCTCGGCCAGGCGTTCGAGTTCGACCTCGTGAAGGCCGAGTGGGACGCGGCGCAGTTCCGCGAGGTGATCGTCGACTCGCTCGATCGGGCCCGCACGGCGGGCGCGTCCTCCACGTGGACGTTCTCCAACCACGACGTCGTGCGGCACGCGAGCCGCTTCGGCCTGCCCGCGCGCACCGACCTGAACGCCTGGCTGCTCACCGACGGAGCGGAGCCGGCCGAGGACGTCGCGCTCGGCGCCCGCCGCGCCCGGGCGGCGGTGCTGCTGCTGCTCGCGCTGCCCGGGTCCGCCTACGTCTACCAGGGGGAGGAGCTCGGCCTCCGCGAGGTGGCCGACCTCGCGCGCGACGACCTCGAGGACCCGATCTGGCTGCGCTCGCAGCACACGGAGAAGGGCCGCGACGGCTGCCGGGTGCCCCTGCCGTGGACCACGGACGGCTCGTCCTTCGGCTTCGGCGGCGACGGGGCCCACCTGCCGCAGCCCGGCTGGTTCGCCGAGCACGCGGTCGAGGCCCAGGACGGCACCGAGGGCTCGATGCTCGAGCTCTACCGGGCTGCGCTCGCGCTCCGGCACCGGCTGCTTCCCGACCAGGACCTCGTCTGGCGGGACTCCGGTCCGGACGTGCTGCACTTCGAGCGGCCGGGCGGCTGGCATGTCGTCGTCAACCTGGGCAGCACGCCCGCGCCCCTCCCGGCGGGCGAGGTGCTGCTCGCCAGCGCACCGCTCGCGGACGGGCTGCTGCCGGGCGACGCGTCGGCGTGGATCCGCGGATCGGACCCCGTCACCGGGTGATCTCGAAGGAGGTGGCCTCGAAGAGGTCGATGGGCTCGACGTCGACGTCGACGACCTCCGCCCACCGTGGGCCCTGCTCCAGCCAGTCCGCGAACCGCTGCATGGCGCGCTCCTCGCCCTGCGCGGTGAGCTCGACGGCGCCGTCGGTGCGGTTCCGCACCCGGCCGACGAGGCCGAGGCGGTCCGCCTCGCCCTGCGCCGCCCAGCGGAACCCCACGCCCTGCACCTGTCCCGTGACCGTGAACCGCCGCGCGACCGTCATGCCGCCATCGAAGCACGGGGACAATGGAGCGCATGGCCCTGCTGCGCTGCGAGTTCTTCTCCGACGTCCTGGGCCAGTCGACCGAGGCGACCGTGCTGCTGCCGCAGGCGACCACCCGGCAGATCGGGATGGGCGGCGTCGCGGGCGGCCGCGCGCATCCGGTGCTCTACCTGCTGCACGGCCGGTCCGACGACCACTCGATCTGGACGCGGCGCACGTCGCTCGAGCGCCATGTCGCCGAACGGGACCTCGCCGTCGTGATGCCGACCGGCCATCGCGGCTTCTACACGGACCAGGTGACCGGGTACGACTACTGGACGTTCCTCACCGAGGAGCTGCCCGAGGTGATGCGCTCCTTCTTCCCGCTGTCGGACCGGCGGGAGGAGACCTTCGCCGCCGGACTCTCCATGGGCGGCTACGGCGCGCTGAAGTGGGCGCTGCGCCGCCCGCAGGACCTCGCGGCCGCGGCGAGCCTCTCGGGCAAGGTCGACGTGCTCGACACCGACCAGACGGCGGGGGAGTGGAGGGCGACGTTCGGCGACGCGGAGCACGCGGTGTCGGCGGGGGACGAGCTGTTCGCGCTCGCCGCGGCGGCGGACCCGGCGGAGACGCCGGCCCTTTACCAGTGGTGCGGCACCGAGGACGCGCTGCTCGACGAGAACCGGCGCTTCGGCGAGCACACCCGCACCCTCGGGCTGCCGATCCTCAGCGAGGAGGGCCCCGGCGGGCACGAGTGGGAGGCGTGGGACCGGATGATCCAGCGGGTGCTCGACTGGCTGCCCCTGCCGGAGCGGGCCGGCCGATGAGCGACGAGTCCGACCTCGAGCGCTTCGTCGCGGCCCAGGACGAGGGCGGCACGGTCGACCGGGCGCTCGCCGAGCTCGCCGCCGGCCGCAAGACGACCCACTGGATGTGGTTCGTGCTCCCGCAGGTCGCCGGACTCGGGTCGAGCCCCATGGCGCAGCGGTACGCGATCCGGTCGCTCGACGAGGCGCGCGCCTACCTGGCCCACCCGGTGCTCGGCCCACGGCTGCTCGAGGCCGCCCGGATCATCGCGTCGGGGCCGGCGCCGGACGCCGAGACCCTGCTCGGGGCGATCGACGCCCGGAAGCTGCGGTCGTCGATGACGCTGTTCGCCCGGGCCGCGCCCGACGAGCCGGTGTTCCCGGCCGTGCTCGACCGCTACTTCGGCGGCGCCGCCGACCCGGCGACGGACGGGCGACTCTGATGCGCCGCCATCCGCTGCTCGTCGCGATCGCGGTCGTCGGCCTCGCGTGCGTGCTCGTCGCCGGGCTGGGGCTCGCCTTCCGCTCCGCGTCCGCCGTCCGGAGCGGCACCCGGGCGGTGCCGGCGCCGACCCGCAGCACCGCCG
>NZ_JAODBE010000202.1 GCF_025463795.1 Amnibacterium sp.
GTCGGTGCGGTGCCCGCCGGGCCCGCTGCGGCCGCGACCCGGCTCGCACCCGTGCACGGTTCCGCGGTCTCGGCCCAGCTCACCGCCACCGGCGTCGCGTGGGGCACGAAGCTCACCTGGTCATGCACCTACCCGACGGGCGGGGTCGACGCCTACGCCGCGTCGAGCTACCGCCTGGTCGTCACGACGACAGCCGGGCGCACCGCGGTCGTCGCCACCTGGGGTGTGCACGGCGAGAGGGCGTCCGGTCTCGCCGCGGCGACGAGCATCCCGCGCAGCGCCATCCGCAGCGTCGACATCCGCACCGACACGGGCACCGTGCTCGCGAGGGCCGACCTCGCCGGCTAGGCGCCGAGGAAGCGGTCGGTGCGGATGCGCCGGCCACCGGCCGCGCGGCTGATCCGGCGGACGGCCCGCACGAAGGCAGGGCTCCCGGCCGCGCCGGCCCAGCGCGCCCTCAGGTCCGGGATCAGTGCGGCGAGGTCCAGCGCGGCGAGGTCGTCCGCGACCCGCGTCCAGCCCGCAGGGAGCGCTGGCTCGACGGCCGCCGGTCCGACGACGAGGGCCCGCACGCCGGCCGCGGCGAGCACCGGCGCGAGGAGCAGGTCGCCGGGCGTGCGCGCGACCTGCACGAGCACGACGTCCGCCGGACGCCCACGCCGCACCAGGTCGTCGGCGAAGGCAGCGAACGGCGTGATGCCGATGCCGCCCGCGAACCAGACCTGCGGGCCGTCGTCCGCCGGGGCGACGAAGTCGCCGCCGAGCGCGCCGCCCGCGACCCGGTCGCCGGGGCGCAGCCCGGCGAGGCGTCGCTTGAAGGAGCTGGCGGGCTCGGCCAGCCGCGTCACGACGACGAGCTCCGGGGCCAGCGGGCTGCTCGCCGCGCTGAAGACCCGCCGCGAGCCGCGGCCGTCGCCGCGGCCGCCGGGCAGCGTCAGCTCGACGTACTGGCCGGCGCGGAAGCGCACCGGCCGTTCGGGTGCGAACGTGAGCCGCAGCACCCCGTCCTCGAGCCGGCGGTCGGCGACCGTGAGACGGATCCGTCGCCGCGGCCCGAACCCGAACGCGACGGCGTTGCCCACGAGCAGCGCCACCTCGGGAGAGGTCGCCACGGGGCCCACCTGGAACGGGATCAGCGTCAGGGCGCCGATGAGCACACCGACAAGGAGCCGCTGCCACCGTCGCGGCGCCTGCGTGAGGGGCTCCGACACCATGAAGGCCGCGAAGAACAGCACCGGATAGGAGGCCACGGCCGTCCAGGCGGCGGCGGGCAGCGGGAGGCCGCCGGCGGCGAGTCGGACGGCCGCACCGGGCAGTGCCACGACGACGACCGCCAGCGCGGTGTCCCACGTACCGGCGCGGAGCAGCACGACGGCGCCCCCGACGAGCAGCACCGGCAGCAGCGGTGGCGTCGCGATCCACCAGGCGGCGCCCGACACCTGGGTGAGCGTCACGACGACGGCGCCGACCGCCACCGGATTGAGCACGTGCCGGCCGCGCCACGCGAGCAGCGTCTTCGAGATCCCGGCGACCGCACCCGCGATCGCCACGGCACCGAGGTCGCGGACGTCGAGCCCGGGGAAGAAGAGGCAGACGACGAGCAGCGCGGTGATCAGGCTCGACTCGGGGTGCGGGCGCACGCGCAGCGGCGCGGCGGCGAGCCACGTGCCGCCCAGGGTCGCGGCCAGTGCGACCGCCGTCGAGGCGAGGATCGCGAGCGGGGGATAGGGCGTGATGCCGGTCGCGCCGGTGATCGCGGCAGCCGTGAGCAGCACGACGAGCGCCGCGAGCACGACGCGGTACATGCTCCAGCGCGCCAGCAGCCGGTCGGCGGCGCGGCGGATCCGGTCGCTCGCCGGCCGCGCAGGGGCGAGGACGGCCACGGTCACGCCGCGGCCTTCGCCTCGATGGCCGCGATGGCGGCGTCGAAGCCCTGACTCGTGAGCGACGAGCCGGACACGACCGTCACGTTGAGGGCGGTGATGGGCTTGCCGATCACCGTGCCGCCGACGCCGGAGGCGAACCGGGACTCGTAGCCGGAGGCGGTCGGGTTCTCCGCCTTCGGCACGACCTCGAGCGCCGTGACCACGCCCTGCTTCAGCGTGAGCGTCACGGCCACCGCGGACGCGCCGCCCGGCGAGGTGTACCGGCCGAGATCGCTGTAGGTGCCGTCCTTGAAGGTCGTTCCGGACGGCACCGACGACGACGAGACGGGCGCCGACGCCGGTGCGGCGCCCGACGCGATCGTGCCGGCGTCCGCGGCCGACGCGCATCCGCTCAATCCGACGGCCAGTAATCCTGCGCCGGACACGGCGGTGGCGAGAGCGGTCGGTCGCATGGGGACTCCTCGGTCGGGATCGACGACGGCCGCCGTCATGTCGAACAACGACCGCGGCCCCGGATCGGTTCACCCGCCGCAGAGGTCAGCCGATGCGGAACGCCGGGATGCCGGTGATCGCGGCGCCGAGCACGAGGGTGTGCACCTCGTCCGTGCCCTCGTAGGTGCGCACGCTCTCGAGGTTGAGCGCGTGCCGCAGCGGCGAGTATTCCGTCGTCACCCCGTTGCCCCCGAGGATCGTGCGCGCCTGCCGGCACACCTCGATCGCCTCCCGCACGTTGTTCAGCTTGCCGAGGGACACCTGCTCCGGCGTGAGCCGCCCCGCGTCCTTGAGCCGGCCGAGGTGCAGCGCGAGCAGGAGGCCCTTCTCGATCTCGAGCTGCATGTCGACGAGCTTCTGCTGCGTCAGCTGGAAGGCGGCGATCGGCGAGCCGAACTGCTCGCGCTGCTTCGCGTAGGCGACGGCGACCTCCATCGCGTCGCGAGCGGCGCCCATCGCGCCCCAGACGATCCCGTACCGCGCCTCGTTCAGGCACCGAAGAGCCGCCCCGAGTCCGTGGGCGTCGGCCAGCTGCGCCTCGGATGGCACGCGCACGTCGTCGAGCGCGATGTCGCACTGCACCGAGGCGCGCATCGACAGCTTCGGTGCGATCGGCGTCGCGCTGAAGCCGGGCGTCGCCGTCGGCACGAGGAACGCGCGCACGCCCGCCTCGGTCCGGGCCCAGATCACGGCGATCTCGGCGACGGAGGCGAGCCCGATCCACCGCTTCGAGCCGGTGATCGACCAGCCCCCGTCGGTCGTGCGGCTCGCCGTGGTGCGCATCCCCGCCGGGTCGGATCCGGCTTCCGGCTCCGTGAGGCCGAAGCAGCCGAGCGCCTCGCCCGTCGCCATCGCCGGCAGCCACCGCTCGCGCTGCGCCTCCGACCCGTACCGGGCGATCGCGGTCATCGCGAGGGAGCCCTGCACCGACACGAGCGTGCGGATGCCGGAGTCCCCGGCCTCGAGCTCCATCGCGGCGAGGCCGTACTCGACGGCACTGCGACCGGCGCAGCCGTAGCCCGTCAGATGGGCGCCGAGCAGACCCGCGGCGCCGAGCTCCGACACGAGGTCGGCGGGAAAGGTCGCATCCGCGAACCACCGGGCCGCGTTCGGGCGGATGGCGCGGTCGACGAGATCACGCACCCCGTCGCGCCAGTCCCGCTCGCGGCCCGTGAGCTGGTCCTCGAGGGCGAGCAGGTCGATCCGTCGCTGCTCGAGCGTGGGCGTCGTCGGAGTCACAGCCGCATTCCACCACGCGCGGCAGGCCTCCAGCGCGCTCGTCCGGCGGGAAGCCCGACCGGCACCGGATCGACTGGGCGGCTGCGGCGGCCGCCCGCTGACCCTCAGAGCGTCGCCGTGAAGAACCCGCAATGGGCGCACTCCCAGAAGGGATACCGGTCGGTGCCCGTCCAGCGCAGGACGTGCAGGCACCGAGGGCAGTCGGGCGGATCGTCACCGTTGAAGTCCATGCGCGGAAGGTAGGCCGCGAGGAGAGGAACCCGCTCTGAGATTCGTGCGCGGACGCCGCATGCCTCGCCTCCTGCGCTCGGCTGCCGCCGGTCGGGGAGCGGCCGCGTGCCGCGAACTGGGGCGCGCGGACCGGCCCGCCGCGGCCCTACGGTCACGCCATGTCGACCGCCGCGCACCGGGCGCCCGCCCGCTGGACGATCGCGGGCTGGAACCACCGCGCCGCCCATGCGCTGTGGGACGGCCGGCTCGGTGCGTCGGCCGCGGAGGCGCTCGCCGACGTGCGGTTGCCCGCCTATCGCTCGCTCGCCGGGTTCCTGCTGATCGTGGTGCTCGCGGGCGCCGCGCTCCTCGCGCTGCCGGCCGGCTGGCCGGTCCTGCCGGTCGCCGGGTCGCTCGTCGCGCTGGCCCTCGTGGCCGTCGCGGTCGGCGTCCGGCCGCTCCGGAGGG
>NZ_JAODBE010000011.1 GCF_025463795.1 Amnibacterium sp.
CCGCGCCCGCCGCGACGAGCACGAGGGCGGGCAGCACCGCGCCGAGGCGCAGCGCCACCGCCAGGGCCGCCACGGCGACGAACGGCAGCAGCACCGGGCTCGCGACCCACCAGACGCCGCCGGACAGCCCGGTGAGGCCGACCACGAACACGCCGGCGGCGGCGGGGTTCAGCACGTGGCGTCCGCCGACCGTCACCACGTACTTGGAGGCGGCCGCGACGATCGCGGCGGCGGCGAGCAGCAGCAGGTCGAGCGGCCGCGTCGACGGGTACATCAGCAGGAACAGGATCAGCCCGGTGATCAGGGAGGACGTACCGTGCACCGGTGCGCGGGCGATCGCGCCGACGAGGCTCGCGGCGAGCCGGGCGGCGACGACCGCGACGACGAGCCCCGCCACGAGTCCCGCGGTGGGATACGCGATCCAGTGCGGGATCGACGCGATGATCGCGACCGCGGCGAGGCCCGCGAGGAGCAGCAGGACGAGCCGCGCCATCGGCACCCGACCGAGCGCCCCGCGGATCCGGTCCACGACGATCACGCGAACACCTCGCCGGGCAGGTCCGGCGACCAGTGCGCGCGGCCGTCGGTGGCCATCCGCAGCCAGGTGAAGGCGAAGTCGGGCTCGAGCGCCTCCGGCGGCACGAGGAAGAGCGCGGTCGCGAGCGCGTCGGCGAGCATGGCGGAGCCGGCGACCGCCCACGTGGCCGCGACCGTGTCCACGGGCATGCCGGTGCGGCCGTCGAGCACGTGATGGAGGCGGCGGCCGTCCGTGGCCGTCCAGGCACGGCGATTCGGGGCGGATCCGGCGATCGCCGCGTCCTGCAGGTCCACGACGCCGATCGCGGCCCCCGGATCGAAGGGGTGCTCGAGCGCGACCTGGACGGCGCGGCCGGCGGCCCGCAGGTCGCCGCTCGCGTCGACCGCGAAGGCCGCGCGGCCGGCGCCGGCGAGGAGACCCGCGACGAGATCCACGAGCTGCCCCTTGCCCGCGGCGCCGACGTCGAGCACGGCGGGCACGCCGACGGTGACGGCGGTGCCGTCGACGTGCAGCGCGTCGATCGGCGGCGCGGCCCGGTAGCCCTTCGCCGCGTCCAGCCGGTAGCCGGGGCCGTAGCCGAGATGCTCGAGGGCGCCGCCCACGAGCGGGGTCATGGCCCCGCCGGTGGACCGCGCGAGGCGGAGCAGCAGGTCGAGCAGGGGCGGGGCCCACGGCCCGAGATCCACCGGTCCCCCGGTCGCGGCGAGGCGGGTGACGGCCGAGTCGGGGCGGAAGCGGGAGAACGTGCGGTCGTAGTCCTCGACGAGCGCGTCGACGTCCCGGCGCAGGCGGGGCGACAGCGGGGTGTCGGTGGTGATCCGCCAGGTCGTGCCGATCGCATCGAAGACGGTGACCGCGCCCGGCGAGGTCACGAGGCGGCTTCGCGGCGGATGGCGTCCAGGGCGGCGTCGAACCCTTGGCCGGTGAGGGACGAGCCCGACACCGCGCCCACCGTGAGGCCGGCGAGCTTCTTCCCCACGACGACGCCGGAGATGCCGGACTCGAAGGCCGCCTCGTAGTGCTGCGCGTTCGGCGTCGTGCCGGATCCGGTGACCTGCACCGCCCGCACGATCCCGGACCGCACGGTGAGCGTCACGGTCACCGACTCGGGTCCGCCGGGGGTCTCGTAGTCTCCCGCACCCCGGTAGGTGCCGTCCTTGGCCGGCCCGGCGGGGGCAGCGGTCGCGGCGCTCTCGGTCGCCGAGCAGCCGCTCAGCAGGCCCAGCGCGGCGAGGCCCAGCACGGCGGCCGCTGCGGATCGGGATCGCACCGGTCGCTCTCCTCTCGACACCCCGTCGAGCGTAGGCCGCGTCACTCGGCGAGCAGGCCCGCGACGACCTGCGGGAGCGCCTCCGCGATGTCGAGGGCGACGATCGGGCCACCGCCCGACGCCCGGCGGCCGGCCTCGCCGTGCACCCAGGCCGCTGCGGCGGCGAGCTCCGCCAGGACGGACGCATCGGCGGCGATCTCGTCCGCGTGCGTGGCGACGAGGGCGCCGAGCACCCCGCCGAGCACGTCGCCGGCCCCGGCCGTCGCGACCCACGGCGGTCCGGCCTGCACCGCGAAGCGCGGGCCGGAGGCGTCGGCGACGAAGGTCGTCGAGCCCTTCAGGAGCACCGTCGCCCCGGTCGCGGCGGCCGCCCGCACCGCCCAGCCGCGCGGATCCGCCTGCACCGCGGTCCTGTCGGTCTCGATGCCCGCCGCCGCGAGCACGGGCACGAGCTCGCCGTAGTGCGGGGTGAGCACGAGGGGACCGGTGCCCGAGGTCGCGAGGCCGAGGGCGCCGGCATCGAGCACGACGGGCACGCCCTGGGCGAGGATCGCCCGCACCTGCTGCTCGAGGGCGTCGTCCCGCTCCGGCGGCATCCCGGATCCCACGAGCCACGCCTGCACGCGGCCGTCGACGGTCACGATCTCGGGCCGACGGTGCAGCACGAAGTCCGCCGCCCGCGCCGGACCGACGTACCGGATCATCCCGACCCCGGTGCGGCCGGCGCCCTCGACGCCGAGCACCGCGGCCCCCGGGAAGCGGTCCGAACCGGTCAGCACGCCGAGCACGCCGCGTGAGTACTTGTCGTCGCCCGCCGCCGGGACCGCGATCCAGCGGGCCGACTCCGTGGCGCCGAACGACGCCCATTCCGCCTCAGGCATGCGGGCAGCGTACGGCGGCCGTTCGGGAGGCGCCTCGGTAACGTCCACGCATGCAGATCCGGATCCCCGACCGCGTCGTCCTCTTCGACTACGGGGAGGTGATCTCCCGCAGCCCTTCCGAGGCCGACCGGGCCGCGATCCTCGCCGTCGCCGACGTCCCCGCCGGGCCGTTCTGGGCGGCCTACGCCGCGCATCGGAACGACCTCGACGGCGGCTTCCTCTCCTCCGACGAGTACTGGACGCGGATCGCCGCCGAGTGCGGCACCCAGTGGGACAGCGCCCGCCGTCAGGCCCTCTGGAACGCCGACATGCGCGCCTGGATCAGCGCGGAGCCCGATGTCGTCGCGACCATCGAGGCGCTCACGGCCGGCGGCACGCGCCTCGCCGTGCTGTCGAACGCGGCCGAGGAGTACGGCGGGCTCCTCCGCCACTCCCCCATCAGCCGCTGGTTCGAGCAGGTCTTCGTCTCCGGGGAGCTGCGGATGCTGAAACCCGACCCCACGATCTACCTGCACGTGTGCCGGGAGCTCGGAATAGCACCGGCCGCGCTCGTCTTCGTGGACAACAGGGCGGAGAACGTGCTCGGCGCCGAGTCGATCGGCGCGACGGGGCACGTCTTCACCGGGCCGGACGGCCTCGTGGAGTTCCTGACCGCCCTCACCGAGAGGAACCCCGGATGACGAGCTCGCTGTTCTCCCCCATCGAGGTCGGGGGGCTGACCCTGCCGAACCGGCTGTGGATCGCCCCCATGTGCCAGTACTCGGTGGAGGACGAGGACGGCGTGCCGACGGCGTGGCACCTGGTGCACCTCGGCTCGCTCGCCCGCGGCGGTGCGGGCCTCGTGCTCACCGAGGCGACCGCGGTGAGCCCGGAGGGACGCATCTCGCCGCAGGACACCGGCATCTGGAACGGGGAGCAGGTCGCCGCCTGGTCGCGCATCATCGACTTCGCCCACGGCGTCGGCGCCGTGATCGGCGTGCAGCTCGCGCACGCCGGCCGCAAGGCGTCCACCTACTCGCCGTTCGCCGGCGCCACCGGCACCGTGCCCGTCGCGGACGGCGGCTGGTCCACGGTCGCGCCGTCCGCGATCGCGTTCCCCGGCTACGACGAGCCGCGGGCGCTCGACGAGGCGGGCATCGGCGAGGTCGTCGACGACTTCGCTGCGGCCGCCCGCCGCGCGATCGAGGCGGGCTTCGACGCGCTCGAGCTGCACGCGGCGCACGGCTACCTGCTGCACCAGTTCCTCTCACCGCTCAGCAACACCCGCACGGACGCCTACGGCGGCTCCCTCGAGAACCGGGCCCGCCTGCTGCTCGACGTCGTGCGCGCGGTGCGGGCCGCCGCCCCGCGCACGCCGCTACTCGTCCGCTTCTCCGGCACCGACTGGCGCGACGACGGCTGGACCGTCGAGGAGACCGCGACGGTCGCCGGCTGGGCGCGTGCCGCCGGCGCGGACTTCTTCGACGTCTCCTCCGGCGGCAACGCCGCCGCCGAGATCCCGGTGGCTCCCGGCTACCAGGTGCCGCTCGCCGAGGCCGTCAAACGCCTCGCCGGGGTGCCGGTCAGCGCGGTCGGGCTCATCACGACCGCCGAGCAGGCCGAGGCGGTCGTGAGCGGAGGCCACGCCGACGCGGTGATGATCGCCCGCGCCGCTCTGCGCAATCCGCACTTCCCGCTCGACGCCGCCGAGGCGCTCGGCGCCCCGGCCCCCTGGCCGCCCCAGTACGTGCGCGCGGCCCGGCGGGGAGCGGAGCCCGTCTCCGGACTTCGCGCCGGGCAGCGCTGAGGACCTCCGGCCCGACGACCTTTGAGCCACGCCCCGAGCGCGCCGCGGGTCAGCGCTCGCCCACAGCTCCAGCCCGACGCGCCGCTTCGGGCGTCACGGGCGTCCGATGACGCCCGCCGCTGACCGACCCGCCCGTGTCAGCGGCGGGTGGCGTCGTGGACCTCGCCCACCAGCTCCTCGATGACGTCCTCGAGGAAGAGGATCCCGATCGTCGTGCCCTGGGCGTCGAACACCCGGGCGAGGTGGTTGCCGCCTCGGCGCATCGTCGCTAGCGCGTCCTCGAGCTCGGCGTCCGAGAACACCGAGATGAGCTGCCGCACGAACTTCGCCGGCACGGGCCGGTCGGTCTCGTCGTCGTCGAGGTCGAGCACGTCCTTGAGGTGCAGGTAGCCGACCGGTTCGCCGGATCCGTCGACCAGGACGTACCGGGAGAACCCGGAGTGCGCGACCGCACGTTCGAGGTCCGCGGGAGTGGCGTCCTCGCCCAGCGAGACGATCCGGGCGAGCGGCACCGTCACCTCGGCGACGCGCTTCTCCGTGAACTCGAACGTGGCCGAGAGGGTGCCGGAGGCGTCCTGGAGGGTGCCCTCGCGGCGGGAGGTGTCGACGATCGTCGCGACCTCGTCGAGCGTGAAGGTGCTCGACGCCTCGCTCCTCGGCTCCACCCCGAAGAGCCGCACGAGCCCGTTCGTGGTGCCGTTCAGCACGGCGATCACGGGCTTGAAGACGCGGGACACGAACACGAGCGGCGTCGCCAGCAGCAGCACGGACCGGTTCGGCGCCGAGAACGCGATGTTCTTGGGCACGAGCTCGCCGAAGACGACGTGCAGGAACGTCACGATGATCAGGGCGATCACGAACCCGATCGCGCCGATCGCCTCCTCCGGCAGGCCGGTGAGGCCCAGGGGCACGTCGAGCAGGTGATGGATCGCCGGCTCGGACACCTCGAGGATCAGCAGCGAGGCGACCGTGATGCCCAGCTGCGTCGTCGAGAGCATCAGCGTGGCGTGCTCCATCGCCGAGAGCGCGGTGCGCGCAGATCGACGGCCCTCCTCCGCGAGCGGCTCGACCTGCGAGCGCCGCGCCGAGATGACGGCGAACTCCGCCGCGACGAAGAACCCGTTGACGACGAGCAGCAGCACCAGCCAGAGCAGGCCGCCCCAGTCGCTCATGACGCCTCCACCCGCATCGGGGACGCCTCGGCGCCCGCCGACGGATCCGGACGGAACCGGAGGCGGTCGATCCTGCGTCCGTCGAGGCGCAGCACCTCGAGGGCCCCCTGCTCGATCCGCACCGAGTCGCCGACGCGCGGCAGGCGGCCGAGCTCGCTCACGACGAAGCCCGCCACCGTCTCGTAGAGCCCGCTCTCCGGCACCCGCACCCCCGCCTGATCCTCGAGCTCGTCCGGACGGAGGATGCCCGGGAAGGTGAGCGAGTCCCTGCCGCGCACGACGCCCGCCCGGGTGCGGTCGTGCTCGTCGACGAGGTCGCCGACGAGCTCCTCGACGAGGTCCTCGAGGGTGGCGACGCCCGCGGTGCCGCCGTACTCGTCGATCACGATCGCCATCTGGTAGCCGCGGCCCCGCAGCTCGCCGAGCAGCGCGTCGAGCGTGACCGTCTCCGGCACCCGCAGCGGCCTGCTCTCGATGGCGCCCACCGGCACCTCCGCGCGGCGCTCGCGAGGCACCGCCATCGCCTGCTTCACGTGCACGATGCCGACCACGTCGTCGACGCCGTCCTCGCCGGTGACCGGGAAGCGGGAGAAGCCGGTGCGGCGGGCGAGTTCGAGCACGTCGGCCGCCGATGCGGACCGCGCCACGACGGACAGCCGCGGGCGGGGCGTCATGACGTCGGCCGCGGTGTGGCCGGAGAAGCTGAGCGACCGGGTGAGCAGCGTCGCCGTGTCCCGGTCCAGCACCCCCTCCATGGCGCTGCGCCGCACGAGCGACGAGAGCTCGTCGGCGCTGCGGGCACCGGACAGCTCCTCCTTCGGCTCGACGCCGATGACGCGCAGCACGGCGTTCGCGGTGCGGTTCAGCAGCACGACGGCAGGACGGAACACCGCGGTGAAGCCGACCTGGAACGGCACGACGACCCGGGCGATCCTCAAGGGCAGCGCCAGGGTGAGGTTCTTCGGCAGCAGCTCGCCGAGGATCATGCTGATGACGGTCGCGCAGAGCAGCCCGAGCACGGCCGAGATCGGATCGACGGCGGCCGGCGAGACGTGCAGGGCCGCGAGCGGCACCGCGAGGAACGCCGACAGGGCGGGCTCGAACGTGTAGCCGGCCAGCAGCGTCGTCATCGTGATGCCGAGCTGCGCGCTCGAGAGGTGCGTCGACGTGATCCGCAGGGCGCCGATGATGGGGCCGAGGCCCTTCGCCCCGTTGCGCTGGCGCGACTCGAGGTCCGCCCGGTCGAGGTTCACGAGCGAGAACTCGGCGGCGACGAAGAAGCCGGTCAGCACGGTGAGGACCAGGCCGACGGCGAGGAGCACGACGTCGAGGATCATGCAGAGGCTCGGTGGCGGCCGGGCGCGCCGGAGCGGGGAGCGGAGGCCGGTCCTGGCCTGGCCAGCGGCGCTCCCCACCGGCACGGCCGGCGTGGGCCCAGCGCCGAAGCCCGTCTCGGGCTTCGGAACACGTCGTGACTGGGCCAGGGGTCCATTGAAGGGCAGAGTCTACGTGCCGGCTGCATGCCGGGCATCCGTCACCAGCTGACGGGAAGCGCCTTGCCCTCCTCGTAGCCCGCCGCCGACTGCACCCCGACCACGGCCCGCTCCCGGAACTGCGCCGGGTCCGACGCGCCCGCGTACGTGAAGGACGAGCGCACCCCGGTCGTGATCATGTCGAGCAGGTCCTCGAGACCCGGACGCAGCGGATCCAGGGCGATGCGGGAGGACGAGATGCCCTCCGCGAAGAGCGTGCGCCGGGCGAGCCGCCACGGGTCCTCGGCGCCGAACCGCGCCTCGACGGCCTTCGTCGACGCCATGCCCCAGCTCTGCTTGAACAGACCGCCGTCGGGCGCGTGCTCGAGCACGCCGGGCGCCTCGATCGTGCCGGCGAACCAGGAGCCGATCATCACGGAGCTCGCGCCCGCGGCGAGCGCGAGGGCGACGTCGCGCGGGTACCGCACCCCGCCGTCGGCCCACACGTGTGCACCCAGCTCCCGCGCCGCCTCCGCCGTCTCGAGCACCGCCGAGAACTGGGGCCGGCCGACCGCGGTCATCATGCGGGTAGTGCACATCGCGCCCGGCCCGACACCGACCTTGAGGATGTCGGCGCCGGCGTCGACGAGGTCCTCGACCGCCTCGGGCGTGACCACGTTGCCCGCGACGATCGGCAGGCCGAGGTCGGCGGCGGCCACCTGCTCGAGCGCCGACAGCATGCCCTCCTGGTGGCCGTGCGCGGTGTCGAGCACGAGCACATCCACCCCGAGGTCGCGGAGCGCCCGTGCACGGCCGACGACGTCGCCGTTGATGCCGAGCGCGGCGGCGACCCTGAGGCGTCCCCGGCCGTCCAGCGCGGCCGTGTAGATCGCCTGCCGCACCGCGCTGCGGCGGCTGATGGTCCCTGCCAGCACTCCGTCCTCGACGACGGGCGCGAAGTCGGCCCCCGCGTCGACGAGCGCGCGGAAGACCGCCTCCGGATCCGCGATCGAGCCGTCGAGGACGAAGCCGGCTCCTCTGACCAGGTCGCCGAGCCTGGCGTCGGGCAGCGCGGTCGCGAGGCGCGGCGCCTCGAGCGAGCCGACGAGGGCGCCGCCGCCGTCCACGAGCACCACGCCACGCCCGGGCACCGGGGGCAGCAGGGCGAGTGCGTCGGAGACCGTGTGGTTCGGCGTCAGCACGAACGGGGAGTCCCACCGCGGCGACTGCTCCTTGACCCAGCCGACGGCCTCCGCCGTGGCCGTCGGGGACAGGTCCTGGGGCAGCACGCCGAGGCCGCCACGCCGGGCGAGCACGGCCGCGAGTCGCGGTCCCGTCACCGAGTTCATGTTCGCGGCGACGATCGGGATGGTGGCGCCGGTCCCGTCTGCGGGGACCAGTGAGACGCCGAGCCTGCTGCCGATCTCGGACCTCGCGGGGACGAGGAAGACGTCCGAGTAGGTGAGGTCGTGGGCAGGGCGGGCAGCGAGGAAACGCATGGCCGAAACGGTATCCGTCGGACCGCCCCCGGGGGTACGCGGGCGTACCCTCGGTAGGGCGGATTCATCATGCGAAACGGAAGTGGGCGATCAGCACCGTGTCGAGTCAGTTGACCGGGACCGAGGAGGGCGCCGGAAGCGAGTTCGGCGCCAACGAGTGGCTCGTCGACGAGTTGTACGAGCGGTTCCTGGCCGACCGCAACTCGGTGGACAGGTCCTGGTGGCCGGTGCTCGAGGCGTACCACCCCGTCGACGCGGACGCCGTCGTCGGCCACAGCGAGACCACGACCGAGCCGCTGGCCGATCCGACCGCCGAGGAGCCCGCCGACGGCGCGTCCCTGACGGCCAGGAACGGCGTCACGCCCGACGCCCCCGCGACCTCGCCAGGCGCGGCGAACGCCACCGACGCCGCGACGCTCGCCGCGAAGCCGGAGCCCGCCCCGACCGCCGTCACGTCGAACGGCGCCCCCGACGCGGTCCGC
>NZ_JAODBE010000045.1 GCF_025463795.1 Amnibacterium sp.
CCGCGCTCGCGCCGCCGATCGTGGGCGCCGTGCACCAGCTCAGTGGCGCGTGGACCGCTCCCATGGTCGTGGTGCTGGCGACGACGTGCGGCTTCCTCGTCCTCAACCTCGCGGCCGCGACGATCGCCGGGCGGCGCGCGCCGGGCTGAGGCGCCCGGGCCTGTGGCCGGATCGCGGGACGGGCGTGCTGGCATGGCGTGCTGCCGGAGCGCGTCGCCGGGTCGTGGGGCGCAGCCTTGCTCACCTGGTCGCCGTCCCTGACGGCCGGGAGATGGTTCTCCACAGCCTCCGGTTTTTCGAACGTGTGTTCTAATTTCGTGGTACGATGAAGTCATGGCCGCGGATGCTGAGGGACCCCACGAGAGCGGGCCGGCGCGTCCGCGCGACGTCACCCCGTGGCTGCCCGAACTCGTGCCGCCTGCGCAGCGGATCCCCGGGGACGCCACCGACTTCGAGCTGCTGGACGCGGTCGAGGCGCTGCACCGCACGCGGGCCCGACTCGACCTCCACCGCGCCGATGTGCTGGCCGCGCTCTGGTCACGGCGGCGGGTGCACAGCGCCGACGACGAGGCCGCCCTGCGCGAGGTCGCCATGATCAGCGGCGTCTCGCTGACGGCCGCCGAGCGGATGCTCGCGGCCTCGCTCACGCTGAAGCAGGGGCTGGCCGACACTCGGGAGCAGCTGCTCGACGGCACCCTGCCCTGGTCCCACGTCGAGGTGATCGCCGCAGGCGCGAAGCTGGTCGAGCCGGAGGACGTGGACCGGTTCGAGCAGGAGGCGATCCGCCTCGTCACCGGAGCCGGGATCGGACAGGCGAAGGACCGGATCCGGCAGCTGATCGACCGGCTGCATCCGGAGCAGATGACCGAGCGGCACGAGGCGGAGCGCGCCGAGCGCGACGTCACGATCGAGCCCGGGGCGAACGGGATGGCCTGGCTGCACCTGTACCTCCCGGCGCCGGAGGCCGTCGCGATCCACGACCGGCTCACCAGGGCCGCGATCGCCCTGCACGGCGAGGAGGGCGAGACCCGCTGCATCGGGCAGCTCCGCGCCGACGCCGCCATCGACCTGCTGCTCGCCGTGCTGCCCGAGGCCACGGACTGGGAGGTGCTCGACCGCTCCCGTCGCACCTGGAACTCGCTCGACATCGTGCCCCAGGTGCACGTGACGGTGCCGGTGCTCACCCTGCTGGACCGAAGCGACGAGCCGGGGCACCTGCGGGGCTACGGACCGATCGATCCCGAGACCGCCCGCCGCCTCACCGCGCAGGCCCCGAGCCTCTACCGGGTCCTCGTCGATCCCGGAACGAACACCGTGGTGCAGGTGGGACGCGAGCACTACGAGGTCCCGCCCCCGCTGAGACGATTCCTCCAGCTGCGCGACGAACGGTGCCGGTTCCCCGGGTGCAGCCGCAACGCGAATCTCTGCGACATCGACCACACGATCCCGTGGGCGTGGAACGGCGAGACGAACGCCGACAACCTCGCTCACCTGTGCCGGGTGCATCACCGGTTGAAGGAACGCGGGTGGTCCGTGGTCCTCGAGGACGACGGGGTGATGCACTGGACCTCACCGTTCGGGCGACGTCGCACCACCCTGCCCGCGGTCGCCCTCGCCGCCTGAGCGCGCTCGGGTTTGGCGCGAGGCCCCGCGACTCTGCCGTCAGCCGCTGAAGGCGATGGCGAGCCCCCAGGGAACGCCGGCAGGGACGTCGACGTCCAGGCGAAGCGGACGATCGCCGGATGCGGAGTCGAAGCTCCCCGCTGTCAGGGCGCCGCCTTCCTGGTTCCCGGCGCGGCCCGCCTCGGTCTGGAGGTAGTCCCTGCCCTCGTAGGCGGTGCCCGCGCGGTAGGCGGTCCAGCCCGCCCAGCCGGCGAGCTCGGTGACGAGGAACACGGTCGCACGGCCCTGAGCGAGCGCTGCCGCCGGCCGAACCAGGGTCAGGGTCTCGGGGCCCCGGCCGCGCCACTCCAGCACCCGCGGCACGGCGGTGCCGAGGCTGCCGGCGAGATGCGCTGCCAGGTAGGGCCCGATGCCCGCCGTGCGGCCGGCCTCGAGGTTCCGCAGGAACCCGGCCCGGGTGCCCTCGTCGATGTCGACCGGACTCGGCGGCGGCGGTGCGTCGGCCGGGTCGAGCGTCTCGGCCCGGACCGGCGCCTGGACCGCCGGCGTCGGAGGGCTCGGCGCCGGCGGGTGCAGGGCGAGGACCGCGAGGGTCGCGATCACGACCGCGCCGGATCCGACGGCCACCATCAGCCCGCGAGGTCGGCGCGACAGGCGAGGCGACGGGGCATCCGAAGGCGTCTCCGGAACCGGCTCATCGGCCGGAGGCGGCTCGATCCGCGCCGCCTGGGCGGCCTCGATCGCCGCTCGGTATCGGGCGTGGTCCTCGCCCGTCGCGCCGGGGGAGTAGAGGCGACGGCGGAGCTCCTCGACCGACACCTCGTCGCGCGTCGCGTGCTCCGACATCACTCCTCATTCTGCGCGTTGCCGGCCGCCGGTGGACGACTCCGCAGGGTCTGCCGGCGTCGGCCCCTGAACGGCTAGCGTCTCCGGATGATCGTCGGGTTCGACTACTGGCAGGTGCTGAGCCACTACCCGGACCGCATCGGACACCTGATCGACCTGCACGCACGGGCCGGCGACGAGGTGCACATCGTCTCGGCGATCGGGCGGAGCCGGATCGGCACGATCGAGCAGGAGGTGCGGACGATCACCCCGCACGGGACGGTGCACGAGGTCGTGTTCCGCGATCCGCGGGAGTCGCCGTTCCTGAAGCTCGCGAAATGCCGGGAGCTCGGCATCGAGGTCTTCTACGACGACCGCGACGACGTCTGCCGGGTGCTGAACACGCACGGCATCCTCGCGCTGCGCGTCACCCGCCGCGACGGATCGACCTACGACCTCGGCGCGGAGCGGAGGTGAGGTCCACGCGGGGCGGGTGCGGGCTCCATCCGCTCGATCAGCGCGTGGTGAGCACCAGGAGGAACTGACCGCCGCCGGGCTCGACCTTCGTGGTGACGGCGAGCTCGGGCGAGAGTCGGGACAGCCGATCGGCGAGCCAGGCGCCCGCGCGCTCGGCGTCGTCGCGGGTGGGGCAGCGCGCCACGACCTCCCGCCCGCCCTTGCGGGAGAGGCGCTCCGCGGTCTCCACGATGGGGGCAGGCTCGATGACGAAGATGTCCGAGGGCCAGGGCACGACCGCCCTCACCGCTCCCTTGCGGGTGTTGCAGGCGCGATGGGCGAGGCGCTCGTGCGCAGGAGCGCCCTTCTTGGACTTGGCGCTCGTGACGGCGTCGATGCTGGGCCCGCGCGGATCGTTGACGCTCATCGTCGGGTCCACCGGCTTGTCGCACAGCCAGCAGCGCCAGCCGGCACGATCTCCGACCTCCGTGAGGGTGCTCATGCTGCGACGGTACGGGGTCGGGCGAGGGACCGGCCCCAGCGGGTCGGCCGTCAGCCGATCGAGCCCCACGTCGTCTCGGCGATCTGGACGATCTCGGGCAGCTTCGCCCACTGCTGGTCCTCCGTGAGCACGTTGCCCTCCTCCGTGGAGGCGAAGCCGCACTGCGGGCTGAGGGCCAGCTGCTCCAGGGGCGCGAACTCGGTGGCTTCCCGGATCCGCTGCTCGATCTGCGCCGGGTCCTCGAGGGTGCCGGACTTGGAGGTGACGAGGCCGAGCACGACCCGCTTGTCGCCCTCGGGCAGGAAGCGGAGGGGCTCGAAGCCGCCGGCGCGCTCGGTGTCGTACTCGAGGAAGTAGCCGTCGTAGTCGCAGGCCTCGAGCAGCTGCCGGGCGACCGGCTCGTAGCCGCCGGACGCGATCCAGGTGGAGCGGAAGTTGCCGCGGCACACGTGGGTCGTGAT
>NZ_JAODBE010000081.1 GCF_025463795.1 Amnibacterium sp.
CTGATCCGGAGTCGAATCGATGTCGGACCCCGGGTGTTCACTTCGGGCATGACGAGGAACCCCGAGGAACCCCCTCCACCCGACGGCGCAGCTGATGAATTCGCCGATCTGGATGCCCGCGAAGCGCTCTTCACGGGAGCGCTCGCCCAAGCGGATCGCGTCCTGAATCAAGCCGCCGCGATGCGCCGACAGGTGATGCTCGCCGGCTTCGACGCGATGGTGCTCGAGGAGCAGGCGCAGGGTCGAACGGTCCGGACGGACGACGCGATCGTCCGCGCCTTCCTGCTCCACCAGGGCACGGTGCTGCGCATCCCGCGGCAGACGGTCGAGCGGCAGCTCGCCGAGGGCTGGACCCTGCGCGACCACCTGCCCGCCACCTGGGCCGCGTTCCTCGAGGGCTGCTGCTCGGAGACGGCCGCCTCGATCGCCGCCGACCAGTCGGGTGGGCTGGAGGGCGACAGGCTCGTCGCCTTCGACCTCGCCGCCGCCCAGCTCGTTCAGGAGGAGAAGCCGGCCGTGCTGCTCCGGAAGCTGGCGATGCTGCGCGATCGACTCGATCCGCAGGCGGTGACGGATCGCCACCGACGGGCGAGCAACCGCCGGCACGTTGCGGCGAGGCCCGGGATGGACGGCCAGGCATCGCTCACCATCAACACCGACTCGACCGACGTCGCGGCGGCGTACGACGCGGTCCGGCAGGCGGCGGTGAAGGCGCACGGTCGGGCCGGTGAGTGCCGAACCCTCGGCCAGCTGAGGGCGGACATCGTTCTCGACCTGATCCTCCACGGTGCCGCGGCCGACGCCCCCGAGATGAGCGATCCGTCCTACCCGATGGAACGGCTCGGCAGCCTTCGCGTGCCGCATCGCAAGGCGGTTCAGGCGAGCCTGCTCGTCGTGATGTCCGCGGGCACGGCCACGGGGGCGTGCGACGAGCCCGCCGAGCTCGCCGGGATGGGCTCCATCGACGCCGACGTCGCCCGCCGGATCATCCAGCACACCCTCAGCTGGACCCGCGTGCTCACCGACCCCGTCGACGACGCCGTTCTCGCCATCGACTCCAGGGAGCGCTTCATCCCGAGCGCGCTGAAGAAGCTCATCCACCTTCGAACACCGACCTGCACCGGCGACGACTGCGGGCTACCGGCGCACCGGGCCGATCTCGACCACATCACCCGGGTCGAGCACGACGGCCGCACCCGCCACACCAACCTGCAGCCGCTGTGCCGCCCCTCACACCAGATGAAGGACGAGGGCGGCCATTGGAAGGTCACCGTGGCGGACGACGGCAGCACGATCTGGCGGTCCCGATGGGGTGCCGTCCGCATCGTCCGTCCATCACTTCGGGTGCGCACCTCCGGCACCGGGCTCGAGGCGGACGACTGCCCGTTCTGAACCGACGGACGCGCCTCAGCCCAGCCCGGTCACCAGGAAGTCGGCCGTCACGGCGGCGCTGATCTCGATGTCGTCCGGGCGCAGCTCGATGCTCGAACGGCTCCCCGCCACTGCCATCGCCGTCACGTAGGCGCCTTCGACCGCACCGCCCGAGTGGGGCCGGAGCCCCGGCTCCCAGAGTTGCTGGAGCGTCACGCCCGTGCCGCCGATCGCCTCGGCGTACGCCTCCGCCCGCTGCACCGCATCCGCGACCGCCTGCACGCGCACGTCGCGCTCCTCCTGGCTGCGGTGCTCCTCGGTGAGTGTCCATTCGATGCCACCGATCGCGACGCCCGGCACGGCGCCGGCGTGCTCGAACCACTCCGACAACGCCGGGAAATCGCGGAACTTCACCCGCACCTCCGCGGAGGCCACCTGCACGGTGCGGTGCGCATCGCTGTCCTTCACGTAGCGGCGCTCCGCGCGGGCACGCACCTGGTCGCTCCCCCACCAGGTCGCGGCGCCGGCGTGCACGAAGGACTTCGCATCCGCGACGAACCGCTCGTGCAGCCCCGCCACCTGCTGCATCGCGGTCGCGCGGTCCTCGTGCTCGAGGGCGATGGCGACCTCGATCGTGCCGCGTTCGGCGGGGAGGAATCGGGATGCGGAGCCGTGCACGGAGATCTGGACCATCCGGCGATTCTGGTCGCCGATGGTCCCGCACCCGAGGCGCGCCGCGCGCCGCCGAATCGGTCGCTGCCCGCAGCCGGACCGCGATCCTGCTTGACCCACCGACTCCCGCTTGTACTGTCCAGTTGACACAAGGAGGCTCACGATGGGCATCATCGGCGGATTCGGTCTGACGGCCATGGGGATCTGCGCAGCGGCGCTGCTCGTGGCCCTGCTCCTCCCGGGTGCTCTGGTGCGGCGCGCGCCCGCCGAGCGGCGCGGCGGGACGCTCCTCGTGGTGCAGATCACGCTCGTCGTGGCCCTGCTCGCCGCCGTCGCGACCGCGGTCCTCGCTGCGGCGATCGACGGCGCTCATCCGGACTGGCTCGGCGTGCCGATCGCCGTCGGCCCGGGCGTCGCCGTCAGCGTCGGCCTGGCGATCGTGGCCTCCACGCCCGCGATCCGGTCGCAGCCCGCCGCGCTGCGTTCGGCCGGCCTCGAGCCCCGGTCCGCGTGGACGATCGGCGCCAGGCGGCACTACCTGGTTCCCGCCCTCACCGCCGCGGCGCTCGCGGTGGTGCTGGTCGTCACCGGGGCGACCGCGA
>NZ_JAODBE010000089.1 GCF_025463795.1 Amnibacterium sp.
GCGCTGCGTTCGGCCGGCCTCGAGCCCCGGTCCGCGTGGACGATCGGCGCCAGGCGGCACTACCTGGTTCCCGCCCTCACCGCCGCGGCGCTCGCGGTGGTGCTGGTCGTCACCGGGGCGACCGCGAGTCGTGACGACGAGGGCCTCCTACGCGCGTTCAGCGTGGTGCGGCCCGACGGCGGCAGCACGGCGACCCCGTACCCCGGCTGGTACTACGCCGTCCCACTGCTCGCGGCGACCGCGCTGCTCCTGCTCACCACGATGCTCGCGCTGCGGCGCATCGCCCGACTCCCCGCGGTCGGCGCCGACGCGGTCGCGGACCGCACCTGGCGTCTCGCCGTGTCGTCCACGATCTCCCGACTGGCCACGGCCGGGCTGCTCGGCCACCTCGCCGGAACGCTGCTCGTCACCGGATCCGCCGTGCACTCCGCCGGGTTCGGCTCGCCCCTGGAGCTGCTCGGCGGGGGCGTCCTCCTGGCCGGACTGCTGGCCGGCGTGCTGGCGTGCGTCGTGTTCGGGCTCGCCCTCGCGGCCGCCGCCTCGTTCCGCGGCGCCTCGTCGGAGCCGGCGCCGCTCCTCCGATGATCAGCGTCGACGTCTCGAGCCCGGTCCCGCCGTTCGAGCAGATCCGGCAGCAGCTCCACGACCGCATCGTGGACGGCACGCTGGCCTCGGGTGCGCGCCTGCCGACGATCCGGCAGCTCGCCACCGACCTGCAGCTGGCCCCGGGGACCGTCGCGCGCGCCTACGCCGAGCTGGAGGTGGCGGGACTCGTCGAGACGAACCGCTCGAAGGGCACCCGGGTGCTCGCGACGGCGGCGACCGACGACGCGGTCCGCGCCGCCGCCGACCGCTACGTCGCGGCGGCGCGCGCGAACCATCTCGACCTCGCGGCGGCGCTCGCCCTGGTCCGGGTCCGGTTCGACGGCCCCTGATCTGTCCATCCATCCCACGCGATGGGCGCCGTCGAGGCGTACCAGGGCGCCCGTCGGATTCCCCTTCTGCCGGGTCCCCCGCAGGTCTACGGTGAGGCGACCGGGCGATCGAGGGAGTCCGCCCGATCGACCGCACTCCGCCCGCCGTCGATCCTCCGGCGCCCGAAGCGACAGGGTGACCTCGGCTCCTTCCGCGGAGGTGCGGACATGGTGCAGATACTGAGCGACCCGGTCGAGGAGCTTCGGAGCCGTATGCGCGGCCGGGTGATCACGGCCGACGACGCCGACTACGACGACGCCCGTCGGGTCTGGAACGCGGCGATCGACCGCAGGCCGAAGGCGGTCGCGATGTGCGAGACGGTCGACGACGTGGTCGCCGCGGTCACCGCCGCGCGGAACGGCGGTCTGGAGATCTCGGTGCGCTGCGGCGCCCACAACATGAGCGGATCGTCGGTCGTCGACGACGGCGTGGTGATCGACCTGCGGCGGATGAACAGCGTGCGGGTGGATCCCGAGGCCAGGACCGCCGTCGTCGGCGGTGGCGCCCTGCTCGGCGAGCTCGACGCCGCCACCCAGGAGCACGGGCTGGCCGTGCCGGCCGGCATCGTCAGCCACACCGGCGTCGGCGGCCTCACCCTCGGCGGCGGGATGGGTCATCTCTCCCGCCTGGCGGGGCTCACGATCGACAACCTGATCCGCGCCCAGGTCGTCACGGCGGCCGGCGAGGTGCTCAGGGCGTCCGCGGAGTCCCATCCGGATCTGTTCTGGGGCCTGCGCGGCGGTGGCGGCAACTTCGGGATCGTCACCGAGTTCGAGTTCCGGCTCCACCCGGTCGGGCCGATGATCCAGATGGGCCTGCTGTTCTGGGACCTGGAGCACGCGTCCGAGATGCTGCGGTTCGCCCGCGAGCTCGTCCCCACGCTGCCGGCCGACGAGAACGTGATGATCGTGGCGATGAATGCGCCGCTCGCGCCGTTCGTGCCGCAGGAGCACCAGGGCGCTCCCGGCCAGGCGCTGCTCGTCGTGGGCTTCGGTGATCCGGATGAGCACGCCGCGCTGCTCGAGCGGATCCGGAAGGCCGTGCCACCGGCATGGGAGTTCGCGACACCCATGCCATACGCCGCGCTGCAGCAGATGCTCGACGAACCGAACGAGTGGGGCCGGTACGACTACGACCGGAGCGTGTACCTGACGGAGATCACCGACGAGGTCATCGAGGTGCTGGCCGACGAGCTGCCGAGCAAGCGGTCGCCGCTGACCATCGCCGCGTTCTACCGCCTGGACCACGCCTACTCGGCGGTCGCGGACGGTGACACGGCATTCAGCGGGCGCCGCGACCCCTGCTACGCGCTCTTCCTGATCGCGGTCTGCGCGAACGAGGAGCTCTACTCGGCGGAACGGGAGTGGGTGCAGCGGGTGAGCGACCGCCTGAAGCCGCTCGGCGTCGGGCGGGCGTACGTCAACGGGCTCACGGACACCGACGCGAGCACGGTGGCCGAGGCCTACGGGCAGGCGACCTACGACCGGCTGGCGAGCGTGAAGCGCCAGTACGACCCGGACAACCTCTTCCACCGCAACCACAACATCCCGCCGGCGGGCTGACCGCGCGCACCGTCGAGGGGCCCGATGGAGCGCCCCTGCGCTCGGCTGACGGCGAAGCCTGCACGCGGCGCCGGTGAGCAGGACAGGACAGGACAGGGTCGGTACACCGGTCCGATGTGCCTGTGACAGCCGCGGCGGGACGCTGCCTTCACCCCGTCGGAGAGTCCGGCGGGCGACTGAGTGAAGGAGCGTCCGATGTCGGACCACACCCTCGACCGGCTCGGCGGCGGGATCCTCGCCACCGGAGCGGCCACGAGCATCGCCGGCTACGTCCTCGCGGCCGTCGACCAGCCGGGCGGGACGATCACCCCGGCCTACGTCGACGCACCGATCTACACCGCGTTCACGCTGCTGCAGTTCCTGGGCAGCGCCCTCATGATCGTCGGGCTGGCGGCGGTGGTCGCCCGGCAGTTCCACCGCAGCCCCGTCCTCACGCTCACGGGCGCGATCGGCATCGGCCTCGTGCTGCTCATCCAGGGCATCGGCAACGGCTTCGTGAACGCCACCGTGTTCCCGCCGCTGGTCGACGACCCCGCGACACGGGCGTTCGCCAACGCGCCGGCACCCGGACTGATGGGCGTGCTGTTCCTCGTCGGGATGGCCGGCGCCGTGGTCGGCGGGGTGCTGCTCGGCATCAGCGTGCTCCGGGCCAAGGAGTTCCGCGCCTGGACCGGAGTCGCTCTGCTCGTCGCCGTCGTCGCCGGCCTCGTGTCGATGGTCCTGCCTGCGCGGTTCGAGAACCTCGAGGCGATCATCGCGAGCATCGCGCTGCTGGGGATCGGCCTCGAGCTCGCCGGGGCCGCCCGGCAGATCGCTCGGGAGCGCATCACGGAACCCTCCGTCGCCTGACGGCGGAACGCGGGCGGCCCGATCCCACGGGCCGCCCGCTCAATACGATGTGCCCACGCGCGGACAAGGAGGACCCGATGAAGGCGCTCCGCCTCCTGAGTCGCATCGCGCGCCCGGGCTGGCCCGTCGCAGCCCTCGCCGGATCGGCCCTGGACGTCGCCACGATGCCGCAGGTCGCGCCGTCGCTGGTGACGCCCCAGGTGCTGGCGGAGCTGCCCGCATGGCGGATGACCCCCGCGTCGTACACGAGCACCCTCGTCGTCCTCGGCTGGGTCCCGGCGCTCGCGTCGTTGCTCGTCGCCGCCGTGGTCTGGTGGCGCGCCCGCGCCGACCGGATGGCCCTCGCCTGCTCCTACATGCTCGTCGCCTACGGCTTCCTCGTCGCGAGCCCGGTCGGATCCGTGACCGGCGGCCCGACCGCGCTCGCTCTGCTCGCCGGCACGGGCGGCGCGCTCGGGCAGCTCGCCCTGCCGCTCTTCTTCCTCGTGTTCCCGACCGGGCGGTTCTTCCCGCGACCGCTCGCCGCGCTGGTCGCAGCGGGTGCGGCGCTGCTCCTCGCCTTCGTGGTCGTGGATCTGGCCGCTGGGCGACCGGTGACCGAGGACGCGGTGCAGGCGGCCGGCGTCGTCCTCTTCCTCGTGGGCGTGGTGGCCCAGATCCTCCGGTACCGGCGGATGGCGGACCCTGATGCCCGGGCGCAGGTGCGCTGGGTCGTGTACGGGCTCGCGATGTCGGCGCTCGTCTTCGTCGTGAGCCGCCTGCTCGTGCTCGCGCTCCCACCGGGCGTCAGCCGCTCGCAGGTCGCCGGCGCGCTGTTCGGCGGCGGATCCGTCCTGATCGCGCTCACGATCGTGCCCGTCTGCATCGGCATCGCCGTGCTGCGCGCCGGGCTCTGGGACGTGGACCGTGTCGTCAACCGCACGATCGTGTACGGGCTCCTGACGACGGCCGTCGTCGCGATCTACGTCGTGGTGGTCACCTACCTGGGAGCGCAGCTGCGCTCGGTGCCGCTCCTCGTCTCGCTGATCGCCACGGGCGTCGTCGCTGTGCTCCTGCAGCCCCTGCACCGCCTCCTGCAGCGCACCGTCAACCGGCTCATGTTCGGGCTCCGGGACGAGCCGACCGCGGTGATGGCCCAGCTGGGGCGGAGGCTGCAGGACACGGCGGAGGCGGATGCGGTGCTCGCCATGGCCGCGCAGACCCTGGCGCGGGCACTCCGGCTCCCGTACGCCGCCGTGCGGCTCCGCGACGGCACCGAGGCCGGCTGGGGCGAGCCTGGGACGACGACCACCACCGCGCCGCTCGTGTTCCAGGGGCGCCGTGTGGGCGAGCTCCTACTGGCGCCGCGTCGGCCCGGCGAGACACTCACGACGCGCGATCTGGCCCTGGTGGCGCAGGTCGCCCCGCAGGTCGCGGCGGCCGCCGACGCGATCCTGCTCACCAGCGATCTTCGCACGTCACGGACACGACTCGTCGAGACGCGGGAGGACGAACGACGCCGTCTGCGCCGCGACCTGCACGACGGACTCGGTCCCGCCCTCGCCGGGCTGGCCCTGCAGGCCGCCGCGATCCCGCAGGTGGCCTCGACGGACGCCGACACCGCGGCCCGCCTGGGCGAGCAGGTCGCCGCAGGCATCCGCGGGGTCATCGCGGACGTCCGCCGCCTGGTCTACGGGCTGCGCCCACCCGCGCTGGACGAGTTCGGCCTCGTCGAGGGCCTGCGGTCCACGGCCGCGCCCCTCGAACGACCGGGCACCTTCCGGATCACGGTCGAGGCCTCCGATCCGCTGCCTCCGCTGCCCGCGGCGGTCGAGGCGGCCGCCTACCGGATCGGCGTCGAAGCGATCGCGAACGCGGCCCGGCACGCCGGCGCCTCCCGCTGCACCGTGCGGGTGGGATTCGACGGCGGGCTGCGGATCGACGTCGAGGACGACGGCGTGGGTCTCCCACCGGGAACGGTCCCCGGCGTCGGCCTGCTCAGCATGCGGGAGCGGGCCGCCGAGGTGGGCGGCGCCGTGCAGATCGAACCGAGAGGGGGTGGCGGCACGGTCGTGACCGCGCGCCTCCCGATGCCGGCGAGCGGGTGGCCGAGCGGCAGCGACGAGCAGGAGGACCGATGCGCATCCTGATCGCGGACGACCATCCGCTCTTCCGTGACGGGATCGCGGCGCTGCTGCGCACCCAGCCCGATCTGGAGGCCGTGGGAACCGCGGCCGACACGGGGTCGGCCGTGCAGCAGGCGATCGAGCTCCGACCGGATCTCGTGCTGATGGACGTCGCGATGCCCGGAGGCGGCGGGGTGGAAGCGACCCGGCGCATCGTCGACGCTCTGCCGGACGCGCGGATCCTGATGGTGACCATGTTCGACGACGACACGTCGGTCTTCGCGGCGATGCGGGCCGGGGCGCGCGGCTACGTGCTGAAGGACGCCGAGGCCGGTGACCTGCTGCGGGCCGTCCGGGCCGCCGGGAACGGCGACGCCATCTTCAGCCCCGCCATCGCCGCCCGCCTGATGACCTTCTTCGGGCCGCCGCGGGCCGAGCACCGCGACTCCCCCTTCCCCGTCCTGACCGAGCGCGAGCGGGAGATCCTCGACCTGGTCGCGCGTGGACGGGGGAACCTCCAGATCGCGACGGAGATGCATCTCAGCCACAGCACGGTGCGGAACTACGTCTCGAGCATCCTCCGGAAGCTGCAGGTCGCATCGCGCGCAGAAGCCATCGCGAAGGCGCGCGACGTCGGCCTCGGCGAGGAGCGCGGCTGACCCGGCCGCTTGCGCCACGTCGCAGGCCCTGTCACACCCGGGTCGTACGGTCGTGCCGCCGGAGCGAGGAGGGGAGGCGCGATGTTCGTTCGGAACGGCACCGTCGTGTGCAGCGCATCCGACCTCAAGGCCGCGGTCGAGTGCGAGTGGGGCCTCATGCGCAAGCTCGACGCGAAACTCGGCCGGGTGGAGGCGGTGCCCGAGCCCGAGGACGCGATGAACCGGCGGGCGGCCGCACTCGGCGACGTGCACGAGCGCCGCCAGCTCGAGGAGTACCTCGCCGGGTTCGGTCCGCACGTGCCCGGCTCCCCGGGCGGCGTGGCCGTGATCGAGCGGCCGGAGGACTCCACCGACTTCGCCGCGCTCGCCGCCGCCCAGGAGATCACGCTGGCCGCCATGCGTGACGGCGCCGACGTCGTGTTCCAGGCCACCCTCTTCGACGGCACCTTCCTCGGCTTCGCCGACTTCCTCGTCCGTTCGACGGACGGCACCGGGAACCGCTGGGCGGTCTACGACACCAAGCTCGCTCGGAGGGCGCGGGTGACGGCGCTGCTGCAGCTCGCCGCCTACGCCGAGCAGCTGCACGGGCTCGGCATCCCGCTCGACGACACCGTGCACCTGCTGCTCGGCGACGGAACCCTGTCCTCGCATCGCCTGGACGACATCCGTCCGGTGTTCGATACCCGGATGGCGCGCCTGCGGCAGCTCGTCGACGCGCGGCTCGCCGACACCGGGCCGATCGCCTGGGGCGCCGAGGGCGTCGCCGCCGACGGGCGGTGCGCGGAGTGCTGGGCGCAGGTGGAGGCCCGGCGCGACGTGCTGCTCGTCGGCCGTCTCACCGTGCATCAGCGGGCCCGGCTCGAGGCCGCGGGCATCACGACGATCGACGAGTTCGTGGCGAGCACCGGGCCGATCGAGGGCATCGGTCCGGCGGCCCTGCAGCGATTGCGGCTGCAGGCGGAGCTGCAGCTGCGCGCGGAGGCGGCCGACGAGGCGGGCGGGCACCTCGTGCAGGCCGAGGTGATCGACCCCGACGGCTTCGCGGCGCTGCCCGAGCCCGACGCCGGCGACATCTTCTTCGACTTCGAGGGCGATCCGCTCTGGAGCGACGACGGCCGCACGTGGGGACTCGAGTACCTCTTCGGCGTCATCGATCACGACGGGGGACGCGAACACTTCCGGCCGTTCTGGGCCCACAACCGGGAGCAGGAGAAGCGGGCGCTGGTCGCCTTCCTGGAGTACGTCGCCGAGCGGCGCCGACGTCACCCCGGCCTGCACATCTACCACTACGCCGACTACGAGCGCAGCCACCTGCAGCAGCTCTGCGCGCGCCACGGCGTCGGCGAGGCGATCCTCGACGATCTCCTCCGCGACCACGTGCTCGTCGACCTGTATCCGACCGTCCTCCGCACGCTGCGCATCTCGGAACGGTCCTACAGCCTGAAGAAGCTCGAGCCCCTGTACATGGGCGACCGGCTGCGCGAGAGCGATGTGACCAACGCTGCGGACTCCGTGGACGCCTACGTCCACTACCGAGCCCTACTCGACGCCGGGCGCGCTGCCGAGGCGACCGGGCAGCTGCAGCAGATCGCCGACTACAACGAGTACGACTGCCTCTCCACCCTGGGTCTGCGGGACTGGCTGCTCGCCCGCGCGGACGAGCTCGGCATCCGCCGCCGACCGCCGCTGCCCGCCGGCTCGGCGAAGGACATCGCGCTCGACCGGCGGGAGGACCGGGCGCGCGACGCACTGCTCGCGACGATGGCCGCGGTCCCGGCGGACGAGCGCACGCCGGAGCAGACCGCGTCCGCCCTCGCCGCCGCCGCGATCGAGTACCACCGCCGCGAGGACAAGTCGTTCTGGTGGGAGCACTTCAACCGGGAGATCGCCCCGGTCGAGGCCTGGGCGGAGCAGAAGGACGTGCTCGTCGTCGACCCGGACGCGTCGACCGTGCTGCAGGACTGGTCACGGGTCGGGAGGAAGCAGTCCGACAGCCGCACCCTCCGGCTCGTCGGCGCGCTCGCCCCGGGCAGCTCGCTGAAGCAGGGCGACTCCGCCTTCGTCATGTACGACGACCCGCCGCCGGTCGGCTGCGGATCCGTTCCCGCCGGCCAGCGGGGCGAGCACGGCGGCGGCGCCGTGCTGCGCGTCCGCTCGCTCCCCGACGGCCGCACGGCCGTGGACGTCGAGGAGACGGCCGGGCGCGGCGACGCCGGCGTCGCCGGCGCGCCCAGAGATCGGAAGAGCGTCGGGGAGGGAAAGAGTGTTCACGGTC
>NZ_JAODBE010000090.1 GCF_025463795.1 Amnibacterium sp.
GTTCGAGATCGTCAGCTACGAGGTCATCATCCTTCGCAGCGTCTTTCCGGTGAGCGGTCAGCTCACGAAGTGCTACGCTCGCACCCGCAAGGGCCCGAAGCGCACCGTCGCCGGCAAGAAGAAGGCCGGCCGCTAGGCCGCGGGGAAGAGGTAGAGAACAATGGCAGCTCCCAAGTCTGCGGTCCGCAAGCCGCGTCGCAAGGACAAGAAGAACGTCGCCGTGGGTCAGGCCCACATCAAGTCGACGTTCAACAACACGATCGTGTCGATCACCGACATCACCGGTGCCGTGCTCACGCAGGCCTCCGGCGGCGCGGTCGGCATGAAGGGCTCGCGCAAGTCGACGCCCTACGCCGCTCAGCTCGCAGCCGAGTCGGCTGCGCGTCAGGCGCAGGATCACGGCATGAAGAAGGTCGACGTCTTCGTCAAGGGCGCAGGCTCTGGCCGTGAGACGGCGATCCGCTCCCTCCAGGCCGCCGGCCTCGAGATCGGCGCGATCCACGACGTGACGCCGCAGGCGCACAACGGCGTTCGCCCGCCGAAGCCGCGCCGCAACTAGTCGCTCCTGCCGGGCAGGCGGTCCACGCCTGCCCGGCATTCCGCCGTCACTGAACACGCGAGTCATATAGCGGACTCGCGACCGAAAGGAACCGACACGTGCTGATCGCCCAGCGCCCCACTGTCACCGAGGAGATCATCGCCGAGCACCGCTCGCGGTTCACGATCGAGCCGCTCGAGCCGGGCTTCGGCTACACCCTCGGCAACTCCCTCCGCCGCACCCTGCTCTCGAGCATCCCGGGAGCGGCCGTCACCTCGATCCGCCTCGAGGGGGTGCAGCACGAGTTCACGACGATCCCCGGCGTGAAGGAGGACGTCACCGAGATCATCCTGAACATCAAGGGCCTCGTCGTGTCGTCGGAGCACGACGAGCCGATCACCGCCTACCTGCGCAAGCAGAGCGAGGGCCCGGTCACCGCGGCGGACATCTCCGCGCCGGCCGGCGTGGAGATCCACAACCCCGACCTCCTCATCGCGACGCTGAACGACAAGGCGCGCTTCGACCTCGAGCTCACGATCGAGCGCGGCCGCGGCTACGTGTCGGCGACGCAGAACCGCAGCGAGTTCAGCGAGGCGGGCCAGATCCCGATCGACTCGATCTACTCGCCGGTGCTGAAGGTCACCTACCGCGTCGAGGCGACGCGTGCCGGTGAGCGCACCGACTTCGACCGCCTCGTCGTCGACGTGGAGACGAAGCCGGCGATCAGCCCGCGCGACGCCATCGCGTCCGCCGGTCGGACCCTGACCGAGCTCTTCGGCCTCGCCCGCGAGCTGAACAGCGCCGCGGAGGGCATCGAGATCGGGCCTGCCCCGATCGACGCCGCCATCTCCTCCGAGCTGTCGATGCCGATCGAGGACCTCGACCTGTCCGTGCGCTCCTACAACTGCCTGAAGCGCGAGGGCATCAACACCGTGAGCGAGCTCGTGGCGCTGTCGGAGACGCAGCTGATGAACATCCGCAACTTCGGGCAGAAGTCGGTCGACGAGGTGAAGGACAAGCTCGTCGAGCTCGGTCTCTCGCTGAAGGACGCCGTGCCCGGATTCGACGGCGCCCACTTCTACTCCGCCTACGACGACGAGGAGGCCTGACCATGCCGAAGCCCACCAAGGGTCCCCGGCTCGGCGGCGGCCCGGCCCACGAGCGCCTGCTGCTCGGCAACCTGGCCTCGCAGCTGTTCGAGCACCGGTCCATCACCACGACCGAGGCGAAGGCCAAGCGGGTGCGTCCGCTCGCCGAGCGGCTCGTCACCTTCGCGAAGCGCGGTGACCTGCACGCGCGCCGTCGCGTGATGCGCACCATCGGCGACAAGACCGTGGTGCACCAGCTGTTCACGGAGATCGCGCCGCTCATGGCCAACCGGCCGGGCGGCTACACCCGCATCACGAAGACCGGCTTCCGCAAGGGGGACAACGCGCCGATGGCCGTGATCGAGCTCGTGCTCGAGCCCGTCACGCCGAAGCGCTCCGGACGCACCGCCGCTCCCGCGGCGACCGCGGCCCCGGCCGCACCGGTCGAGACGCCGCCGGTCGCCGAGGCGCCCGCCGTGACCGAGGCCTCGGACGAGTCCTCGCCGGCCGACGTGCCCGTGGAGGCCACCGAGGCCGTCGAGGAGTCCGCTCCCGTGGAGCCCGAGACCGAGACCCCGGCTGCCGCCGAGGTCGAGGCCGACGCCGCGGAGAAGGCCGGCGACAGCGAGACCGGGACGACCCCCGCCTCCTGACATCCGCCGTATCGAAGGGCCCCGCCATGTGATCCATGGCGGGGCCCTTCGTGTCGTTCCCGCCGGCCCATCCGCCGTTTTCAGGAGATCCCTCGGCGGCTCGCCGAGTTCGCGGGCGGATGCTCCTGAATAGGGCCGCCGGATCCTGAAAACGGCGGAGGGCCAGGCCCTACGCTCGGGCCGTGGCGAGTGAATCGACGACGATCGAGGTCGACGGACCGAACGGGGTGCGCGAGATCCGGATCTCGAGCCCCTCCCGCGTGCTCTGGCCGGAGGTCGGGATCACGAAGCTCGACCTCGCGACGTACCTGGCCGCCGTCGGCGGCCCCTTCGTCGAGGCGAACGGAGACCGCCCGATCTCGCTCCAGCGCTTCGGCGGCGATGTCACCGGGGAGTTCTTCTTCTCGAAGAACCCGCCGAAGGGCGCCCCGGAGTGGATCCGCTCGGTCGTGGTCACCTACCCGAGCGCGAGGGCCCATCCGCAGCTCGTCATCGACGAGCCCGCCGCCGCCGTGTGGGCCGGGCAGATGAACACGCTCGTCTTCCACGCGTGGCCGTCGCGCGCGGACACCTCGGACTACCCCGACCAGCTGCGCATCGACCTCGATCCACAGCCCGGAACCGCTTTCGCCGAAGCACGCACGGCCGCATTCGGGATGCGCGAGGTGCTCGCCGAGGCGGGACTGACGGCGTTCGTGAAGACCTCGGGCAACCGAGGCCTGCACCTCTACGCGCCGATCACGCCGGACCACGAGTTCCTCGACGTGCGGCACGCCGTGATCGCCGCCGCCCGGGAGCTCGAGCGGCGCACGCCCGAGACGGTGACGACAGCGTGGTGGAAGGAGCTGCGTGGCGAGCGAATCTTCCTCGACTTCAACCAGGCGGCCCGCGATCGCACCATCGCGGGCGCGTACAGCCCTCGGGCGCTGCCGGGGGCGACCGTCTCGACGCCGGTGACGTGGGAGGAGCTCGAGGCCGGCGTCGACCCGCTCGCCTTCACGATGCGGACCGTGCCGAAACGCCTCCTCGAGGTGGGCGACCCGTGGGCCGGGATGTCGGCGTCCGCGGCCGGCATCGAGACGCTGCTGGGCTGGTGGCAGCGGGACCTCGACGCGGGCCTCGGCGAGATGCCGTTCCCGCCGGACTACCCGAAGATGCCCGGGGAGCCGCCGCGGGTGCAGCCGAGCCGGAAGAACGCCGACAACTGGGACGCCGCCGTGGGGTGACCCGCCGACGCCGGTCCCGCGGCCGCATCGAACCCGTCAGCGGGACGGATCCGCGGCGGCAGGATGCAACGGGGTGCTCGTCCCGGCGAAGCGTCCTCGTCCTGCTGGGGCCCCTCGGCGTGCGTCAGGGCATCAGGCGAGGACCTGCGCCAGGTCGTAGTCGTGCGGCACCTCGAGCTGCTCGTAGGTGCAGGAGCGGGCCTCCCGGTCGGGGCGCCACCGCTCGAACTGCACTGTGTGCCGGAACCGGTCGCCCTCCATCTGGTCGTACCGCACCTCCAGCACCCGCTCGGGTCGGAGGACGACGAACGACGTGTCCCGCCCGGAGGAGAACCGGCTGCGCTCGCCCTCGCCCGTGACCGGCTCCCCGTGCTCGTCGCGCTGCACCACGTCCGCGAGCTCCTCGACGAGGGCGTCGCGCATCCGCTGGGTGAAGGCGCTCACCCCGCCCACCTGCGCGAGCCGGCCGTCGGCGGTGTAGAGCGAGACGAGCAGCGACCCGACACCGTGGCCGCTCGTATGGATGCGGTAGCCCGTCGCGATGACATCGGCCGTACGGTGGTGCTTCACCTTCAGCATCGTGCGCTTGCCGGGCCGGTAGGGCTCGTCGACCGGCTTCGCGACCACGCCGTCGAGGCCGGCGCCCTCGAACTCGGCCAGCCATGCCTCCGCCCGCGCGGCGTCATCGGTCACGCGCGTGAGGAACAGCGGGGCCTGCGCATCCGCGAGGAACGACTCGAGGGCGGCCCGGCGCTCGCCGAAGGGGGTGTCGAGCAGCGACCGGTCGGCGGTCGCGAGCAGGTCGAACGCCACGAACGAGGCCGGGGTCTCCGCGGCAAGCTTCCTGATCCGGGACTCGGCCGGATGGATGCGCTGCGTGAGGGCGTCCCAGTCGAGCCGCTGGCCGCCGGCGCCGCCCGTCGGCACGACGACCTCGCCGTCGAGCACGCACGGGCCGGGCAGCGCCGATGCGAGCGCTGCCGTCAGCTCCGGGAAGTAGCGGGTGAGGGGCTTGCCACCCCGGCTGCCGATCTCGACCGTCTCGCCGTCGAACGCCACGATGCCGCGGAAGCCGTCCCACTTCGGCTCGTAGAGCAGGCCGCCGCCACCGGGCGCCGCCGTCGGAACGGTCGGCACCGCCTTCGCGAGCATGGGTTCGACGGGGAGCTCGACGGGCAGGCGCTGGCTGGGCACGGGGCCATCCTGCCGTGGAGCGCCGCCATCCGCGCAGGATCGGTCCTCCAGCGACGCCCGTCTCGGGAGGGGACCCGGCCGACGCTCCGGGCGGCGCCCGGCATGATGGGCGGCATGCCCGCTCCCGAGCCGATGCCGGAGGGTGCCCCCCTGCCGACCGGTCCCACGGGTGTCGCGTGGCGACGGATCGGTCGCGGGGACGTCGACTCGGTGCAGGAGATCGCCTCCGCCATCGCGCGCGTGGAGGAGCCGGGCCGACCGGGCGGCCGCGTGGACCTTGACCAGCAGCTGGCGGACGTCCACCCCGCCCGCACGGTGCTCGCGGAGCGAGGCGGGGTACCGACCGCCTACGGCCTCGTGTTCGTCCCCGGGTCGGGATCGGCCGTGCGGCTGCCGGGCGGCGTGCGACCGGATGCACGCGGAGCCGGCATCGGCCGCCGGCTGCTGGACTGGCAGATCGCGGCAGCCCGTGCGGTGCGGGCCGAACCGACCGTTCCCATCAGCGCCAGGCAGCCGGTCGCGGCCGAGGCCACGGCGCGGCTGCTCGCCCGGGCAGGGTTCCTCGCGGAGCGCACCTTCCTGACCCTCCGGCGCCCGGGGTCCCCGGTCCGGCCCTCCCCGCTGCCCGCCGGGCTGCGCGCGGTCCGGTTCGGCTCCGAGTACGACGAGCCGCTCCGGCTGGCCAAGAACCGTGCCTTCCACGGCCACTGGGGGTCCCGGCCCGAGGGCGCCGACGCCTGGGCCCGCCACCAGCTCGGCCCGTGGCTGCAGCGCGACCTCTCCCGGCTGGCGCTCACCGACGACGGCGACATCGCCGGGTTCGTCGTCGGCTGGGACGAGGGGGCCGCGGCGGACGAGCTGTACATCGCGCTCGTCGGCACCGACCCGGACTGGCGTGGGCGCGGTGTCGCGCGAGCCCTGCTCGCCGACGTGCTCGGCGCATCGACCGCGGCAGGCAGGCCGGTCGCGGTCCTGCACGTCGACGGCGAGAGCCCGACCTCGGCCGACCGCCTCTACGCCTCCGTCGGCTTCGGACGGGTCTCCGCCGCCCTCGTCCACCGGCTCGCGCCATGACCGAGGACGCCCCATCACTCGTGCGGGTGCGGCTGGACCTCGCCTACGACGGCACGGACTTCGCCGGGTGGGCGCGGCAGGCCGGGGGACTCCGCACCGTGCAGGGGGCGCTCGAGGGGGCGCTGGCCGTCGCCGTCGGCCGCGCGCCGGGCCCGGTACCGAGGCTCGTCGTCGCCGGCCGCACGGACGCCGGCGTGCACGCCACCGGACAGGTGGCCCACGTCGACCTCAGCGAGTCCCAGCTCGCCGCGCTGGTGCGGCGGCGCGGCGGCGGGGAGGAGGCGGCCCGTGTGGCCGATCGGCTCACCGGCATGCTGGCCGCCGCGGGCGACGTGGTGGTCCACCGCGCGACCATCGCGCCGCCCGGGTTCGACGCCCGCTTCAGCGCCGTCCACCGCCGCTACCGGTACCGCATCGCCGACACGACCGCCGCCCGCGATCCGCTGCAGCGCCGCCGAACCCTCTGGCACCCCAGGGCGCTCGAGCTCGAGCTGCTCCGGGCGGCCGCCGACCCGATGCCCGGCCTGCACGACTTCGCCGCCTACTGCCGCCCGCGGCCCGGTGCCACCACGATCCGGTCCCTGCAGGCCTTCGGCTGGGATCGTGACGCCGACGGGGTGCTCGTCGCCGAGGTCCGGGCCGACGCCTTCTGCCACGGGATGGTGCGCTCGCTCGTCGGCGCCTCCCTGGCGATCGGCACCGGGCGCCTTCCTCCCGCGAGGATGCACCAGCTGCTCCACGCCGGCGCCCGCACCGGCGAGTTCGCGACCGCCCCGGCCCACGGCCTGACCCTCGTCGAGGTCGCCTATCCGGCGGATGCGGAGCTCACGGCGCAGGCGGAACGGACCAGAGCCAGGCGAGGGGCGGAGGACGCCCCGCCGATGGGGTAGGCTCGGGTCTTCGTGCGGGCACGTCCCGCGCGCCTCTTCGAGCCCTCCACCCGCTCGTTCCGGCCCCATGGGCTGCTGAACGGGCACCGGAGCGGGATCCACGACCACCTCGAGACAGAAAGCGTGAGCATCGTGACGCGCACCTACAGCCCCAAGGCTGCCGAGATCCAGCACGACTGGGTCGTCATCGACGCAGCCGACGTCGTGCTCGGCCGGCTCGCCAGCCACGCCGCCGCCCTCCTGCGGGGCAAGCACAAGGCGACCTTCGCCCCCCACCTCGACTCCGGTGACTTCGTCATCATCGTGAACGCGGCGCAGGTCGCGCTCACGGGGTCGAAGCGCGACCAGAAGCTCGCCTACCGGCATTCCGGCTACCCGGGCGGCCTCACCGCGGTCGGCTATGCGGAGCTGCTCGAGAAGCACCCGACCCGTGCCGTCGAGAAGGCGATCCGTGGCATGCTGCCGAAGAACTCGCTCGGTCGCGCCCAGATCAAGAAGCTGAAGGTCTACGCGGGTCCCGAGCACCCGCACGCCGCGCAGCAGCCCACGCCGTACACCCTGAACCAGGTCGCCCAGTAGGGCCCGGAAGAAGCAACGAACATGGCACGCATCGCAGACTCCATCGACACCCCCACCTCGTTCAGCACCACGAGCGAGGCCCCGGCCGAGACGCCGTCGCGCCCGCCGCTGACGGTTCCCGGCGCGGCCGTCGGCCGCCGCAAGCAGGCCATCGCCCGCGTGCGGCTCGTGCCGGGCTCCGGCACCATCACCGTCAACGGCCGTGAGTTCGCGGACTACTTCCCGAACAAGCTGCACCAGCAGCTGATCAACGACCCGTTCACCGTGCTCGAGCTCACCGGCGCCTACGACGTGATCGCGAAGATCTCGGGCGGCGGACCCTCCGGTCAGGCCGGCGCGCTGCGCCTCGGCATCGCCAGGGCGCTGAACGAGATCGACCTCGAGAACAACCGCCCGGGTCTCAAGAAGGCGGGCTTCCTCTCGCGCGACGCGCGCGTCAAGGAGCGCAAGAAGGCCGGCCTCAAGAAGGCTCGCAAGGCGCCGCAGTTCTCGAAGCGCTGACGCCCGGCGTTCCCGCTTCCCCCGTCATGGTCCGCCTCTTCGGCACCGACGGCGTCCGCGGCCTCGCGAACCGCGAGGTCACCCCGGAGCTCGCCCTGT
>NZ_JAODBE010000093.1 GCF_025463795.1 Amnibacterium sp.
GCGCCGCCGCCTCGCCTGGCGGGTGGTCGTCCTCGGCCTCGCGACCGCCTTGCTCGCGGCGGCAGCGCCACGCTCGCCGCACGGCTCGGCGTCGGCGTGTGGCTCGTCGGCGCGGGCGTCGTGCTGCTGCTCGGCGCGGCCGTCGCGCTGCTCCCGTGGATCACCGAGCGGATCGCCGGGGCCCTCGCGATCGGCCCGGTGTCGTGGCAGGTGGCGCTGAAGCGGATCCGCCACGACGGCACGACGACGGGCCGCGTGGTGGGCGCGATCACCGCGGTCGTGGCCGGCGCGATCGCGCTGCAGCTGCTCCTCGCGGGGCTCGCCGGGACCTACACCACGGACACGGGCGCCCGGGTCTCGGGCACCCTGCTGACGGCGCAGCTGCAGGGCGCCGCCACCGCCGAGCGGATGCGCACCGTGCTCGCCGGCGGCGGCCCGACCTTCGCCACGACGGACCTCGGTGTGCACGGCCACGCCGACCGCTTCGTCACGGTCGTGACCGGCGACTGCGGGGCGCTCGCGTCGGTCGCCCCGGTGCCGGACTGCGCGGACGGGCGCGCCTACGTCAGTCCCGGCGGATCCGCGCGGCGCGGGACCGTCCTCGACGCCCACGGCGCCTGGCGGATCCCGGCCGACGCCGCGACGACGTCCCTCAAGGCCCTCCCCGACGGCGACACCTTCGAGGGCGCCCTGCTCGTGACGCCGGGGGCGCTGCCACTCGCCCGGCAGAGCGCGGTCACCGTCACCACCGTGGTGCCGGAGGGATCCGCGGCGTTGCTCGGGATCGTGCGAGCCGCGACCGCGGTCGACCCGACGATCGTGGTGCGGCCGCTCGCGCCGCTCTCCGTCTCGCACCGCTTCGACGCCGTGCGGCGCGGCCTCACGGTCGGACTGGTGCTCGTGCTGCTGCTGATCGGCCTCGTGCTGCTCGTCTCGGTGGGCGAGCAGCTGCGGGAGCGCAGGCAGGCGCTCGCCGTGCTCGCCGTGCTCGGCCTTCCGCGCGGCACGCTCGTGCGCTCGATCCTCGCCGAGAGCGCGCTGCCCGTCGCGGTCGGCGCGGTGGTCGCCGCCGTGGCCGGCGCCGCGCTCGGCACGGCGCTGCTCGCGATCCTGGGACGGCCGGGGTTCCCCGATGCGGCGGTGGTCGCCTCCACCGCCGCCGTCGCCCTGATCGTGCCGGTGCTCGTCACCGTCGCCAGCGTCCCGGCGGCGCTCCGGCTGCTGCGGCCGGAGCACCTCCGCGCGGAGTGACGGCCCGCCGAGCCGGTCGCGGCGGCTGCCTGGGCCGTCCGGAGGCCCCACGGTCGGCCGGCGGTCAGCGCGGGTCGGGGCCCGTGGCGACCGGCGCTCCCGGACGGTTCGACCACTGGCTCCAGGAGCCCGGGTAGAGCGCGGGCGTGAAGCCGGCGCGCACGAGCGCGACGACCTCGTGGGCCGCGGTCACGCCGGAGCCGCAGTACGTGGCGACCGGGGCACCGGCCCGGACCCCCAGCGCCTCGAAGCGCCGCCGGAGCGCGTCCGGGGCCAGGAACCGGCCGTCCGGCCCGAGGTTCCCGGCCGCCGGCGCGCTCACCGCGCCCGGGATGTGCCCCGCCAGCGGGTCGATCGGCTCCGCATCGCCGCGGTAGCGCTCGCCCGCTCGCGCGTCGAGCAGCACGCCGTCGAAGGGCTCGAGCGCGACCCGGTCGACCACCGGCAGCCGCCCGGGGGTGAGCACGACGGCCCCGGGGCGCGGCATCCGGTCCCCCGATTCCACCGGCCGGCCGGCCGCCCGCCAGGCCGCCAGCCCGCCGTCGAGCAGCCGCACGTCCACGCCGGCATCCGCGAGCAGCCACCATGCCCGCGCCGCCGACATGCCACCGAGGTCGTCGTACGCCACGACGAGGTCGCCGTCGCCGATCCCCCACCGGCGCGCAGCGGCCTGCAGCCCGGCGGAGTCCGGCAGCGGATGCCGCCCCTCGGCGGCGGACGGCGGCGCCGCGAGCTCGGTCTCGAGGTCGACGAACACCGCACCCGGTACATGCGCCTCGCGGAATGCGGGGCGGCCGTCGGGCGCGTCGAGCCGCCAGCGCACGTCGAGCACAACGAGCCGGGGGTCGCCGAGGCGGACAGCGAGGTCGTCGACGGAGATCAGCGGATCCATCGCACCATCGTGCCCTGCGAGCGCGGCGCCCGCGCCCGCGCCCGCGCCCGCGCCCGGTCAGGCTGTCAGCGCGGTGCCGAGCGGGACGCCGTCGACACCGGTGATCTCCGCCTGCGCGAGCAGCGCGAGATCCCGCAGCACCTCGAGGTTGATGTCCTCGGGTTCTCGCGGCTCCGAGTCGTAGATGCAGAACGAGCCGATCCGGTAGCCGTCCGGCGACTCGATCGGATGCGCCGCGTAGAACCGGATGGCGTTCGGGCCGTGGGCGAGCGGACTGCCCATGACCCGTGGGTCGTTGGTCGCGTCCGCGATGACCGTCGGCTCCGCCTGCTGGATCGTCATCGTGCAGAACGAGTGCGCGCGGGGGTTGGGTCGCCGCTGGCTCCCGGCGACGGCCATCTTCCACTGCCGGTCCCGATCGATGAAGTTGATCTCGGCGCTCTCCGTGCCGAACGCCGTCCGAGCGAGCTCCACGAGGTCGTCGAGGCGCGCGTCCGGTGCCGCGCCCACGATCCCGAGCGCGTCGAGGGCCTGCTGCCGCCGCGCCTCGTCGTCGGGCCGGGCGCGACGACGACTGGCGACGTCGTCCACGGGCGCGTCGAGGCCGGCGCGGATCTCGTCGGAGAGGCTCTCCGCGAGGGGCCGCTCCCCGGGGCCGCAGAACACGACCCGAGGCGTCCGAAGCGTGCGAACGGTCCGCTCGATGCGGCTCCTGGGCGGCCCCGCGTGGCGTCCGCCGTCGCTCCGCGTCGCAGACACCTCCGCCACGATGACCCGGCTGCCCCCAGCGGTGCCCTCGAGCACCCGCTGGAGCAGCTCCTCGAGCCGGTGCACGGTCCGGAAGCGGAACGGCGACTCGAGTCGGTCGTCGACGACCAGCACGACCGCCTCGTAGCGACCGAGCCGCCACTCCTCGAAGGCCCGCTCGACGGCCTGCAGCACGGGCTTCAGGTCGCTGACGACGTCGAGGTCCACACCGCGCCGGGTGGAGAGCCAGACGCGGTCGAGCACGCGGTCGGGAAGCTGGACCGCGGATCCGTCGACCTGCAGAGCCCCGCGGTCGCCGATGACGAGCACGCGGACCGGGGCGGGACCGCTGTGGTGCAGTCGGCGCACGCGCAGCCGGGTCCCGCGGGTGTCGGTTGCGCTGGGTGCCACGCCGCCCCTCCCTGGTGGAGCGTCCATGATGACCCGTTGCCGCGGTCCGGGGCGCGGATCAAGGGGGTTCCCCAGGCAACCGGCGGCGACCTACCGTGCCTGCGATGGACCTGCTGACGGCGCCCGACTCGGAGCTCGCCCGCCAGGTGCTGCAGCGCGGCACCGCGGTGGTCTACCTGCTCGCCTTCGTCTCGACGCTGCGTCAGTTCCCCGCCCTCACCGGTGAGCACGGCCTCCTCCCCGTGCCGCGGTTCCTGCGGTTCGCCGATCCGGGACCGACCCTCTTCCGATGGCGCTACTCGGACCGCCTGCTCGCCGCGGTCTGCTGGGGAGGCATCGCCGTCGCGGCGCTGCTCGTGGCCGGCCTGCCGCAGCGGGGCCCGGACTGGCTGCCGATGCTGGCGTTCCTCGCGCTCTACGGCCTCTACCTGTCGATCGTGCACGTCGGCCAGACCTTCTACGGCTTCGGCTGGGAGATGCTGCTCTGCGAGACGGGGTTCACGGTGGGGTTCCTCGGCAGCGACGCCTCCCCGCCGCCGCGGCTCATCCTGCTCGCCGTGCTGTGGCTCGTGTTCCGCCTCGAGTTCGGCGCCGGCCTCATCAAGCTGCGCGGCGACCCCGCGTGGCGGAACCTGACGGCGCTGTACTACCACCACGAGACGCAGCCGCTGCCGAACCCCCTGAGCCGCACGGCGCACCTGCTGCCCGCCTGGTGGCACCGTCTCGAGGTCATCGGCAACCACGTGGCGCAGCTCGTCGCGCCGATCCTCCTGTTCCTCCCCCAGCCGGTCGCGTCGATCGCCGGGATCGTGATGATCCTCACGCAGGGCTGGCTGATCGTCACGGGCAACTTCGCTTGGCTGAACCTGCTCACGGTCGTGCTCGGGTTCGCCGCGCTCGGCGACCGCACGGTCCACGCCGTGCTGCCGGTCGTGCCGGTCGACCAGCACCGCTCGGCGGACCTGCCGCTGTACTGGCTGGTGATCACGACCGTCGTCGCGGCAGGGCTGCTCGTGCTCGCCTATCGGCCGGCCCGCAACCTCCTCTCGTCGCACCAGCTGATGAACGCCGGCTTCAACCGCTGGTACCTGGGCAACGCCTACGGCGCCTTCGGGAGCGTCACGCGGGAGCGGGACGAGGCGGTGATCGAGGGCACCAGGGAGGCGGTGCCGCAGGAGGGCGACTGGCGCGAGTACCAGTTCTTCGGCAAGCCCGGCGAGGTCGACCGACGGCCGCCGCAGGTCGCGCCGTACCACCTGCGCCTCGACTGGATGCTGTGGTTCGTCCCGCTCGGCGCCGCCCGCGCCCCCTGGTTCGCGGCCCTCCTGCTGCATCTGCTCGAGGCGGATCCGCGCATCCTGCGCCACGTGCGCGTCGATCCGTTCGGCGGCGAGCGTCCGCGTCTGGTCCGCGTCCGGATGTTCCGGTACCGCTTCGCGACCCGCGCTGAGCACCGCGAGAGCGGCGCGTTCTGGGTGCGCCGGCCGCTGTACGTGCTCGTGCCACCGACCGGCGCCGACCGGCTCCGTCGGGCGCTCCGCTGACGGATGCGAGCATGCTGATCATGCCGCTGCTGCTCGTCCGACGACCCTCGCCCCTGCTGGCCGACGGCGAGCTCACGCATCTCGAGCTCACGCCCGTCGACGCCGGGCTCGCGCTCACGCAGTGGGAGGGCTACGCGCAGGCGTGGCGCGACCTCGGCTGGGCGGTGCAGGAGATCCCGCCGGCGGACGACCAGCCCGACGGCGTCTTCGTCGAGGACCCGCTCGTCGTGCTCGGCGACCTCGCCGTGCTCGCGTCGCCCGGGGCGGCGTCCCGCCGCGGCGAGCTCGCCACCGTCGCGCAGGTGATCCGAGCGACGGACCTCGACGTGCGCACGCTCGAGGCACCGGCGACGCTCGACGGCGGGGACGTGCTGGTGGTCGGCCGCACCGTCTACGTGGGCAGGTCGTGCCGGACGAACGAGCACGGCATCACCGGCCTCGCGACGATCGTGGAGCCCGAGGGCTACACCGTCGTGCCCGTTCCGGTCACGCGCGTGCTGCACCTCAAGTCGGCCGTCACCGCGCTCCCCGACGGCACCGTGGTGGGGTTCCCGCCCGACGTCGACGACCCGGGGCGGTTCCCCGACTTCCTGGCGATGCCGGAGGCCGGCGCCGCGGTCGTGCCGATCGAGGACGACCGGGTGCTGATGGCCGATTCGGTGCCGCGCTCCGCGGCCCTGCTCCGGGATCGCGGCCTCGACGTCGTCACCGTGCCGATCACGGAGTTCGAGAAGCTCGAGGGCTGCGTCACCTGCCTGTCCGTGCGGATCCCGGCCCTGTAGCCGCCCGTCCCGCCGCGGGCAACCCCCCTGGCAGGCGCGCCCGGCGCCTGGGATGGTTGACGGATGCCGGCGACGATGCTCGAGGACGGGGTGCCCCTGCAGCGCCCCATGCTCCTCCCGCAGGCGCGCGGACCGGTGAGCGAAGCCGTGCTGAGCGCACTCCGCGGCGCCCCGGTCGCCCTCCCTGAGGCGGTGGGCGCGGGCCTCGCCGCGAGCGCCGGCATCCTCGACGACGAGGACGTGCAGCTCGCCCTCTTCCTGCTCTACGAGCAGCACTACGGGGGACTCGCCGAGGTCGATGAGGACCTCGAGTGGGATGCCACCCTCCTCGCGGCACGCGCTGCGATCGAGACCGCGTTCGAGGCGGCGCTCCGAGCCGCCGTGCCGATGCCGGGGCGGCCCGAACCGACCTCGCCGGCGGTCGCCGCCGCCCTCTTCGCGCTGACCGGGCGCGACGACGGGCCGAGCCTGTCGCGCTACGTCGCGAAGAACGCGACCCTGCAGCAGCTGCGGGAGTTCCTGGTGCAGCGCTCGCTCTACACGTTGAAGGAGGCGGATCCGCACAGCTGGGCGATCCCCCGGCTCTCGGCGACGGCGAAGGCGGCGCTCGTCGAGATCCAGGCCGACGAGTACGGCGGCGGCCGCCCGCAGCGGATGCACTCGGCGATCTTCGCCGGCACGATGCGGTCGGTCGGGCTCGACGACGCCTACGGCGCCTACCTCGACCTGCTCCCGGCCCCCACCATCGCGGCGATGAACACGATGTCGCTGTTCGGCCTCCACCGTCGGCTGCGGGGCGCGATCGTCGGTCATCTCGCGGCGTTCGAGATGACCTCCTCCGTGCCCAACCGGCTGTACGGCAACGGGTTCCGCCGGCACGGCTTCGACGAGCGCACCACCTGGTACTTCGACGAGCACGTCGAGGCCGACGCGGTGCACGAGCAGATCGCGGCGCACGACCTGGCGGGAGCGCTGGTCGCGTCCGAGCCGTCGCTGCTCGACGACGTGCTGTTCGGAGCGGCCGCCTGCCTGTTCGTCGAGGGCCGCGTCGGGGCGCACATGCTGACCGCCTGGAACGAGGATCGCTCCTCCCTCCGCGGCCCCCTCCCATGACGGGCGCGCCGACCACCGCGGAGGCCCGGCTCGATGCCGAGTACGTGCTCCCGCTCGCTGCGGACGCCGTCGATCAGGACCTCGTCGCGTACCTCGCGTTCCTCGTCCGTGCGATCGACGTGACGGTCGTCGACGGATCCCCGGAGCCGGTGCGCGCCGCGCTCGCGGCCGCGCTGCCGGGCGCGGTGCGGCATCTCGCGCCGGAGGCCTGGCCGGGCGCGAACGGCAAGGTCGCCGGCGTCATGACGGGCGTGCGGGCCAGCCGCCACGACCGGGTCGTGCTCGCGGACGACGACGTGCGCTACGACCGGCACGCGCTCGCCACCGTCGTCGGCCTGCTCGACTCGGCCGAGGTCGTCCGTCCGCAGAACGTGTTCGGTCCGCTGCCGTGGCACGCCCGCTGGGACACGGCCCGCTCCCTGATCAACCGCGCCTTCGGCTCCGACTACCCCGGGACGCTCGGCATCCGCGCCGGCGCGCTGCTCGCCGCGGGCGGCTACGACGGCGACACCCTGTTCGAGAACCTCGAGCTGATCCGCACCCTGCACGCTCACGGTGCTCAGGAGGCGCGTGCGGACGCCCTCGGCGTGCGGCGCGTGCCGCCGACCCCGCGGCACTTCCTGGGTCAGCGGGTGCGGCAGGCCTACGACGACTTCGCCCAGCCGCCACGGCTCGTCGCCGAGCTGCTCCTCGCCCCGCTGCTGGTCGTCGCCGCGCGTCGTCCGATCCGGCTCGTCGCGCTGCTCGGCGCATCCGTCGCGGTCGCCGAGGTCGGCCGTCGCCGCAGCGGTGGCCGCGCCCTGTTCCCCGTCACCGCCGCGCTCTGGGCACCGGCCTGGGTGCTCGAGCGCGCGGTCTGCGTCTGGGTCGCGGTGCTGCACCGCCTCGCCGGCGGCATGCCGTACCGCGGCGGGCGGCTGCGGTACGCGGCCCATCCCGTCCGGGACCTCGCGCGAAGGAGCGCCCATGCCTGAGCTGCCCCCCGTGACCGTGACCGCCTGCCCGAACGGGCCGATCCTCGTCCGCGGGGACTTCGAGCTCCGCACGCCCGACGGGCGGGTCGTGGCGCAGCACCGCAGGACGGTCGCGCTGTGCCGATGCGGCAAGTCGACGATCAAGCCGTGGTGCGACGGCACCCACAAGATCATCGGCTTCGTGACCGAGCCCGAGCCCCCGGCCGGCTGACCCGAGCGCACACTCGCCACGCTTCCTCTTCTGAGGACAGCGGACGGGCGGAACGCGGCACGGCCGGGCGCCGTCAGGCTGCCCGGACCAGCGCCTCGTCGAGGGCGGAGAGCGTGCGGGCATCGGCCAGGATCCGGAAGTGACCGCCGACCGGCACCCGCACGTTCGTCGCGCCGGGCAGCTCGGATCCGCCGGGGATGTGCGGATCGAACTCGCCGTAGATCGAGGTGATCCGGGCGTTCACCTCCCGGTTCGCCGCGAGCCGGAGCGTGGTCGGGTCACGCGGCGAGAACGCGCGGATGCTGCGGATGGGCGCATAGCGCGCGTAGACCGAGCCGGAGAACGGCGCCGAGATCGCCGCCATGGCATCGACCCTGCCGCCCTCGACCGCGTCGAGCATCGCGGCCTTGCCGATGAGCCCGCCCTTGCTGTGCGCGACGATCATCACGTCGGTCAGGTCGTGGTCCCGCAGATGCTGCACCGTGAGCCCGGCCGCGGCGTCGACGCTGCCGCCGTTCCAGCCCAGCTCTGCGAGCACGTGCACCGGATGCCCCGCGTGGTGCAGGTGCTCGATGAGCGGCTTCAGGAAGTGCCACGTCTCCCAGATGCCCGGCAGCACGACCACGGGCCGCCGCGTGCCGCCGTCCCGGTAGCGGGCGGGATCGGTGCGGTCGAGCACCGCCTGCGCCTGATGAGCGACCGCGTACCGGTAGTCGAGCGCCCAGGACCAGGCCTTCTCCGCCGGCGTCACGGCACGCCCGCCGCCAGCTCGTCGGCCACCTCCGCCGCGTTCGTGTACTGCACCACGTGATGGGCGCCCGGCACCTCGACGAGCCGTGACCTCGGCAGCAGCCGCGCCACCTGCGCGGTCCAGCCGTGCGGCGCGATCGGATCCCGCGCGCCCCGGATCACGAGGGTCGGGGCTGCGACGCGGGGCAGCACGGCCCGCAGGTCGTAGCCGAGCATGAACGGCAGCGTGCGGAGGTACCAGCGGGGCCCGGTTCGGGCGTAGTCGGTGAAGACCGAGACGTTCGCGCCGAACGACTCCCCCGCGGTGTCGCGGGCGAGCCGCAGCCCCTGCCGAAGCGCGTCGGGAGCGGCCGGATCGGTGACCGGCCCGAGCAGCGCGAGCCCACCGACGAGTTCCGGATCCCGGACGGCGAGGTCCGCGACGATCTGCGTGCCCATCGAGTGCCCCACCAGGCGCACGGGGGCGGATGCGCGCTCCCGCAGCAGGTCGGCGAGCAGCGCTGCGTGCTCCTCGATCGTCGGCGGCCGCCCCCGGTTCGGCCGTTTGGGCGCTCCCCCGAAGCCCGGCAGCTCGACCACCAGCACCGTGCCGTCCGCGGCGAGCCGCTCGGTGAGGGGCCGGAAGTACAGCCGCGCGACGCCGATGCCGTGCACGAGCACGGTGGTCGTGCCACCGGTGCCGCGCTCGTGCACGAGCGCGGTGCGATCGCGCCAGCGGAAGACGCGGGTACCGGTGCTCACGCCCGCGCGGCGAGCGCCACCGGTTCGGTCGACTCGTCGCGGGTGATGAACACGGCGAGCACGACCGTCGCGAGGAACACCCCGGCCGCGACGAGGAACGCGAGCCGCACGCCACCGGAGGCCGCGACGGCGGTGCTCGCCCCTGCAGCCCTTCCTGCGGCGGTCTGCACCGCGAGCAGCGTCACGACGAGCGCGGTGCCCGCCGCGCCGCCGAGCTGCTGCACGGTCGCGAAGATCGCGGATCCGTACGAGGTGTACCGCTCGGGCACGGCCGAGAGCCCGGCCGTGAACAGCGGGGTGAGCACGCCGGCGAGGCCGATGCTGAGCAGGATGTGCCCCGCGAGCACGAACCAGAGCGGGGTGGTCTCGGTGACGAGGCCGAGCAGCACGAGTGCGACGGTGCCGATGAGCGAGCTCGGGATGAGCAGCGCCCGCGGCCCGTGCAGGTCGTAGAGCCGGCCGACGATCGGACCGAGGACGCCCATGATCACGCCACCGGGCAGCACCAGCAGGCCGGTGACGAGCGGGGTGACGCCGAGCACGTTCTGCAGGTAGATCGGCAGCAGGATGGCGCTGCCGAGCAGCGCGAGGAACGCGAAGGCCCCCGCCACGACCGAGAACGTGAACACGCGGGAGCGGAACGGCCGGAGGTCGAGCAGCGCGCGGTCCGACCGCTGCAGCACCAGCTGCCGCAGCAGGAACAGCGTCAGCGCGATCGCGCCCACCACCATCGGGACCCAGATCAGTGCGGGCGACGCGCCGCCGCCGCTCGCGACCTCCCCGATGGCGTTCAGCCCGTAGACGAGTCCGCCGAAGCCGATCGCGGCGAGCGGCACGGAGAGCAGGTCGATGCGGACGCGCCGCGTCTCCCCCACGTTCGTCATCAGCCAGCCGCCGAGCGCCATCGCGGCGAGCGCGATCGGCAGCACGAGCCAGAAGATCCAGCGCCAGTCGAGCACGCTGAGGATCACGCCGGAGATCGTCGGGCCGAGCGCGGGCGCCACGGAGATGACGACGGAGATGTTTCCCATCATCCGGCCACGGCTCGACTCCGGCACCAGGGTGATGACGGTGGTCATGAGCAGCGGGATCATCACGGCGGTGCCGCAGCCCTGGATGATTCGGGCGAGCAGCAGCATCGGGTAGCCGACCGCGAGTCCCGCGGTGAGGGTGCCGGCGCTGAACAGGCCCATCGACAGCAGGAACAGCTGCCGCGTCGTCATGCGCTGGATGAGGAATCCCGTGACCGGAATCACGACGGCGAGGGTGAGCGCGAAGGCGGTCGAGAGCCACTGGCCGGTGCTGGCGTCGATCGAGAGGTCCTTCATGAGCACCGGGATCGCGACGGTCATGATCGTCTCGTTCAGGATCACGACGAACGCGGCGACGAGCAGCACGGTGATGACGGTGCGGTCGCGGGCGGTCAGCTTCTCGGCGCGCTGGGAGGCGACCGGAGTGGTCTCGGGGGCGGGCGCGGTCCGGGTCATGGTGCTCCTCGGCGAACGGATCGACGTCGATGGACGGGCGACCGTACGCACGGTCGAAGATGGAGGGACCTGGTTGCAGCCGGTGGCCGGCGACGGTTATTCCCTGGGCGTCTGCGCCTGGTCCGCCGGTGCTCGGCTGTCCGATTCCGACGAGGATCCCATTGTGGCATCCGCGTCCGACAGCCGTCTGCGCGTGACGTCCCGACGTCGGTACGCCCGCCGCACCAGGAACTCGAAGGCGCGCTGAAGCTAGGAGCGAAGGCCCTTTCGGGCCTTCGCCGCGACGCCCGCGCCGAGGGCCGTCTCGGCCCTCGGTCCCCGACGTCGGTACGCCCGCCGCACCAGGAACTCGAAGGGCCCGGTGACCGCGAGCAGCCAGAGCGCCCAGTAGTTGATCACGGGGACCGTCGTGCCGATCACGAGGGCGAGGGCGAGGGCCACGGAAGCCGCGGCGCCACCGATGACGCGGTTCCGGCTGTCGACGCCACCGGCGTCCGGGGCGACGGCGCGGTCGAGGTGCACGATCACCGACAGCGCGGTGAGCAGGACGCTGCTCGCGAGCATCGTCGCGATGTAGACCGCCACCGAGAGGGGGTTCTCCGTCGGGGAGTACTCGAAGGAGATCGCGGTGACGGCCGGCAGCAGCACGATCGTGAACAGCCACACGACGTTCAGCTGTACGAGCGGCCACGACCAGCGGCGCACCGACGCGAACGTCTGGTGGTGGGCCCACCAGAAGCGCGCGATCACGAAGAAGCTCACGGCGAAGCCGATCAGGGGCGACACGTCGAGGGCGAGCTGGCCCGAGAAGGAGTGGATCGCCGCGCCCGTGTCGTTCCGCGGCACCTCGGCGAGCGGCAGGACGAGCAGGGTGATCGCGATCGCGACGACCGCGTCGGCGAACGCGATCAGCCGCTCGGCGCTGCGCTCCTCGGTCACGCCACCAGCATGGCGGAGCCCGCGGCCGTCGGATCCGTCTGCCCGTCGGATCCCGGGCGACTCCCGACAGACCGGGCGCGAAGAGACGCCCGGAAAGTCGGAATGCGCCCGGGATCCCGGGTCAGGCGACGTCGGCGGGCCGACCGTTCGTGATGCGCACGAGTTCGTCGAACGTCGTCGGGAACACGCTGTTCGGGCTTCCGGCGGCCGCCCAGATCCGCTCGTAGCCGGCGAGCGCGGTGTCGACCACCGTCGCCAACGGCGACGGATGCCCGACGGGTGAGACGCCGCCGATCACCTGGCCCGTCGCCGCCCGCACCCGATCGGGATCGGCCCGGCGGATGCGCTCGACGGCCAGACGGGCGGCCAGCGCCGCCGTGTCGACGCGGTGCCCGCCGCTCGTCATCACCAGCAGCGGCTCGTCGTCCGCGAGGAACACGAGGCTGTTGGCGATCGCGCCGACGGCGCAGCCGAGCGCCTCGGCCGCTTCCGCGGCGGTGCGAGTGGAGGCCGGGAGCACCTGCGGGCGGCCCGTCGCGCCCGCGGCCTGCAACGCGGCGGCGACCCTCGCCACGGACGCCGGCAGGTCCGTCTGCTGATCCGTCATGCCACCGCCAAGATCTTCTCGAGGGTGTTGAGGTTGCGCGTCGTCACCGCGCCGGACTTCTGCCGGGCCCCGTAGTGCCGGCCGAACGCCGTGGTGAGCGTCTCGCCCCTCGGGGCGTCCCAGTAGAGGACGCCCTCCCCTGTCGCCACCTGCTCGACCGCGGGATCGAGCGCACCGGCCGCCTCGAGCAGCTCCGCCAGCGCCTCCATGCGCTCGGCGAACACCACGTACGCGTGCCGATCCTCGACCCGCGGGAACGGGTACTCCTCCACCGCGGTGCGGACGACGGGCACCGGGACGGTCAGCACCACGATCTCGAAGCCGAAGCGCTCGCGGATCACGCGGTGCACGTCGGCCGCGATCCGCGCCGGGTCCTCCGCATCCGTCGTGAGCACGACGTTCCCGCTGGCGAGCACCGTGCGCACGCCGGCGAATCCGTGCCCGGTGATGGCTTCACCGAGCTCCTTCATGGCGATGCGGACGTTCCCGATGTTCACGCCGCGCAGCAGCACCACCCATCGCACGGGGTCCATGCTCCCGCGTCGCGGCCGCGTCCGTACGCCTTCTGGACGGATGCACGGCGGCGCCGGTCAGCAGCGGTCCCGAAGGGATGCGGGCATCGCGCCCCTCGCCGCGGGGAGGCGAGGGGCGCGATCGTTGCGGCGCCGATGCGGCGTCAGTGCGAGGAGACCGCCGCCTTGGCGTTCGACTCGTACGAGGTGTTCGTCGACTCGAAGAAGTTGACGAGCTGGAGGGTGTCGTTCGCGGTCGCCATCCACTTCGCCGGGTTCGAGACCTTGTAGGCCGGCTCGAAGCCGAGCTCCTCGAGGCGCCGGTCGGCGAGGTACTTGACGTACTGGTTGATGTAGTTCGCGTTGAGGCCGAGGATGCCGTTCGGGAGCAGGTCCCGGTTGTACTGCTCCTCCATCTCGACCGCGTCGAGGATCATCTGGCGGATCTCGTCGGCGAACTCCGGCGTCTGCAGGTCGGGGTTCTCGTCGAGCACCGTGAGGATCAGGTTGATCCCGAACTTCAGGTGCAGCGACTCGTCGCGGACGATCCAGTCGACCAGCGAGCCGAAGTTGCGCAGCAGGTTCCGCTGCCGGAACGACAGCGCCACCATGAAGCCCGAGTAGAACCAGATGCCCTCGAGGATCACGTTGTAGGCGACGAGGTTGCGCACGAAGTCGCGCTTGCCCTCGGTCGTCGTGATGTCGAGCGTCTGCTCCGACATGCGCCGGATGAACTCGACCTCGAACTGCTCCTTCGCGGCCATCGACGGGATGTCGACGTGGGAGTTGTAGGCCTCGTCGCGGTCGATCGGGAACGTCTCCAGCACGTACTCGAACGACATGCAGTGGTTGGCCTCCTCCCACATCTGCTTCGCGAGGTAGAGGTGCGCCTCGGGAGCGTTGACGTAGGGGTAGACGCCGAACGCGAGCGCCTTGTTCACGAGCAGCTCGCTCGGGTTGAAGTAGCTCATCAGGAACGTCACCGCGTGGCGCTCCTCGTCGGTCATCCGCTTGAAGTCGGCGATGTCCTCACCGAGCTGGATCTCGTTCGGGAACCACGTGTTCGCCACCGCCTGCTCGTACAGGTCCATGGCCCACTGGTAGCGGACCGGCTTCAGCAGCAGACCCTCCTGGATCCCGGTGCCCAGGATGCTCATGTCGTCCCTCATTCCCTCGTTCGTCGGTGCAACAGCCGGCAGCCCCGGCGTATTCGTCGTGCGGTGGCCGGCCGCGCCCGTCTCGAGCGCGGCCGGTGCGGTCAGTCGCCCTTCGCGACTCCCCCGCTGCGCTCACCGGGGTTCGACGCCGAGGCGCCGAACCCGCCGAACCCGCGGCGGGCGGGCGCGGCCGGGGCGACGACC
>NZ_JAODBE010000100.1 GCF_025463795.1 Amnibacterium sp.
GCGGTCGGGGCGGATGGGCAGGTCCAGCGCCGCCGCGAAGAGGTCGGGCTTGTCGGCGAAGTAGTGGTGCACGAGCGCCGCGTCGACCCCCGCTCGCCGGGCGACGGCGCGGAGCGAGACGCCGTCGTAGCCGGCGGAGGCGAACTCGTCGGCCGCTGCCCGCACGATCGCCGTGCGTGCGTCGGCGTCGCCGGCTCGGCGACGTCCTCGGCGCGGGGGAGCGGTCTCGGCGTCCACGGCCGGAGCCTACGCCGCGCCCCCGTTGCGCTCCGTCCCGCCGTGCGTGCGGCTCGCCCGCTCGTGCTGTCGCTGGTTCTCGTCGACATACCGACGCCAGGCCGCGACCGCGGCGCTGTCCCCGTCGGGGAAGTAGCCGATGAGCTCCCGCCCGGCCGACCGCGGGGCCCAGGTCACGGCCCGGTAGGCGACGCGTCCCGCGAGCTTGAGCCGGCGGATGACCGCGACGGGTTCCGGATGTCCGGGGACGGTGAGCACCCACTCGACCGGCCGCACCAGGTGCCGCGGATGCCACTCCACCACGGGAGGCGAGCGTAATCGAACATGCGTTCGATCAGCCAGTCGAACGACGAGCAGCATCCCGGCGCCACTGAGGCCGAGCGTGACGAATGCGGCGATCGAGCCGGCGAGATGCAGCGCGCGCTGCGTCTTCCCCGGATCGCATGCCGCTGCGATCATCGCCTTCATGCCCGAGACGGTTCGCTACACGACGACGATGGCGCTCATCGGGCGCAACACCGGCATCCCGGTGCCGGACGACGTGCTCGACCGGCTCGGAGGTGGTCGCCGCCCACCCGTGGCGGTCGTGGTCAACGGCTACCGGTACCGCGGGACGGTCGGCTCGATGGGCGGACGATCCCTCATCTCGTTCTCCTCGGACCACCGCGCCCGCAGCGGCATCGCCGGCGACGACGTCATCGATGTCGAGCTGACCCTCGACACGGCTCCCCGCGAGGTGGCGGTCCCGGACGACCTGGGGGCGGCGCTGGAGGCGGCCGGCCTCACCGAGGCCTTCGGGCGCCTCGCGCCGAGCCATCGGAAGGCGCACGTCACGTCGGTCGAGGAGGCCAAGGCGCCGGAGACGCGAGCGCGGCGCATTGTCTCGGCCGTCGAGAAGGTCCGTTCCGGCAGCTGAACCACCCACATCATCGAACATATGTTCGATGGTCGTGGTACACTTCATGCATGACCGATGAAGTGCCGACGGACGGGCAGCCGCACGGGCACCGCGATGTCGCGCCCTGGCTCGCCGTCCTGGCACCGGCGCAGGAGCCGATCCCGCAGGACGCGAACGACTTCGAGTTGATGGATGCGGTCGAAGCGCTGCACCGCACCCGAGCGGCCCTCGACCTCGAACGGGCGAAGGTGCTCGCGCGCATCTGGTCGACGCGTCGTGGTAGCAGCGCTGCGGACGAGGCGGCACTGCATGAGGTCGCCATGATCAGCGGGGTGTCGGTGACGGCCGCGGAGCGGATGCTCTCGACCTCGCTCGCGGTCGAGCAGGGGCTCTCGTCCACGCGGGCGGCGCTGTCGGACGGCACGCTGCCCTGGTGCCACGTCGAGGTCATCGCCGATGGGGCACGGCAGGTCGAACCCTGCGACGTCGGCCGCTACGAGGCCGAGGCGATCCGGCTGGTCACGGGAGCCGGCATCGGACAGGCGAGGGACCGGGTCCGGCGCCTGATCGATCGGCTCAACCCGGAGGAGATGGCCGCGCGGCACGAGAAGGAGCACGCCGAGCGGGACGTGACGCTCCAGCCGGCTGCCAACGGGATGGCCTGGCTGACCCTGTACATCGACGCGCCCGCCGCGGTCGCGATCTACGATCGACTGACCCGGGGCGCGGTCGGCCTGCACGGCGAGGAGGGCGAGACGCGCTGCATCGGGCAGCTCCGTGCCGACCTCGCCACCGACCTGCTGCTCGCGGCACTGCCGGAGGCGTCCGACTGGGAGGTGCTCGACCGCGCCCGCCGCACCTGGAACGCGCTCGACATCGTCCCGCAGGTGCACGCGACCGTTCCGGTGCTCACCCTCCTCGGGCAGAACGAGGAGCCCGGCCATCTGCGCGGATACGGTCCGATCGACCCGGAGACTGCTCGCCGGCTCACTGCGCGAGCGCCGAGCCTCTATCGCATACTCGTCGACCCTGGCACCCGGACGGTGACCCAGGTCGGCCGGGAGCACTACGAGGTGCCACCTGCGCTCCGACGGTTCCTTCAACTCCGCGACGAGCAGTGCCGGTTCCCCGGATGCCGGCGGAGCGCCGACCTCTGCGACATCGACCACACCATCCCGTGGTTCTGGGAGGGTGAGACGAATGCGAACAACCTCGCTCACCTCTGCCGTGCGCACCATCGACTGAAGGACAGGGGCTGGACTGCCGAGCTCCAGGACGACGGCGTCATGGAGTGGACGTCACCGTTCGGCCGGCGGCGCACCACCTTGCCCGCGGTCGCGCTCGCCGCCTGACCGGCTCAGCGTGGCCAGTCCGCCACCAGGTGCTCGGCCACGCGGTAGGCGTTCGCGATGATCGTGAGCGTCGGGTTCACGCTGCCGTTCGTCGGGTGCAGGGACGAGTCGCAGACGACGACGCGCCGGGCGCCCCACGGTCGGCCGAACGGATCCGTCGCCGAACGCTCCTGGTCCACGCCCATCCGGGCGGTGCCGCACGAGTGCTCGCCGGCAGCCGATGCCGTCGCCGTCCCGCGCTGCCGGTGGATCTCCCGACCGCCGGCGGCGAGCAGCCACTGCTCGCCCATCACGGCCATCCCGTCCTCGACCTCCACCGACGTGCGGTGCACGTTCTTCCGCAGGGCCGCGCCCGGGCGGCCCCACCGGTCCGTCACGCCGGCGAGGGTGACCCGGGAGGTCGGCATCGGGATCTCCTGCCCCATGCCGAAGACGCCGAACATGCGGGGCCGGTCGTCCCGCATCCACCGTTTGTGGCCGGCGCCCCAGAGCGGGGCGCCGGGCATCGGGTTCGCGGCCGACGTCAGGGGGAGCAGTCCCATGAGGTCGACGAGCACGCCGCCGCCCCACGGGATCGTCGTCGCGTGCACGTGGTCGAGCGTCGCGACCGAGTGACCGGGGCCGAGGTAGCGCTTCACCGGCTCGTCGACCATGGAGAGCATCGTGACGAACCGGTGGTCGTGCAGGTGCCGGCCCATCTCGTCGTTGCCGATCCCGCTCGCCAGGAGCAGGCGCGCCGTCTCCACCGCGCCCGCGGCCACGACGACGACGTCGGCCCGCACGACGAGCTCGACCGGCTCCGCCGACGAGGTGGCGGCCATCACCGTCACCTCGGCTCCTCCGGCACCGTCACGCACCTCGACGACCTCCGCGTCGTAGAGCACGTCGCAGTTCCCCGTCGCCGCGGCGCGGGGGAGGAACGTGTTGTGGGAACCGTTCTTGGCGTTCACCGGGCAGGCGTGCCCGACGCACTGCGGGCAGCGGACGCAGGCGGGCCGTCCTTCGTGGGGCACGCTGTTCAGCCCGAGCGGGATCGGCCCCCAGCCCCAGCCGAGCGAGTCGGCGGCGCGGCCGAGCAGCTCCCGCGCGGGCTCCGTGCCGAACGGGGGCATCGGGTACCCCGACGACCGCGGCGTGCGGCTCGTGAGCGCACCCTCCTCGCCGGCGACACCCAGCTCCTGCTCCGCGCGCGAGTAGTACGGCTCCATCTCGTCGTAGGAGACGGGCCAGTCGACGAGGCTGGCGCCCTCCGGGTTGCCGTACTCCGAGGCCATCCGGAAGTCCTCCGGGAGGAAGCGCCACGCCATGCCCTGCCAGATCCGCGTGCCGCCGCCCATGGTGTCCGCGTTCAGGCCGTACAGCCACGCGTCGTCGGTGCCGTCGAGCACCCGGTCGCCCTCCGGCAGCTGCGCCACCCGTGGATGACCGGGGCCGGGGCCCACGGTGGGGGAGTAGACGGCGTTCCGCTTCCCGTGGAGGTGGTCGCCACGGAGCGCGGCGTTCGGCAGCCGGGCGGCGCGCTCGATCACGAGCACCGAGCGACCGGCGGCGCTCAGCACCTGCGCCGCGACCCCGCCGCCCGGCCCGCTGCCGATCACGACGGCGTCGTACGCAGGGCGCACGCCGTGGACGCCGACGTCGGGCACGAGGTCCGGCTCCACCGGTGTGACGCCCTCGGGCACCGCGCGGAACCCGACCATGTCGATTCCGGCCGGCGTGCGTCCGTCCGCGGAGGCGTAGTAGCCCTCCCAGCAGAGCCGGCGCAGCGCCGCGAAGTCCTGGGCGCCGTCCGGGTCACCGGCGACGACCGAGAGCAGGCGGTCCTGCTGGTCGGGCGTCAGCTCGGCGAAGGCCGCGCCCTGCTCGACCGCGAGGGACTCGAGGCGCCGATCGAGGGCGACGAGCGCGGGCCGGGCCCAGTCGAGCTCGGTGCCGCCGGTGGTCAGGTGGGCGGAGACGCCACCGTCCCACCCGCCGGGCCAGCGGTCGACCGGGATGATCCGGTCGACCGCGGCCCGGAGCGCGGGTGGGACAGGGGGCGCCGTGTCAGCGTCCGGCAAGCGAGCCGCCGATCCCTCCGACGCTGAAGTACCGGTTCAACCCGGCGAACACGAGGACGGGCGGGAGCATCATGACGACCGCCACGGCCATGACGAAGCCCCAGTTCGCCGCGTTCTGCTGGAAGAACGTGTTCAGGCCGACGGGCAGCGTGTACTTCGACTGGTCCTGCAGGAACAGCAGGGCGATCAGGTAGTCGTTCCAGGCGAGCAGGAACGAGAAGATCGCCGTCGACAGGATGCCCGGCAGCGAGTTCCGCAGCACGATGCGGGTGAAGCTGCCGAACACGCTGGCACCGTCCATCCACGCCGCCTCCTCCAGGGAGATCGGGATGGAGTCGAAGTACGCGGCCATCATCCAGATCGCCACGGACATGGTCGAGCCGATGTAGATGATCGCCACGCCCGGCAGCGTGTTGACCAGGTTCAGCGCCGCGAACGTGATGAACAGCGGGATCGCCGCGGTCACGACCGGCAGGGACTGCACGATGAACAGCACGAGCGAGTACGTCGAGACCAGGCGGTTGCGCATCCGGGACAGCACGTACCCGGCCGGAGCGGCGACCACGACCGCGACCACCACGACGGCGAGCGACACGAGCAGGCTGTTCGTCAGCCAGAGCAGCACATCGGTCTGCTGGAAGATCCCGACGAAGTTCTCGAAGGTGAGGCCGGTGGCGGTGCTGCCCAGGCCCGGCGTGAACGAGAGGTACACCACCGCCAGGATCGGGACGATCACGATGAACGTGATCACCAGGGTCAGGACGAAGCGCCACCACTGGCCGCGCTTCCCCGTCGCGAGGTCGGCGCGCTTCCGGCGGGTGCCGGCGACGCTGGACGGAGCGGGACGAGTCGCGATCGCCTGGGTCATTCGATGTTCGCCTTCTTGATCTGCTGGTACAGGCCTACCGAGACGAGCACGAGCACGACCGTCATGATGAACGCGACGGCGGTGGCGGGGCCGGTCTGGAAGTTCTGGAACGCGTACTGGTACGCGAGGACGACGAGCGACGTGGTCGCGTTCTGCGGGCCGCCCTGCGTGAGCAGGAAGATCGTCGGGAAGTCGTTCACGCAGAAGATGGTCATGAGCACCCAGCTGATGTAGGTGCTCCTCGAGATCATCGGGAGCGTGACGCCCGTGAACGTCTGCCAGCTCGTCGCCCCGTCCATCTTCGCCGCCTCGTAGACGTTGGTGTCCACGGACGCGAGCGCCGACGACATCATCATCAGCATGAACGGGAAGCTGATCCACACCTTGAAGATGCAGACGACGACCTGAGCCAGCACCGGGTCGCCGAGGAAGTTGACGTTCCCCGCCCCGAAGAGGCCCAGGATGACCGGGATGGGGCTCTGCGGCGTGGCGACGAGCCAGTTCCATGCCGTCGCCGAGACGACCACCGGGACGATCCAGGGCAGCAGCAGCAGCACCTTGAAGACGGTGTTGCCTGGGATCTTCGTGCGCAGCAGCAGTGCCAGCCCGAGTCCGATCAGCCACGAGCCGAACACGCCGCTGATCGTGAAGATCAGCGTGAAGATCGTGCTCGCCCAGAACTGCGGATCGGCGACCACGCCCGTATAGTTCGCCAACCCGACGAAGGGGGCGTCCCACGGCAGCGTGGAGGGGGTGCCCTTCTGCAGCGACTGGAGGATCGCGTAGACGACGGGGAAGACGTTGAGCAGCAGAAGCAGGATCAGCGACGGCAGGGCGAACCCCGTCATGGTCAGCGCACCCGTGCGCCGTCGCTTCCGCGGCAGCGGGGTGCCCGGTCCGCGACCGGACACCCCCACCCCACGCTTCGCCCGCTTAAGTCGCTCCGGAACGGTGTCGACGGTCACAGCTACTCCCTCCGTCGGGATCCGATGCGATTATGAACGGGTTTGCTCAGGACTTGATGGCAGCCTCGAGCGCCGACTGGAGCTTCTGCAGCGCCGCCTTCGCGGTCGTGTTCCCGCTGAGGATCGACTGCGTGAACGTCGTGCCGGGCGCGGTGCCGTCGACCGCGGTGACGTTGAGGAACACGGTGTTGCCACCGGGCGCGCCCCACGTCTTCGAGACCGGCTGCCACTCGCTCAGGATCTTGACGTTGTTCGCGTCCGACTTGAACTCGGGCGTCGCCGCGATCGACTTCAGGACCGGCAGCCCGATGCCGGTCTTCTGCGTCCAGAGCGGCTTCATGTTCTGGTAGTAGTACGTCGCGAACGCCTCGGTGCCCTTCTGGGACGAGTTGTGCTTGTACATCATGATGTTGTTCGGGAAGAACAGGGCGCCCTTGCCGCCGCTGGGCGCGGTGAGCGGGCTGCCGACGACGAGGTCCGGTCCGACGGTGCCGCCGACGTTCTGCGCGAGACCACCGGTGTCGAAGCCCATGCCGAACTTCTTCGCCTTGTACTGGTCCTGGGCGTTCTGCCCCGTGTAGGTGCCGGCACGCGGGTCGACGTAGCCGTTCTTCACGAGGCCGAGAACCCACTCCATCGCCTGCTCGTTCGCCGGGGTGTCGCACGCGGGCTTCTGGTTGGCGTCGAACAGGCCGCCGCCGTTGTTGATCATGTGGCTGACCAGGGTGTGGAACCCGGTGAAGCCGCCGGCGCCGGAGTACGTGCCGTAGCCGTAGATCCCCTTGGCCTTGAGCTTCTTGCAGGCGGCCTCGTAGGTGTCCCACGTCGTCGGGATCTCAGCGCCGGCCTGCTGGAGGAGCGTCTTGTTGTACCACCAGACGCGCATGTCGAGGTTGTAGGGGATCGCGGCGTAGCCGTTCTTCGTCTTCAGGGTGTCGATCAGGCCCGGGAGGAAGTCGTCGTACAGACCGTTGGTCTTCCACTCCTTGTAGAGGTTGTCCGCGTAGGCGATCTTGCCCTGCGACTCGAACAGGAAGGCCTGCGTGCCACCGCCGGAGCTGATGGCGGGGTTCGTGTTCGAGGCGACGGCCGTGGAGTAGCGCTGAGCGAAGTTCGCCCACTGGATCACCTGGTACTTCACCGCGGGCAGACCGCTCTTCGGCTTGTACGCGGTCGTGATCTTCTGGTCCAGCGGGTTGAACGCGGTGGACCCCCAGGGCTGGTTCCAGAAGCTGATCGGCGTGGACGAGCCGCCGCCGCCGCTGCCGCCGCTCTTGCTGCTGCAGGCCGCGAGGAGTGTCGCGGCTGCGACGCCGCCCGCACCCGCGAGCAGGGAGCGCCGGGTGAAGCCGGCGCCGGAGTGCTGTGAAGCCATTACAGGGTCCTCTCCGATGGCCGCGCCTCTGCGGGACCCATCGTCATTCGTCGTTGAATAGAAAGTTTCGAAGGCCTGGGGCGCGAACGCCCGCGATCGTCCTCCTGGTGCTCAGTCTGTGACGCACAGCGCCCCCTGTCAACGAAGCGCGCGCACGGGAAGGTTGCGATTCAGGCACCGATCGGGCCCTTCGAGGCGGCGATCCGCATGGTTGTGCGGCGGGACGCCCTCGATAGTTTCGACAAATCGCAGACTTCTTTCGGGAAACGACGCGCTGGTGGGCGGGCGCCCCGGCGCGACCGCGTTCCACCCGCACCCACCCGGCTGAGCGGATCAGCCCTCGGCGGGGATGAGGATCCAGAGCACCAGGTAGAGCACGGCCTGGGGTCCCGGGAGCAGCAGCGACGCGAGGAAGATCGCGCGGACGAGCCACGGCGCGAGGCCGAATCGCCGGCCGAGGCCGGCGCAGACGCCTGCGAGGACGCGACCGGTGCGCGGGCGGCTGAGCTGGGGTACGGACACCCCGTCAGTCAACTCCGGATGGCCGCGGCGGGGAAGGGCGGCCCGCCGCCTGAACCCCGGCGCATCGGTGGAAAGAGGTCTCCGTCCGGCCATGATCCGTCTGAAGGCTCGGCGTGGCGGCTTGCGTTCCGTACGATGCACTGGTGCCCATACCCCCCACGGGGCGCCGGATCGGGACGACGCTGTCCTCGCTCCTCGCCTTCTTCTCCGTCGCCGGGATCGCCGGTGTGCTCGTCGCCGTGCTGCTCACCCCGGCCGTCGCGCTGTCCGGCGTCGGCGCGAAGCAGGGCATCGGCCTGTTCGAGTCGCTGCCCAGCGAGGTGAGGATCGGGGCCCTCGATCAGCGCACGTCGATCTTCGCGACCTCCCACGGGAAGCCCGTGCTGCTCGCCTCGTTCTACGCGCAGAACCGCGTGGTCGTGCCCTGGTCGTCGGTGCCGCTCTCGGTGCAGGACGCGACCATCGCCGGCGAGGACGTGCGGTTCTACCATCACGGCGGGGTCGACGCGAACGCCATCGTGCGCGCGGCCGTCGCGGACGCGCTCGGCAAGACGCTGCAGGGCGCGTCGACCATCACCCAGCAGTACGTGAAGAACATCTGCGTGCAGCAGTCCGAGAGCATCACCGACGCCGCGAAGTCACGAGCCGCGTACCTCGAGTGCATCGACACCTCCGCGGGGCGGAAGGTGCGCGAGATGCGGCTCGCCATCGGCCTCGAGAAGAAGTACACGAAGAACGAGATCCTGCTCGGCTACCTCAACATCGCCGGGTTCGGCGGTCGCGTCTACGGCATCGAGGCCGCCGCGGAGTACTACTTCGGCGAGCAGGCGGCGAAGCTGACCGTGCCGCAGGCCGCCGCGCTCATCGCGATCGTGAACAACCCCGAGCACTTCCGCATCGACGAGAAGGCGAACCTCCCCGCGGCCACCGACCGCCGCGACCACATCCTCGGGGTCGAGCGCGACCAGGGGATGATCAGCGAGGCCGCCTACGAGCAGGCGGTCGCCGCGCCGATCACGACGCACATCACGCCGCCGCCGACGGGCTGCGACTCGGCGGGCGTCGGCGGGTTCTTCTGCGACTACGTCGTCACCCTGCTGAAGACGGATCCGGCCTTCGGCAGGACCGAGGCGATCCGGGCCGCCAACCTGCAGACGAAGGGCTGGAAGGTCAGCACGACGCTGAACCTCGACCTGCAGCGCACCGCCCAGCACGTCATGAACTCGTACGTGCCGAAGTCGACGAAGGCGTTCGACGTCGGGGGAGCGGCCGTGTCGGTGCAGCCGGGAACCGGGCGGGTCGTGTCCATGGTGCAGAACAAGGACTACGACGCGAGCGGCGCACGCGGCGGCCGGTACTCGGCCGTGAACTACAACGTCGACATGGCGCTCGGCGCGGGCGGGGGTCCGCAGCCCGGATCCACCTTCAAGCTGTTCCCGCTCATCGACTGGCTGAAGACCGGGCACACGCTCTACCAGGTCGTGAACGGCAACCCGCGGACCATCCCGGCGTCGACGTTCACGAAGTGCGGGTCGCCCGACTACGACGACAAGGCCTGGTCGGTCGGCAACGACGAGGCCGGCGAGAAGGGCAACTACAGCGTGATGACCGGCACCGCGGCCTCGGTGAACGGCGTCTTCGCCTCGCTCGGCGAGGAGAGCGACCTCTGCCACGTGCGGGACCTCGCGCAGTCGATGGGCGCGACGAACGCCCGTGGCGGCGCGCTGAAGATGGTGCCGGCCATGGTCATCGGTGGCGCCAGCTCGATCGCACCGCTCGACATGGCCACCGCGTACGCCACCATCGCGAACCACGGCGTGACCTGCGACCCGATCGCGATCGACCGCATCACCGATCCGGCCGGGAACCCCGTGAAGGTGCCGGCGCCGCACTGCCACCGGACGGTTCCCGCGGGCATCGCCATCGCCGTCGCCTACGCCCTCCACGGCGTCATCACGGGCGGCACGATGGGCGGCGACCAGACGGCCGACGGGCTCTACGAGTTCGGCAAGACCGGGACGACCGACAACGCGAAGGACACCTGGGCGATCGGCAGCACCTCGAAGGTGACGACCGCCGTGTGGATCGGCAACGCGAACGGGTTCGCCAACCTGCGCGAGGTGTTCGGGTTCCCGTACTGCGGGCTGCAGGGCAGCACGCAGGCCGCCATCGAGCGGCACTGCGTCTGGCGAGGCATCCAGACCGCGGCGAACCGGGTCTACGGCGGCGTCACGGGCTGGGCCTACCCCGACTCGCAGTACCTCTACGGGGGCGTCGCGATCCGGCACGCCGATGCCCGGCCCCACGTCAAGCCGGCCCCGAGGCCGAAGCCCACTGCGGCCCCGTCTCCTGCACCGAGCGCCCCGGCGCCCGCGCCGAAACCGAAGCCCACCAAGCCGACGAAGCCCCTGCCCCCGCCGCCGAAGCACTGACCGTCAGAGGAGGAACGCCCATCCGATCGCGGCGGCGATCACGACCAGCAGCGCGTTGAGGCAGGCCAGCGCGAACCGGCGCCGCCAGACGGCGCCACCGCCCCCGACGAGCTGACCGACGGCGGCCACGGCGACGAGCAGGAGGAGCTGGCCCAGCCCGACGCCGCCCACGAACAGCGGCCCCGAGCCGTCGGTCGAGGGTGACAGCACCTCGAGCGCCACCAGGGCGAGCCCGAGCAGGTGGAGCGGCAGCGTCGCGAGCATGAGTACCACGGCGAGCGCGAAGCCCCACCGGCGACGGGCCAGCGACGGGCCCCGGACCCGGGTACGCGGCGGGTGGGCAGCGGACGGCGCCGTCGGCCGCGGCGCCTGGCGCGGGACCGGCAGCGTGCTCAGACCGTTCGTCATGTCCTCGGGCACTATCGGCAGCCGGGCTCCCCGCGTCAGCGGGACGTCGGCTAGCGTGGGACCGACGACTGGCGTGGGTAGGGGACTACCGGGGAGTCGAGTTCCGAGCATCGTCCGCCTGGGTGCTCCTCGCAGGAGGAGACGAATGCCCGCTGGACTGATCGACGGGAAGGCGCTCGCCGCCCGCACGCTCGAGCGCGTCGCCGGTCGGGTCGCGCGGCTGAAGGCCGACGGGCATCGCGCGCCCTGCATCGCGACCGTCCTGGTCGGCGACGACCCGGCGTCGCACGCCTACGTCCGGATGAAGGTGAACCGCGCCCGCTCCGTCGGCATCGAGCCGCGCCGGCACGACGTGCCGGCCGACATCGACACGGCCGGGCTGGTCGGGCTGATCGAAGGTCTCTCGGCCGACGACGGCGTCGACGGCATCCTGCTGCAGCACCCCGTTCCCGAGCACGTCGACGAGCGGGCCGCGTTCGAGGCGATCGACGTCGCGAAGGACGTCGACGGGGTCACCCACCGGTCCTTCGCGGGGATGGCGTTCGGCGAGGGCGGTTTCGCCTCGGCCACGCCGGGTGGCATCCTGCGCCTGCTCGACGAGTACGACGTGCCCCTGCGCGGCACCGAGACGGTCGTGGTCGGCCAGGGACCGATCCTCGGCCGCCCCCTCAGCGTGCTGCTGCTCGCCCGCGACGCGACCGTCACGATGTGCCACGAGTTCACGCAGGACCTCGGCGAGCACGTCGCGCGCGCCGACCTCGTCGTCGCTGCGGTGGGCCTGCCCGGCCTCATCCGGGGCGAGTGGATCAAGGAGGGCGCCGTCGTCATCGATGCGGGCTACAGCCCCGGCGGCATCGGTGACGTGGAGTTCGAGGCGGCGTCGGAGCGGGCGCGCCTGCTCACGCCCGTGCCGGGCGGCGTGGGGCCGATGACGGTCGCCGTGCTGCTCGAGCAGACGGTGCTCGCCGCGGAACGGCGGTTCGGCTACGACGAGGAGGCCGCACCGGTCGGTGCGACCTCCTCGCGGTGATGCGCTGAACCTCAGGCGGCCAGCACCGGCTCCCGGCGCTCGACCGCGGCGAGGATCTCGCCGCCGGCCGCGTCGACCGTGACGACGTCGCCCTCACCGAGCTCGCGGGTCACCATCACGTCGGCGATGGCGTCCTCCACGTCGCGCTGGATGACCCGACGCAGGGGCCGTGCTCCGTACTCGGGCTGGTAGCCCCGCTCGGCGATGAGGTCGACCGCCGCCTCCGTGACCTCGAAGGCCACGTGCTGGGCGGTGAGCCGTGCCGCGGTGTCGGCGAGCAGCAGGTGCACGATCTCGCGCAGCTGCGCGGCGTCGAGCTTGCGGAACAGCACCACCTCGTCGATCCGGTTGAGGAACTCGGGCCGCATCACCTCGCGCAGCCGGCCCATGACCCGGTCGCGGACCGCCTTCTCGGACCCGAACCCGGATCCGTCGTCGGACGGGGCGACGAAGCCGAGGGCGCCGCTCCGGCTGGCGAGGAACTCGCCGCCGATGTTCGAGGTCATGATGACCACGGTGTTGCGGAAGTCGACCGTGCGGCCCTGCCCGTCGGTCAGGCGGCCGTCGTCGAGCACCTGCAGGAGCAGGTTGAAGACGTCCGGGTGCGCCTTCTCGATCTCGTCGAGCAGCACCACCGAGTACGGGTTGCGGCGCACGCGCTCGGTGAGCTGGCCCGCCTCGTCGTAGCCGACGTATCCGGGAGGGGCCCCCACGAGACGGCTGACGGTGTGCCGCTCGCCGAACTCGCTCATGTCGAACCGCAGCATCGCGCTCTCGTCGCCGAACAGGCTCGCCGCGAGGGCCTTCGCCAGCTCGGTCTTGCCGACCCCGGTGGGTCCGAGGAACAGGAAGCTGCCGACGGGGCGGCGTGGGTCG
>NZ_JAODBE010000133.1 GCF_025463795.1 Amnibacterium sp.
AGGAAGCAGCTGACGCAGGTGAACTCGTCCGCCTGCGGCGGGAGCACGACGACGTCGAGGTCGAGGTCGGACAGGTCGGCACCGGGCAGCTCGAAGCCACCCGGGTTGTCCGCATCCTCCACGTCCACGACCCCGGACAGCTTGTCCGGGACGCGCTCCTTCAACGCCTCGATCGAGTCGGAATCGTCCTCGGTCTTGCGTGGGGCGTCGTAGTCGGTCGCCATTCGATTCCCGTCCTCGTCTTCGTGTCGTCGCGGCCCGTTCGCCGGGGTGTCCGGCGCGCGAAGCGGCGACAGTATGCATGAGGCGGAATGCCGATGCAAACGCCTCGCGGTCCGCGGGTGTGCCGCAGGCCCGGCCGGGGAACATCCGGCACGCCCCGCGTATTTCCTGAGGATCGGCAGAGGGCATGGCATCCTGGCCGACGCCGGGTGCGACCGCCTCGGCACGAGGGGGGATCCGGATGCTCACGCTCAGCGTGATCGGCGTGGAGGACGGCGCGATCATCGCCGCCTCGCCGAGCGGCGAGCGGTACCGCCTGCCCGTCGATGCCGACCTCCGTGCCCGCCTGCAGGCCCCGCCGCCGGCCTCTACGGAGCGCAGGCTGTCCCCTCGCGAGATCCAGGCGCACGTGCGGGCGGGGCTCTCCTCGCAGCAGGTGTCCGCCCTCACCGGCGCTCCCGTCGCCTACATCGAGCGGTTCGTCGGCCCGGTGCTCGCCGAGCGCGAGTACGTCACCGAGACCGCCAGGGCGGTCCGGCTGCCCGCCGAGGTCGAGGGCGAGCGCCCGAAGACCTTCGGCACGGTGATGGCCGAGCGGCTCGCCGCCCTCGCCGCGACCGGGGTGCGCTGGACGAGTACGAAGGAGGCCGCCGGCTGGGTCGTCGAGCTCACCTTCACGGCCGACGGCGTCGACCACGACGCGCGCTGGCGGTTCGACCCGAAGCGGATGCAGCTGACGCCCGAGAACGTCGAGGCGGCCACGCTCTCCCAGCAGGGGACGCCCGCGGCGCTCACGCCGCGGCTGCGCGCGCTCGAACCGACGATGCCGGTCACCGTGGTGGCGCCGACCGGTCCCGCCGACCTCCCGGCGGCGGTCGAGCCGCCCGCTCCCGACACCTCCCGCTTCGACAGCGCGATCTTCGCCTTCCCGGACCTCCGCGCCCAGCAGCAGGAGCAGGGCCAGCACGTGCAGGACCACGCCGAGCCCGACGAGCGGCGCCGTCTGGAGCGCCCCTCCGTGCCGGCGGGTCGCCGCGCATCCGGGCCGACGACGGATCAGCTCGCCTCCCTGTCCCGCAGGCGCGGCGAGCGCGAACCGAGCGTCGACACCGCGTCCCTGCCGGTCACGCGCGCCATGTCCGTGGTCGACGACGGCGATGAGGACCCGTTCGCGCGACGCCCGCCCGTCGAGCGGGACACGCCGGCCTCGGTGACCCGTGGACGGTTCCCCGAGAAGCTCCCGGAGCCGCCGCCCGCCCCCGAGCCCGAGCCGGAGCAGCCGCTGAAGCGGCCTCGCGGCCGGTCGGGCACCCGCTCCACCAGCGGGACGCCGAGGACGATGGACGAGTCCGGCCCCGTCGAGGGCGTCCCCCAGTCGCGACCGCGGCGAGGCAGGACGACGATGCCGAGCTGGGACGAGATCGTCTTCGGCCGGGACGAGGACTGACGCCCTCAGAAAGCCAGGAGCGGGACCAACCGCTCCGCATCGGTCCAGGCGCCGTGCTGGCCGACCATCCCCCGTCCCGTCCCGTCGCCGCCGTCGTAGAACGCCGCGCGCGACCGGGCCGCGACGAGGACGTCGCCGATGCGCGGCGCGACCGCCGGATCCACGGTGCCGAACCAGCCCGCATCGATCGCCTCGCGACGCGTGCGGACGTCGGCGGCGCGCCGGAGCGCCGCACGCCACCGGCCGGCCACCGTCCCCGCGTCCTCGCCCGGCTGGAGGTGCAGCTGCAGCAGGCGCGGCTCGCCGGCGATGTGCCGCACGGGCTCGAGCAGCCCCGGGAGCCCGTCGACGAGCACCTGCTGGTCCGCCGGCACGTCCACCATGCCGTGATCGGCGGTGACGAGCATCCGCTCGCCCGGACGCAACCGCGACGCCGCCGAGCCGATCGCGGCGTCGAGCGCCTCGAGCTCCGCGGTCCACGCTCCGGACGACCAGCCCTCGCGATGCGCGATCTGGTCGAGCTCCGGCACGTAGCAGTAGCCGATCGACCTGCCGCCCTCGGCGAACGCCTCGAAGGCCGCGTCGAACCGATGCTCGACGGTGCGTGCGCCGAGGTAGTCCGCGCCGCGCAGCACCGCCTCGGTGAAGCCCGAGTCGGCGTAGTGCCTGGGACCGGTCGCGAACGCCCGCACGCCGATCGCCGCGGCCCGCTCGAACACGGTCGTCGAGCGCTGCCAGCCGGGCGGCAGTCCCCCGTCGTCGAAGCCGTGCAGCTGGTTCACCACCCGGTCGTGGTCGGGATCGAGCACCGAGTAGCCGACGATGCCGTGCTCCCCGGGGTCGGTGCCGGTCGCGAGGGTGGTCAGGGCCGCGGCGGTCGTGGTCGGGCAGCCCGTCGCGATCCGCGAGCCGCGGTTCAGGTGGGACGCGAGCGTCCGGGCGTGACCCGCTCGCGCGGCGAGCGCTTCGGCGCCGAGGCCGTCGACGACGACCACGAGCACCCGATCAGGCGCGCCGAGGCGCATGCGGCCCCCACCGTCGACCACCGCGGCGAGGGCGCCGCTCAGCACGTCGCGCAGCCCGACCGGCCGGTCCTGCCCTGCCGGTACGATGTCGGCCACGGACAGGCAGTGTGCCATCCCTTGCGGAACGGGGCCCTCGGGCGTCCCGCTCCCGCGGCCGCGCACGCGACGCCCTCCCGCCGCAGCGGCGGCTGCGGGCCGTGCTGCCCACGCGGACGGATCCACCGACACGGAACGAGCGCATGACCACCATCGAGCCCGGCGCGGCAGGCGAACGCATCGAGGACGTCGACGTCTCGGCGGAGATGCAGGGATCGTTCCTCGAGTACGCCTACTCCGTCATCTACTCCCGCGCCCTGCCCGACGCGAGGGACGGCTTGAAGCCGGTGCAGCGCCGGATCCTCTACCAGATGGCGGACATGGGGCTCCGGCCCGACCGCGGGCACGTGAAGAGCGCCCGCGTCGTCGGCGATGTGATGGGCAAGCTGCACCCGCACGGCGATACGGCGATCTACGACGCGCTGGTGCGGATGGCGCAGCCGTTCACCATGCGGCTGCCGCTCATCGACGGGCACGGCAACTTCGGGTCGCTCGACGACGGGCCCGCGGCGCCCCGCTACACCGAGGTGCGGCTCGCGCCCGCCGCCATGGCGATGGTCGCCGATCTCGACGAGGACGTCGTCGACTTCGTGCCGAACTACGACAACCAGCTCGACCAGCCCGACGTGCTGCCGGCGAACTTCCCGAACCTCCTGGTGAACGGGGCGAGCGGCATCGCGGTCGGGATGGCGACGAACATGGCGCCGCACAACCTCGTGGAGGTCGTCGCGGGCGCCCGGCACCTCATCGCGCACCCCGACGCGACGCTCGAGGACCTCATGCGGTTCATCCCCGGCCCCGACCTGCCCTCGGGCGCCACGATCGTCGGGCTCGCCGGCATCCGCGACGCGTATGCGACCGGTCGCGGCGCATTCCGCACCCGGGCGAAGGTGCGCGTCGAGCCGGTCACCGCCCGCAAGCAGGGCCTGATCGTCACGGAGCTGCCGTACCTGGTGGGCCCCGAGCGGGTGATCGAGAAGATCAAGGACGGCGTGCAGGCCAAGAAGCTGGCCGGGATCGCGGGCGTCGACGACCTCACCGACGGTGAGCAGGGGCTGAAGCTCGTCATCGAGATCAAGACCGGCTTCGACCCGATGGCCGTGCTCGAGCAGCTCTACCGCGTGACGCCGCTCGAGGAGTCGTTCAGCATCAACAACGTGGCCCTCGTCGACGGCGGCCCGCGCACGCTCGGCCTGCTCGAGCTGCTGCAGGTGTACATCGGGCACCGGATCGAGGTCGTCACCCGCCGCACCCGGTACCGCCTGTCGCGACGGGAGGAGCGCCTGCACCTCGTCGAGGGCCTGCTCATCGCGATCCTCGACATCGACCGGGTGATCGCGATCATCCGGGCGAGCGACGACACCGACGCCGCCCGCACCGGCCTCATGGACGCGTTCGGCCTGAGCCAGGCGCAGGCCGACTACATCCTCGAGCTGCGCCTGCGTCGCCTCACCCGCTTCTCGACGATCGAGCTCGAGAGCGAGGCCACGCAGCTCCGTGAGGAGATCGAGCAGCTGAAGGCGCTCCTCGCCGACCCGGCTCGGCTCCGCCAGGTCGTCTCGGACGAGCTGGAGCAGGCCTCCGAGCTCTTCGGCACGCCGCGCCGCACCATGCTCACCGAGGCGACCGCCGCGCCCGCTCGTGCGACGAAGCAGCAGCAGGCGGACCTGGAGATCCGGGACGTGCCGTGCCGCGTCTATCTCTCGACGTCGGGCCGGGCGGTGCGCGTGGATCTCGCCGCGGGCGACGCCGTCGTCGTGTCGGGCCGTCGCGCGCGGCACGACGCGATCCGCTCCCAGGTCGCCGGCACGAGCCGTGGCGAGCTCGGTGCGGTCACGAGCCGCGGCCGGCTCGTCCGCTTCTCCCCCGTCTCGCTGCCGGTCGTGCCGCCCGCGTCGGTGCAGCTCTCGGCCGGCACCCTCTTCGGTGCGTACCTCGGCGTCGCCGAGAAGGACGAGCACGTCCTCGGCCTCGTCTCCCTCGACAGCACCGAGCCCATCGCGCTCGCCACCCGGAGCGGCATCGTGAAGCGGGTCACGCCCGGGGGCTGGTCGAACAAGCCGGTGCTCGACCTCATCGCGCTGAAGGACGGCGACGAGGTCGTCGGCGTGGCGCAGGGCGGTGACGACGAGCACCTCGTGCTCATCGCGTCGGACGCCCAGCTGCTCCGCTTCCCGGCATCCGCGGTGCGGCCGCAGGGGCTCGCGGCCGGCGGCATGGCCGGGATCACCCTGAGCGGCGACGCGCAGGTCATCTCGTTCGCCTCCGTCGATCCGGCCGACGCGGTCGTGGCCACGATCTCCGCCGTCGCCACCACGCTCGACGTGATCGACCCCGGCCGCGGCAAGCTCACCTCGCTCTCGGACTTCCCCGCGAAGGGACGGGCCACCGGTGGGGTGCGCGCGCAGACGCTCGGCCGCGGCGAGACCGGACTCGCGCTCGCCTGGGCCGGTCCTGCGCCGGCGCTCGCGGTCGCCCGCGACGGCGCGGCGCGGCGCTTCCC
>NZ_JAODBE010000161.1 GCF_025463795.1 Amnibacterium sp.
CCGATCGGCGCACTTCGGATCGCGGTCGGAGGCCTGCTGCTGGTCTTCGGACTGCAGTGGATGCGAAAGGCGGTGCTTCGCGCCAGCGGCCGCAAGCCGCTGCACGACGAGGCGGCGATCTTCGAACGCCAGGTGGCGACCGCGCGGGGACAGGTCGGCCGGCGTCGAGGTGTGGTGCGCGACTGGTATGGATTCACCCTCGCATTCAAGGGAGTGCTGCTGGAGGGCCTGGAGGTGGTCTTCATCGTCCTGACCTTCGGCGCGAACGCACAGAACATCCCGGTGGCGTCGGCAGCGGCCGTTGCCGCGGTCGTCGTCGTGGTGATCCTGGGCGTGCTGGTTCGTGGGCCCCTGTCGCGCGTACCGGAGAACACGCTGAAGTTCGTCGTCGGAATCATGCTGACGGCGTTCGGCCTGTACTGGGGAGCGGAGGGCGCCGGCGCCGTCTGGCCGGGTTCTGACGCGGCACTCCTGCTCATCGTGCCCGGCATGCTCGTGTTCGCGCTCGCGCTGGTCGCGCTGTTCCGTCCGCGGTCGCCTTCCGCTCCGTCTTCGACCCTCGCGCCGCCGGCCGGAGATCCGCGCCCCGCGACGGCGACGCCGGCCGCAGCAGGTTCGAGCGCGGTGGCGACGGCCGTGCGACCGCAGGTGCGTCCCCCCGCCGTGGCGGCGCTCCGCGCCTTCGGAGCGTTCTGGGTGGATTTCCTCTTCGGAGACGACTGGCAGGTCGCAGCGCTGGTAGCGGTCGGCATCGCTGGGACCGCCTGCGTCGCGATCGCGGCTCCGGCGGCCGCATGGATCGTGCTCGCCGCCGTGGTGCTCGGAACACTTCCCTACAGCGCGGTGCGGGCCCTGCGCTGAGTCAGTGCCCCTCGGGCTCCTCCTGGTAGACCCGTGACGCGTACTGCTCCAGCGCCTCTTCGCACCGATTGAGTGCCGCTTCGGCGGACGCGCGCCCAGCGGCACCGAATCGGTCCCGCTCAGTGATCCGGGCGAACCAGTCGGCCAGCTTCTTGTAGTCCACTTCGTTCTCTTCGAGTTCCGCGTAGGTGAAGTGCGACTTGTCGTACTCCTTCCGCACCTCCGCCAGGAACCCTTCGCACCGGTCGACGATCTCCTCGTATTCGTCGCTGCGAGCCCGCTGGAATGTGGCGAGCACGATGTCCTCTCCGGCGACCGCGACCCCATCGATCAGGACCGCTGTTCCACCCATCTCGAGGATGTCGTGACGGAGCTTGCGCAGCGCACGCTCGGCGAGAGGCGTCTTCGGGAGGCTCGCCACCGAGTTCTGGAGATAGACGGCACCGAGGGACTTCAATCGCCGCCATGCCGTCGACCGGAGCCGGGTCGGCTCGGACGGGATGCGATACACGAGGACGAGCCACTCGGCGGACGGCGCCGGGTCCGCCTCGGTCATGCCACGATCCTAGGTCGCCATGAAGCTCAGCGGCACGGTGGGACTCCGGCGGGGGATCCCACGGCACCGCGCAGCGGCGTCGTGGAAGCCCTGGGGACCACGTCCCACCTTGCCAGGTCCCCCTCGAACAGGTCGGCGTACGCGGCGGAAGCTCCACGTGCCCGGTCGGTCTGGAGGACGTCAGTCACCCGCGACGACATCCCTCCATGGCGGCTCGACCCTCTCGTTCAGGGCGATCATGAGGGGCTGCCTGTCTGTGAGGGTCCACTCCGGTAGATGGACGCGGTCGCCGCCGCGCATCGCGGACTCGTGCGAGAGGATGCCCGCGCAGGTGATGTTCGCCGCCCGCACCGCGTCGGGATACGGCTCGACCTCACCGAGCACGGCCCGCACGAGCCGGTGCGCGAGGTGCGGGTGCGATCCGCCGTGGCCCCCACCCTGCACGAACGAGCGGTGCTCGCTCTCGCCCTCATCGGTGTAGACGCCGCCGGTCGTGAACCTCCGGATCGGCTCCGGCAGCCGCTCGGCGAAGTCCGGCGCTTCGACCCGCTCCGCTGACTCACCGACGTAGCGGACGTGCCGCTGGTCCTGGGTCTGAGCCCATTCGAAGGACCGGATCGAACCGTAGACGTCGAAGCTCTCGCGGTACTCGCGTGCGACGGCCCACAGGTGTCGCGTGACCTCGGCCCCGAGGTCCACGTCGCGGAACTTGATGTGGGTGCTCTCGATCGCGAACGGGGATCCGTACTGCGACTTCATCCGCTCGAACACCGATCCCGAGCCGAGGCACTCCACCCATTCGGCCTGGAACCCTCCGATGCCGAGCGTCGGCGCGATCGCATGCGTGCCGTTGTAGAACGGCGGCATCCCGTCCCAGTAGGACGGCCAGCCCGTCATGTCCTGATGGTGCGAGGCGCGCAGGAACTGGATCCGGCCGAGATCCCCCCGCTGGTAGAGATCCTGCAGATACAGGAACTCGCGGGAGTACAGCGTGGTCTCCATCATCATGTAGACGCGGCCGCTCGCCCGCTGCGCGTCGACGATGCGCTCGCAGTCCTCGACCGAGACGGCCATGGGGATGGTGCACCCGACGTGCTTGCCGGCTTCGAGCGCGGCGACGACCTGATCGGCGTGCAGCTGCAGCGGCGTGTTGATGTGCACCAGGTCGATGTCGGGGTCGGCCAGCAGGTCGCCGTAGTCCGTGTAGCGCTTCGGCACGCCCCACCGATCGGCGGTCTCGTGCAGCTTCGACTCCGTGCGCTGGCAGACGGCCACCATCTCGGCGTCCGGATGCTGCTGGTAGATGGGGATGAACTCCGCGCCGAACTCGAGTCCGACGATCCCGACGCGGACTGGACGGTTTCCGGGCATGTGTTGGCCTTTCTTGATCGCGCCGAGCAGGCGTCAGACGGCGGCGAGGTCCTTGGGTCGCGTGCCGGCAGTGTCGAGGATGTGATCGGCGCTCCAGTAGGTGAGCGCCTGGATCGTGAGATTCGGGTTGTAGCCCCCGTAACTGACGAACCCGCCCCCACCGAGGGCGTACAGCCCGGCGCAGCCGTGCACCGACCCGAACCGGTCCGTGACGGACGACGTGGGGTCCTCCCCCATCCGATGGACGCCGACGTCGTGGGTGGAAAGGTGGTACGGCGGTCGCGCCGGGTCCATCCACGTCTCGCGAGCGCCCATCTCCTGAGCGATGCGGGCCTTGTACCGGCCGAACAGCGTCACCGCGTTGGCGTCGTGGTCCTCCCACTCGTGGGTGATGCGGATCGCGGGCTGACCCCACCGGTCCTTCACCGCCGGGTCCAGATCGAGGTAGTGCCGCGATGACGGGAAGTTCGTCGACTGGGAGTACATGCGGTGCAGGTGCGTGTAGTTGTCGCGCAGCCAGTGCTTGAACTCCAGCCCCCACTTCCTGACCCGCGGATTCATCAGGTGGTACGCCTCGATCGGCTGCAGGTCGCCGGTGACGCTGATGATCGGCGCCCCCCAGAGCACCCCGAGGTCGTTGTCGGGGACGATCTCGCTCGTGTAGTCGTCGATCGCGCTTGAGGCGTTGAACGTCCCCATGAAGGGGTTGGTGGCGTCGGGGAGGACGGACGCGAACCAACCGAAGTTGTGCGTCATGAAGTTCTTGCCCACCTGGCCGTGCTCGTTGATGCCGGACACGAGCAGCAGACGGACGTTCTCGAGGGAGTACGCCGCCAGCACGACGAGATCGGCCTCGACCGTGTGGAGGACGTCGTGCGCGTCGACGTACTCCACGCCGGTCGCCCGGCGGCCGTCCGCGGAGCGGAGGACTCGGAGCACACGGCTCATGTCGCGGAGCTCGAAGTTGCCCGTGGCCTTCGCCGCGGGCACGGACGTGACCTGCGTCGTCGACTTCGCCCGCACATGGCAGGGATAGCCGTGGCAGAAGCCGCAGTTCACGCATGCGGGGCGCCCGCGGTACTCGCGGGAGTTGATCCCGAGCGGTTGACGGAACGGGTGCAGGCCCAGGCGCCTGGTCGCGGCGACGAACGGCCCGTCGCCCGGGCCCGGGGTCACCGGAGGCATCGGGTAGTCCCGCGACCGGGGGGATTCGAACGGATTGCCGCCGTCACGCAGCTCGCCACCCACGTTCCCGGCTGCTCCCGACACGCCCTGCTCCCATTCGGCGCGGTCGTAGTACGGCTCCAGGTCCTGGTAGGAGAGCGGCCAGTCCTGCAGGGTCGTGCCGTCCGGAAGCGCCTGCTCGCCGAAGCGCTCGAGGATCGCGCTGCGCATCCGGAAGTCGGCCTCACGGAAGCGATACGCGGCCGCCCCCCAGTGCAACGTCCCGCCACCTGTGCCGATCGAGGGCAGCCCGTACAGCGGCTCGTCCGTACCGAGCACCCCGGCCGACCACGGCAGCACCCTGGCGGTCGATCCCGGGTCGGGGCGCCAGGTGACCGGGTCGACGGACACGCCGGCGACGATGGCGCCGCGCTGGTAGTAGCGCAGCTCGTCGTGCTTGATCTCGAAATCGGCCTGCGTGTGATCGCGCCCCTTCTCGAGGCCGAGCACCCGCATGCCCGCGGCCGAGAGCTGCTCGGCCATGATGCCGCCGCTCGATCCCAGACCGACGATGACGGCGTCGAACCGCTCCGTCATGCGCTGGTCCCGACCCGCGCGTACAGATCCGCGACGGTGAGAATCGGGATCGACCGCGCGTCCACACCGGGACGCATCTGGTCGGCCGAGAACCCCCACTGCGCTCCCGGATAGCCCACGAGGCGCCAGCCGATCTCGTCGACGTTCCCGCCGTAGGCGGGATCGCCGAAGAACCCTTGGACGACGTGCTCGCACACGATCGCGAAGAACTGGCCGAGGAAGGCGTCTGGGACGTCCGGGGACGCCTCAGCCGCTTCGAGGATGCCGCGTTGACGCTCCTCGTCGAGGTCGGCGAAGGTCCGCGCCCCGTACGGCGCCACTGCGGCCTGCAGCGCCTCGAGCCCGCTGCGGTAGGCACCCTGCAGGTCACGGCCGAACCCGGCGAGGGTGTCGTCGATGTAGTGGACGACCCCCGCCTCACGGGCGCCCGGCGATCCGGGCTCGGACGGGATGACGTGGGAGGCGATCGCATCGATGATGCGTGCTTCGTCGGGGTTGAGGAAGAACAGCGGTCGCATGCGTTCGGTCTCCTGTAGAGGTCGCGGCTGGTCCGAGAGCCGGGGCGACGCGGCGTCGCCCCGGCTCACAGGATCGGACAGGTGGCGGGTGAGTCAGACGAGCGGCTTGAGGAAGCGGAACGCTTCCTTGGCGAACCAGTCTGGCTCGACGCCGCGATGGTCGAACCCGATCTCCAGAGTGGCGAAGCCGTCGAACTCGATCTCCTTCAGCGCCTCCATGACCGCGACGAAGTCGCCCCGCCCGTAGCCGGGAGGCATGCGCTCCTCTGCGGAGATGTGGACGTGCCGCAGGTCCTTGCCCATCCGGTAGACGTAGTCCGTCATCACCTCGCGCCGGTACAGCACGTGGAAGGTGTCGAACATCAGTTTGACGTTGTCGCGACCCACCTCGTCCATCAACTCGATGGCGTGCTCCGCGGTGTCGATGAGGTTGCTGTCGTAGGACGTCGGCTCGATCGCGAGCACGATGCCGAGCGGCTCGCAGTGATCCGCAATCTGCTGCAGCGCCTCCCTGCTCCACTCCCACGCCTGCTTCCGGGTGGTGCCGAACACCACCCACCCCGGGATGTACAGCAACGTCGAACCGCCCCACTCGGCGCAGAGGTCCGCGATCAGCTTGTACTGCCTGACCGCGTAGGCCCGCTCCTCGGGTACCGGCGACGCGACGTTGTTCCCGGGAGGCGCGGGCAGCATGCTCGAGAGCACGATGCCCTCACCGTCGAGCACCCGCTTGATCTCCGCGCGGCGGGCGGGGCTGGTCGTCTCGGGGAACGCGTGGGGGCTCCACGCGCCGATCTCGATGCCGTCGTAGCCGATCCGAGCCAGCCGCTTGATGGTCTCCTCGAGCGGATACGCCGGCAACCACGACGGGAAGCTGGAGTAGGCCCAGGTGTTGAAGGAGAGCTTCATCGTTTCCGTTCCGATTCCTTCTACTTGAAGTTCGTGTTGCGATAGGTCGCGACGTTGGACTTGGTGACGAGCGGGTAGGACAGCGGGATCGACTTCGGCAAGCTCTCGCCGCTGCAGACCTTCGCCGCGGCGACCACGGCCGCCGGCTGCACCACCGGGTAGACGACGGTCGAGTCGTACGTCCCGCTCTCGATCGCCTGGAACGCCTCCTCCTGCCCGTCGATCCCGGAGATCTTCACGTCGCCGCTCCGGCCCGCCGCCTGGATCGCCTTGAGGGCACCGAGCGACATCACGTCGGCCTCCGAGAAGATCCAGCTGATCTGTCCCTTGCCGTACTTGGTGAGCAGGTTCGTCACGACGGTGTTCGAGGTGTTCGCGTCGTAGTTGCCGTTGACGTTCGCGACGACCTTGATGCCCGGGTACGTCTTCATGACCTGCTCGAAGCCCTTGGTGCGGTCGACGGTCGCCGAGGCGCCGGGCGTCCCTGACAGCAGCGCGACGGTGCCCTTGCCGTGCAGAGCGGTGGCGATGTGCTGCGCGGCGCGCACTGCGAGCGGGACATCCGGCGCCTTGATGGTCGACAGAACGGGGGTGTTGACCGTGCGGTCGATCACGACGACCTTCACGCCGGCCTTCACCGCTCGCGCCGCGGCGGGGACGAGGGCGTCCGCCACGACCGGATCCAGGATCACGGTCTTGTAGCCCTGGGCGACGACCGTGTCCAGCTGCGAGCTCTGGGTCCCCGCGTCGTTGTTGCCGTTCTGGACGGTCAGCTGCATGTTCGGGAAGTACTCCTTCGCATACTGCTGCGCCTTCGCTGCCTGAGCGGCGCCGTACGGGAACGACGTGGCGTCGTTGAGGAAGGCGACCTTGCAGTTGACGGACTGCTGGCTCGCCTTCAGCGCGAGGGCGGACCCACAGGTCGTGTCGCAGTACGGACCGAGGTCGATCTTCGCCGCCGGAGCCGCGGAGGTGCCGCCTCCGCCTCCGCTTCCGCCTCCGCTTCCGCCTCCGCCTCCGCTCGTGGCCGAGCAGCCGGCGAGCGCGAGCACGGCCGCGGCGACGAGAACGGCGGCTCTGCTCGTTCTGAATCTGGGCATGGTTGTCCTTTCTTGGGGGCTCAGGAGGGAAGCTGGGCATGACCGCGCGTCCGAGCGCGGCCGTGCCGTCACGTGGACGTGCGCGTGCGCCGGCGGTTGCGAAGGACGCCGATCGACCCGAGGAGCACCGCGGCGACGATGACGCAGCCGCGGATGATCTCGGACTGGTACGGGGAGATCCCGACGAGGGTGATGACGTTGCTGATCACTGCCAGCACGAGCGCGCCGCCGACGGTGCCCCAGATGCTGCCGCGGCCGCCCATCAGGCTGGTGCCGCCGATCACGACGGCGGCGATCGCGTCCAGGTTGGTAAGGCCTCCGGCCGTCGGCACGCCCACGCCCAGTCGCGCGGCGGTCATGATGCCGGCGATCGCGGCGCACAGGCCGGAGATCACGAAGGTGGAGCACAGGACGGTCTTGACCCGGATGCCCGAGAGGCGTGCGGTCTCAGCGCTGCCACCGACGGCGTAGATGTACCGTCCGAAGGGGACGAACCGGAGTACGAGCCACGCGATGACCACCAGCACGGCGAACACGACGAACTCGCCGGACAGCGGGCCGATCCCGCCGCCGCCGAGGAAGTCGACGACGCCGGACGAGCTGGTGAAGTAGATCGTGCTGCCATTGGTGAATGCGAGCGCGATGCCCTCCGCGATCGCGAGCGTCGCCAGCGTCATGACGAACGGCTGGATCCGGAACACGGTCGAGCCGATCCCGTTCACCAGGCCGGCGGCGCCGCCGATCGCGAGCGCCAACAGGATCGCGAGCGGCACGGGGACGTGACCCTTCAGCGCCGAGGCGAAGACGACGGTGGTGAGCTCGAGTACCGCCCCGACGGACAGGTCGATGCCGCCGGTCAGGATCACGCACGTCATGCCGATGCTGACGACTCCGATGATCGACATCTGCTGCAGCACGTTGAGCAGGTTCTGGGCACCGAGGAACGACGGCACGAACACGGCGGCGAGGAGGAGCAGCACCACGACGACCCCGACCACCGGACCGTACGAGAACAGCATCGAGCGCCGGGAGCGGCCGGAGGCAGCGGCTTCGGCCTGCACGCGCAGCACGGTCTTGTCCTCCGCCGCGACCACCGGGGGCTGTGGGGTCCCGACGGCGGGTTCAGACGGCGATGTCTTCATGATGCGTCTCTCCTGTCGGAAGTCGCTCCGTCGCTCACGCCGGAGGCGTGGCTGAGGATGGTGGTCTCCTGCATGTCGTCGCCGGCGAGCGTGACGACCACGTCCCCGCGGTGCAGCACGAGCAGCCGGGAGCACAGGGCGAGGAGCTCGCTCAGCTCGGACGAGCTGACGATCACGCACATGCCCTCGGCCGCCTGGGCACGGATCAGGTCGTGGATCTGCTGCTTGGCGCCGACATCGACGCCGCGGGTCGGCTCGTCGAGGACGAGGACGGTCGGTCCGGCGGCGAGGCAGCGCGCGAGAACGACCTTCTGCTGGTTGCCGCCCGAGAGCGCGCCCACGGGGGTGTCGACGCGTCCGGCCGGGAGCCGCATATCCAGCCGTTCGCGGTAGTCGGTCGCGAGCCGCTCCTGCGTCCGCCGTGACGCCCAACGGATCCGGCCGGTCACCATGGGCGCGACGGCGACGTTCTGCGCGACGTTGAGGTTCAGGAAGAGCCCCTGGCTCTTGCGCTCCTGCGGCAGGTAGACGACGCCCCGGTCCATCGCCTGGCGGGCGCCGCGCGGGGCATACGTGCGGCCGTCCACCTCCATGTCACCGGCCACGAGCGGGTCGACGCCGGCGAGGAGACGGCACAGCTCCGTCTGCCCGGATCCTCGGAGGCCGGCGACGCCGATGATCTCGCCCTTCCGAGCAACCAGGTCGACACCCTGCACGGAGGGACTCGCGGCGGCACGCGCGGTGAGCACGATCGGTGACGTCGTGGCCGAGGCCTCCCGCGTGGCGGTGGCACTCCGGGTCCGTTCGGGCGTCGCGCCGCCGAGCATCTGCCGGACGAGCTCGGCTTCGCTCGTGTCGGCGATCGCCCCGGCGCCGACCGTGGCGCCGTCCTTCATGACCATGTACGCCTGGCTGGTGATGAAGAGCTCGTCGAGCCGGTGGGAGACGAAGATCATGCTCGTCCCGCCGCGGCGCAGCGTCTCCATGAGGTCGAAGATGCGACGGCTGTCCTCGGGGTCGAGCGCGGCGGTCGGCTCATCCAGGATGAGGACGCGCGGGCGGTGCCGGACGGCCTTAGCGATCTCCACGAGGTAGCGCTCGGCGAGGCTCAGGTCGGCGACGAGAGTGGTCGGGCGCAGCCGCAGTCCCAGCTCGTCGAGTAGCTCGGCCGCCTCGCGACGCGTCCGGCGCCAGTCGATGATGCCGCTCCGCTTGGGGTAGGTGCCGAGCACGAGGTTCTCAGCCAGCGACAGGCCCGGAAGGAGGCTCAACTCCTGGTACACGGTGGCGATGCCCGCCGCCGTCGCATCCTGCGGCGTAGTGAAGCGGACCGGGACGCCGTCGACGAGCACCTCGCCCTCGTCCTGGCCCTGCACGCCGCTGACGATCTTGATGAGCGTCGACTTGCCGGCACCGTTCTCGCCGACGAGGGCGAGCACCGTGCTCGTGGGGAGCACCAGCGAGGCGGACGACAATGCGGCGATCCCGCCGAACCGCTTGGCGACGTCCCGCAGCTCCAGAACGGGAGTAGCACTCATCGGGTCGGCCGTCACTGCGCACCTCCTTGTCGCATCGAGCTCTGGGATCGCCACGCTCACGCGATCTGCTTTGCTCAGCGGGGAGCCTAAGTGGGCGCAGCAACCGGTAGAAGCTGCCTGCTTTCTTTCTTTTTCGCCATATATCTGGCGCCAAAGACGACATCACGGACACGAGCGTGTGCGGTCGCACATAAAGTTCTCGCGTGGGTACGTTGTGGACCGAGGTCGAGCTGCTCGAGGACGACCGGAACCTCACGCAGGACGGACACAAGGCACGGAGCGTGATCGCCCGCTTCATCGCCGGGCGCTCCCGAACGAGCCGGAGCGACATCGTGAAGGTGACCGGTCTGGCGCGATCCACCGTGGACCAGCATCTCCGTGTCCTGCTCGACCACGGCCTCATCGAGGAGTCGGACGCCTCCCTCAGCGAGGTGCGCGGCCGGCCGGCGCAGACGTTCCGCATCTCGGCCGACCGAGGGGTCGTCCTCGTCGCCGCCGTGTCGCTGTCCAAGACGCGGCTCGCGCTCACCAGCCTTGACAAGCAGATCGTGCGCCGGGCCGATATCGACGTCGACGTGTCCATCGGTCCCGCACGGCTGCTGGACGAGGTGAGCGAGACTTTCGCCGCGATGATGGCCGACGCGGGCCTGTCTCCTGACAAGGCGCTCGCCATGTCGGTTGGTCTGCCGGGACCAGTGGACCTCAGGCAGGGGTACGCCGTCAGGCCGCCGCGCATGCCGGGCTGGGACGGCTACAGCGTCTGCAAGCACATGGCGGATGCCTTCAACTGCGACATCGTGGTGGACAACGACGTGAATCTGATGGCCCTGGGCGAGGCGCGTGCACTTCGGGGCGGCAGCCTCCCGCTCCTCATGGTGGACATCGACAGCGGCATCGGCGGCGGCCTGGTCAGCGAGGACGGGCTGCTGCTGCACGGGGCGGACGGAGCCGCCACGACGATCGGGCATACGAGGGTCCCGGACATGCAGGGCGTGATCTGCCACTGCGGCGGGAAGGGCTGCCTCGAAGCCGTGACGTCGATCGATGCGATCGCCGCGCGGCTCGGAACCGTCCGGGGAGAGCCCGCGTCACCGGCAGATCTGCTGCAGGCTCTGACGCTGGGTGACGGCGCCGCGACCAGTGTGGTGCGGGACGCGGCCCTCTTGATAGGCGACGTCGTCGCCAACCTCGTGAACTTCTACAACCCGGCGCGCATCGTGCTCGGCGGACCGGTCACCGAATGCACGGAGGACATGCTGGCCCAGATCCGGAGCGTCGTGTACCAGCAGGCGCAGCCGCTCGCGACCCGGAACCTCTCCATCGTCCACAGCTCCCTCGGGAACGAAGCGGGGCTCGTGGGCGGGATGGTGAACGCGATCGAGCAGGTCCTTTCCCCCCGTGGAATCCAATACCAGACGCGGAGCGCGGACTCGAAGATGCTGCCGCTGGGGCTCTGACCGTCCCCTCCGCCACCGCTCGGCGGAAGCGCCGAGTCGACGCTGCCGGCTATTCCTGCGACCACGGCGACGTTCGCTCGAGCGCGCAGCTCGTGGCCCTCAGGAACGCCCGGTCAGCCGGCGCGCTGCTCAGGCCACACGGGGTCGACCGCTTCGTACCAGTCGCGAATCGCGCCGACGGCGTTCGGGTGCGGCTTGAATCCACGACGGAGGCTCTCGCCGGGGTGCTCCCCGAACGCCTGCAGGTAGTCGCCGGCGAACCGCCCCATGTGGACGAACCCGCCGACGTCCTGCGCGACCCGGGTCACCGTGGTCCGCTGCGGCGACGACCGCAGGAGCGCCGTGCGAACCGCTTCGAGACGCATCCGCTTGAAGTAGGCGCTCGGCGTGGTTCCGGTCGCCTCGTGGAAGCTCGCACGAAGCGCTCGCTCCGTCGTTCCGATCGCGGCCGCGATCAGGGCGACCCGGGGCGCGGCGGCCATCCGGCGGCGCATCTCCTCGATGGCCGACTGCACGAGCGACTCGGTCCCCGATGTCGGCACGGCGAGCAGCATGCCGCGATCGGCATGCGGCAGCTCCAGGAGGATCGTCGAGAGCAGCGCGTCGCGAAGCTCCCACGCCACCGGCGAGGGCACCTCTCGACGCCCGTTCCTCGTGGCGCGCAGCGCGGCCGCCACCAGGGCGAGCACGAGCTGCGACGCAGGGGCTTCATCCTCGAGCGCGAATCGGATCGGTCGCTCGTACGTGCCGGCGAGGATGGCGAAGCGTCGCTCGAGGGCGTCGGCCGGGATCAGGATGCAGAGCGTCCGGAGATCGCCGCTCCAGGTCATCGCGGACTCCGCTCCAGGCACGAACATCGCGCTCCGCGAGGTGCCGACGGCTGCCTGCTCGCCGCGACTGGTGACCGCGAACGAGCCACGAAGCGCGAAGTTGATGGCGTACTTGTCGAGGGGCTCCGCGGTGATCGCCATCGGACTGCCGTACTCGAAGTGACCGATCGTGAGATCGGCGATCGTCGTGTGGGTGACGACCGCGTGGAACGCGTCGGGGTGGCGCGCGTGGATGCGATGCTCCCCGATCACATCGCCGACCGTGCGCTCGGCATCGAGGGGATCGCGGGTGTCGACGAGCGTCTCGGCGAGCGGGCCGCGGCGGGTGTCGGCCGGGCCGTCCGAGGGGGTGAGCGTCATGACACGGAGCGATGGTAGCCGCAGGTTCGAAACGAGGGACACGAGTTCCATGAGGCTCAGCCCGGGAGCGTCGACCCCGATGCGCCGAGTCCCGATGGGTCACAGGAGGTCCCCCGGGGTCCTCCTCATCCGGTTCCGCCGCTCCGCCTATCCGCAATGCGCCCCGGATCGCGATCCCGCCCCCCTCGGCTTGACCGCTCGTCGGCAGCCGGGCGAAGGTGCCGGAGGCGCAGCGACGGACGCTCGCCGAGAACGATGACGTACGGGTGCGGAGCGACGGGGGTCGCACGTGGCCCCGGTCGTCGAGGGACCGCGCCGGATCGGCGACGACAGGCCGGGCGACGACAGGTCGATGGGATCGACGCTGTGCCGGGGAAGGAGCGGGAACCGCATGTGCGAGTCGTCGGGGAGTACCGCGTCCGATGAGGTGCCGTCCCTCGAAGCGCTCCCCGAACGGTCGGAGGGACACACTCAGCCGACCGGTCCGCCCAACCGCGGCGCGGTCGAGGGCTGCGCGGCCCGCGCATGCCGGCCGCCTGAGGATCGGGCCGCCATCGCGGTCATCTTCTGCGACATCGACGGTCTGCGCCGGTCCGGCGACGACCTCGGTCCCGGCGCCGGCGTCCAGGTCCTGGCCGAGGTCGCGGCGCGCCTCCGCGGCGGTCTCCGGCCGGGCGACACCGTCTCGCGGATCGCGGGCGACCAGTTCGTGGTCGTCCTCGATCGCGTCGCAGGCGAGAACGAGGTGCAGTCGATCCTCCGCCGCCTCGAGGACTCACTCGCGGCACCGCTCGCGATCGGCGACGGCTGCGTCTCGATCCGGCTGTCGACCGGTCTCGCCTTCAGCCGTGATCCGCTCCTCGGCGACGATGCCCCTGCGGCGGCTCGTACGCCCGTCCGGCCGGCCGACCTCACGATGTACCAGCGCATGAACCGGGCCTCCGGGGCCCTCCGCGGCCTCCCCCTCGGACGCCCCCAGATGCTCGCCCGCGATCTCCCCGGCGCTGCGGAGCGAGGCGAGATAACGGTGCTGTACCAGGCGCAGGTCGACCTGGCGACCGGCGGCATCGTCGCCGTCGAGGCACTCGCCCGATGGGCCCACCCTGCGCTCGGCACCGTCTACCCGGACGAGTTCATCCCTCTCGCCGAGCTGATCGGCGAGATCACCTCGATCGGGCACGCCGTGGTGCGGCAGGCCTGTCAGGACCTCGCGCGGTTGCGCGCTCGCCATCCGCGGCTCGGGCTGGCGGTGAACGTGTCGGTCGACGAGCTCGGCTCCCCCCGCTTCGTCCGCGACCTGTGCGAGGTCCTCGACTCGGCCGGCCTCCCCCCTGCAGCCCTCACGATCGAGCTGACCGAGTCGAAGCTGCCGGAGGACCCGCTCGTCGCCGTGCAGCAGCTGTCCGAAGTCGGCGCCCTCGGCGTCGGCATCGCCCTCGACGACTTCGGCACCGGGTACACGTCACTCGCGCAGCTGCGCGACGTCCCGGTCACCGAGATCAAGGTCGACCGGTCCTTCGTTCGGCCTCCCGAGCCGAGTCCGCCCGACCTGCTCTCGGGGATCGTCGGCCTCGCGCGCGGGCTCGGCCTCCGGACCGTCGCTGAAGGCGTGTGCAGCGAGGAGGACCTGGAGCGGGTGCGCGAAGCCGGTTTCGACCGCGGGCAGGGCTTCGGCCTCGGGGCGCCGGTCGAGATCGATGAGCTCGCGAAGCGACTCGGCGATGCGGCCGCGTAGGCGGCGTACGGGGTTGCCCGCCCGCCAGGCTCCCGTCCACTCGCTCGAGCCCGCACTCAGCATGGCGGGTGCTTGATCCGATCGCATCTTGCTGTTGGACGACTGAGTAGGAACGGCCCACAGTGGAACCCGACGAAGCGGTCCGGCCGATGCGGCCGACCGCCGCGCGTGCCGGCTTCCGCACCATCGATCGAGACCGGAGGAGTTGCACGGTGAGGAAGAGCAGACAGGTGCTGGCGGTCACCGCCTTGGGGTTGGGCGTGATCGGTGTGATGGCGGGGTGTGCCGTGTCCGCGGCGGGGGCGTCGTCGAGCGGCGTGGCGGCGTCGCCGTCGGCGTCATCCTCGTCGGCGGCGGGGAGGCCGGCGGGTGGATCGAATGCGCGGTCCGGGCCGGAGCCGGGGGGCTCCTCCGGCACGGTGGACAGTGTCGCGTCGTCGGGCTTCACCCTGACGACCTCGGCGGGGCAGAAGGTCACCGTCGATGAGGCGTCCTCGACGACCTACCGGTCCGGGTCGAGCGCCGCGTCGGCGAGCGCGGTGACCGCGGGCACGAACGTGCTCGTGCTCGGCACGGTCAGCGGAACGACGATCACCGCCACCCAGGTCACCGTGGGCTCCGGCACCAACGGCGGATCGGCGGCGTCCACCG
>NZ_JAODBE010000171.1 GCF_025463795.1 Amnibacterium sp.
GTGCGGATCGAGCCGCTCGGATCCTGACGCCCCGAGGGTCGACGACCGTCAGTCGAGGCGGCGCCGGATGATCGGGATCGCGCCGGTGGCCGCGTCGACCATCCGCGGGCGGATGATCGGGATCGCACCGGTGGCGATCTCCACCACGCGGTCGAGGGTGGACGCACGGCGGCGAGCCGGCGACGGGCGGCGAGGGGTGCGCTGGTTCGCGATCCGCACGGCCTGGCCGAAGGCGATGGCGACGGCGGCCGACAGCACGATCCACCCGCCGATCACGGCGGCGGTCACGGGGATCCAGGTCATGGAACAGGTCTAGCGGACCGGAGCGGGCTGCCCGCGAAGCGACACGTCGGGGCGCCGAACTCAGCGGAACCGGGAGCCGGACCCGGACTGCCGGGGGCGGCTCGGGAGCGCGACGACCTCGGCCTCGAGCGTCAGGAGCCCGACGGTGAGGAAGTCGACGAGCGCCGGGACGAAGGCGCCCTGGGCCTCGGCGCAGGCCCGCACCGCGTGGGGGATCGCCGGCGCCAGCAGCGAGCCGCAGGCCGCGGGCCGGCCGGGGAGCAGGGCCAAGGCCATCGCGACGCCGATCACGACCGCGCCCGCGGCGACCAGCGTCCGCACGACGATCCGGCGCCTCGACGTGCGTCCCCTTCCGCCCTCCCGTCGATCCTGGTGGTTCCGCGCAGGAGGTCGGTCGTCCAGCCTCGTCCGGTGCCCGATCTCCGGCTTCCGTCGGCCGGACCTGGTTGACTGCTGATCCGGCGCGGACGGGGGAGTGCGCGTCCGGGGAGAGGTGCGGTGAGCGGGAACGGGACGATCCGGGCGCGGTTCCGGTCGCGGCGGATCTTCGACCTCGTCGCGATGCTGTCCATCGGGCTCGTGATCGTGGCCGCCGCCCTCGTCCCGGCGATCACCGCGAACGTCGGCGGCACCGACACCATCCGTGGCGTCGTCACGGTGTCCGCGAAGCCGGTCCCCTTCATCACCGTCGGGTTCTGGTCCCCGCAGAACGGCGTGCGCGCCTCGACGACCACCGACTCGAACGGGCGCTTCACGCTCGACGTCCCGTCGACCGTCGACGGTTACGCCTACGCCGGGACGGCGCCCGACTCCTATCAGGCGATCGCGGACGTGGGCGGCCGGCTGCTCGTCCGCGGCATCATCGGCGGCACGGTCGCGAAGCCCGTCTCCACACCGCTGTACCAGGGCTGGCCCGCCGCGACCGCCAAGGGGCTGGCCGGCGGGAAGGACCTCCATTTCCTGCTGCAGGGCCCCGGCCGGGTCTCGGGCACGAGCCCGCTGCACGGCTCGGCGGTGCGGGCCGCGCAGCTGCGGCGGCTCGACGGATCCGTCGCGCAGACGCTCCATCTCGACTCCGCAGGCCGGTTCACCTCGCAGCCCGTTGCGCCCGGCACCTACGCCGTCGCGGTCGTGCCCAAGGCCCCGTACCTGGCCGAGGCGGTCCAGGCGGTGGTGAAGGGCGACGCGACGTCGTCGGTGACGCTGCCGCGTCCCGGACGTGGCGGCACGATCCGCGGGGTGCTCATCGCGAACGGCAAGCCGGTCACCGAGTCCGTGCCCGTGATCCTCAGCAAGGACGGCGCACAGGTCGCCACCACGACCTCGGGCAGCACGGGCGTCTACACGTTCGGGGCCGTGCCGAGCGGCACCTACCAGCTGTCCATCGGCCGCTACCCGGACGGTGCGGGGCAGCGATCGGTCGCCGCGGAACCCGTCCCGATCCCGGGCCGTACCGCGAGCCCGACGCCGACGCCCACACCGACGTCGACCCCGTCCCCGACCACCTCGGTCGCGGGCCAGGGAACGGTCACGCTCCAGCCGCTGGAGCGGACCTCCGAGCACTACATCCCGACGACCGAGCAGGCGTACGTGCCGGACGTCCTCGGCGTCGTCGAGGTCGACGCCGCCCTGCAGTCGGCGGGGCGCATCGACGGCACCGTCACCGGTGCGGGAGCCGGCACGCCCGTGCAGGTCGTCGCCGAGGACCTCGCCTCCCGGCAGGTCCTGCGCAGCGCGGCGGCCGATCCGAGCACGGGGCGGTACTCCATCGGCGGTCTGATGCCGGGCATCGAGTACCGCGTGTACGCGGTGAGCCGCCCGTCGGATCTCACGGGCGCCACCTACGCCGCCGGCTCCGGCGTCGCCACCCAGACCGGCACGACGGTCGACATGGTGCTCGACAGCCCCGCGCTCACCCTCACCGGTCGCATCGGGGGCGCGTCCGGCGGTTCCGTCTCCGTCGGGGACCCCACCGCCCTGGTCCGGAACTCGACCGCGGACTCCACCGGCGGGTTCACCGTCGCCGGGCTCGTGCCGGCCGCCTACCCCATCACCGTGACGGCGCCCGGGCACCTCGCGTCAGCGCCGGTGGCGGTGGACATCACCACGTCGACGGACCAGAACCTGTCGCCCGGACCGAAGCCCGCGACGTACAAGGCGTGGTTCATCTCGTCGGGCGCCGGCATCCCGCGGGTCGTCGGCGCCGCCGCCACGACCGACGGGGCCCGCATGAGCATCCGCCCGCCCGGGCGCGACGGCAACGTCACCGTGCACGGGCTGCGGCCCGGCGGCTACGCGTACGACCCCGAGTCCTTCCTCGGGCTCGTGCCGTGCGGCGACGGCCCGTGGTGGTTCGCCCCGCCGACCGGCACCTTCACGCTGCGGGACGGGGCGACGACGGACGTCGGACCCGTCGTCCTGCACGTGAGGGCGAAGTAGCCGAGCGGTCAGTTGAAGGCGTGACGGCGGGAGGAGCGCTCGCTGTAGCGGCCGCCGCCGAACGGGCGGTCGTGCTCCTCGCGCTCGTGGATCATGCCGCCGGTCAGGAAGGCCAGCGCGATTGCGCCGAGCACCCAGGCCGCGAGCACGGTCAGCACGATCACCAGCACCATGCGGGTAACACAACCAATGCCCGGTGGGCAGAACCTGAGTCCCGCCTATGGACTCGCTGGGAGATGTGAGGACAGTCCGTCGAGCAGCGGGTTCTCTCCGGCGCCCGGCCCGGGGATCGTCGTCTCCTCGCTCAGCGTCCCGGCCACGGCGCTGACCGCGAGGCCCCGGTCCGTGCTGCGCACCCGCCCCACGAAGCGCTCGCCCTGCGCCGAGCGGATCCGCTCCGCGAGCCAGGCCGCCGCCGCCGTGCGCACCTCCGGATCCTCGTGCGGATCGATCTCGTCGAGCAGGAGAACGTTGACGCCCCTGCGGCGCGCGGTCGCGATGGCGTCGCGCAGGCGCCCGGTCGCGAGGAAGGGGGCCCGGATGTGGTCGCGGAGCGCGCCCTCGATGACGAGCAGCTCCCGCCGGTCCGCGTCGCTGAGCGGGCGTCCCTCAGCGATGGCGGTCAGCATCGGGCCCGCCTGCTCGAGCACGTCCTCGACCGCGCTGCGGCGGGCTCCTGCCCGTGCGCTCGCGGCCCGCTCCTGCGCCCGCGTCCGCCGCTCGAGCGTCTGGTAGGCGGTGAAGGTCGCTCTGGCGCGGGCGAGGCTCCAGGCGAACAGCGTCCCGACGAGCAGGGTGCCGAGGTGCCGGTCGACGAGTGCCAGGCCGTGCCCCCAGCCCTGCCCGGTCGACACGGACCAGCCGACCGCGATGCCGGCCACCGCGATCAGGGTGGCCCAGGCGGCGAGGTACCGGCCGATCAGCGCGAAGCCGAAGAGGCTGATCGTGATGGCGCCGAGCTGCCAGGCGCCGTAGCCCGGCCACGATCCGTCAGTCGGCAGCGAGTAGATGCCGAGCGCCGCCGCGACGACGAGTCCGAGGGAGGACGCGATGAGCACCCCGGTGTTCATCGCCCTGGCGATCGTGAGGATCGCCTGCGGTGCGCAGATGAGCACGAGCTCGACCACGTCGAGCAGGGTGACGCCCGAGGTCGTGAACGCGAGCACCGCGTGCACGAGCATGAAGAGGGCGAGATAGGCCAACCGGCCGCCGAGCAGCGACAGCAGGAATCGGCCCCACAGCCCCTGCGGAAGGTGCCAGGTGTCCTCGATCACCGGTCGCCGTCCGGCCGGAACCGCAGCTGCACCCGGGTGCCGATCCCCGGCGTCGAGACGACGACCGCGGATCCGCCCGGCAGGGCCTCCATCCGGCCGCGGATGCTCTCGGAGATCCCCAGCCGGGTCGGCGGTACCCGGCTCGGATCGAAGCCGACGCCGTCGTCGAGCACGTCCACCTGCGCGCCGTCCTCGCCCACGTGCACGTGCACGGTGCGGTTCGCGGCCGAGGCATGGAGCACCGAGTTGCGGAGCGCCTCCTCGGCCGCGGCGGTGAGGGCTTCGACCGCCGCCGGCTGGATCCGGAGGTCGCTGTGGACCTCGTAGCCGAAGACGGCCTCGGGGGCGAGCTCGGTCGTGGTGGCCTGGAGGGACCAGGCGAACGCCTCCCCGTCGAGGTCGCCGCCGAGGTCCTCGCTGTCGGAGAGCAGGGCCCGCAGGCCGTCGAGCGCCCGCGCGGCGTCCGCTCGGCGCAAGGCTTCGCTTCCGGGCACCGGTCTCGCGGCGGCGAGCAGGGTCGCGAGCACGCGGTCGTGGACGAGTGCGTTGATGCGACCCTGCTCCCGCTCGCGCGCGGCGTCGGCTGCGGCGTTCGCCGCCGCCTCGAGCGCCGCGGCCTCGGCGAGGTCGGCGGCCCTGACGCCGTGGAACGTCATGACGCCGAGCGCGATGAACGTGATGCAGAACAGGAACACGTACAGGCCGTTCTGCACGCCGGGCAGCAGATCGTGCCCAGGGGTGACGGCCCAGCGGTCGACGACGGTGAGGCACGACGTCGAGAACGCGATGAGCGCCGTCCACACGGGCCGTACGGCGAGTACCGAGACGATGGCGCCGAGGGAGACGAAGTCGTCGATCCACGGCGCCCCCGCGTCGGGGACCAGGGTCCCGTCGTTCGCGATGGGGAGGGTCACCTGCGCGAGCAGGGCGGTGGCCGCGCTCACCGACGCGAGCACGCTGAGGGCCCGGAGCGGGACCGCGAACGCGAGCAGCCCCATCACGACCGGCGCGACGAGCACCCCGGTGACCACGGCGAGGACCCACCAGAGCGGGTAGTCGCCCATCTGGGCGTGCAGGTCGGGGAGCGCGAGCACCCCGAACACGACCGACGCCGGCATGAATCCGAACGCGGTGACCCGGAGCACCCGCTCCTCGCCGGTGCGGTCGGCGAGAGGACTGAGCAGGCGGATCTGGCGGGGCAGGGCGGGCCCGGCGCCCTGGGCGCCGTCGGCCGCCGTGCTCACTGCTCGTTGGGGGCGGGCAGGAAGCCGTCCTCGACGGCCCGCTTGTACAGATCGACCTTCGTCATCGCGGGCCGGCCGGCTCGGGCGTACTTCGCCCGGATGCGGCGCACGTAGTCCTCGATGGTGCTGACCGCGATGCCGGCCTCGTCGGCCACGGTCTGCGCGGTGTTCCCGTTCGCGAACAGGGCGAGCATCCGCTGCTCCTGACGGCTGAGCTTCGCGTCGGAGATGAGCGGGTCGTTCTCGACGGTCGACGCCCATTCGGCGGTCACGACCGGCTGCCCGTAGGCCGCGCGGAGCAGGGCGCTCGTGAGGGCCGCGAGCGGCTCGCTCTTGCGCACGATGCCGAGCACGGGCGTGCGTGCGACGGCGCGGAGCAGGTAGGGGCTCTCGCCGCTCGTGAACGCGATGACGTTGCAGCCTGCCGCGGTGAGGCGCTCGACGTTGTTGGCGGGCGACGATCCGTCGGCGAGACGCAGGTCGAGCACGACGAGGTGCAGGCGGCCGGCCGCGCGGGCGAAGAGCCCGTCGACGGTCGGCGCCGAGGCGACGAGCTCGAGCTCGCGGGTGGACCGCAGCGCGGCCCGGACCGCGGTGGCGATGACCTCGTGGTCGTCGACGAGGCCGACACGGAGGGGTGCGATGGAGGCGGGCGACATCGAGCTCCTAGCCCTGGGGAGAGGGGACGGTACGGGTCGAAGAGTATCCAAGGGGACCGCAAATCCCCGCGCCGTCCAGCAGAGTCTTGACAACACCCTGCGGCGTCGCATCCAGGTTCGCCGCACGGTGCCCGGGGAACACAGGGCATCGACCGGCGGCGGTGGCGCGCCCGCCGCGACCTGGCCGACCGGTCGCGAGCGGGTGACGTTCCGCCGGATCACGGCCGTCGCGGGGGGCTCCGGCCCCGCCGTGCGCGCACCTCGGCGGCCCGCTCCGCGGGCCCTGATCCCGTTCCCAGCGACCCCGATGTCGATCGAGTAACAGCGAGCGGCGTGTCGGATGTGGCGCGCGTCCTGCTGCTCCAAGCTTGAGCCGTCGGCGAGTGGTGCCGGGCCGGGCCCGGTGCGCTTCCCGCCGCAAGGGAGCGCTCATGCCGGCTCGGACCCGGGACGCGATCGTCGTCGTGGTGCTGCTCGTCGCTGCGCTGGGCGCAGGGCTCGCGTGGCATCCGCTGGGGCACTGGGTCGCGCTCGTCGTGGCGTTCGCCGGACTGCTGGCGGCCGCGGGCGTCTACCGGGTGCGGCGACCCGTCCTCCCGCCGCGCGTGCGGGGCCACGCGCCGGACGAGACGCCGGAGCGGCCGAGCGAGGCGGCTAGTACGCCCCGTCCTTTCTGAGCACGGCACGCACCGTCTTCAGCAGGATCACGAAGTCGGTCACGACCGACCAGTTCTCCACGTAGTAGAGGTCGAGCTTGACGCTCTCCTCCCACGACAGGTTCGACCGTCCGCTCACCTGCCACAGCCCCGTGATGCCCGGCTTGATCAGCAGGCGGCGGTTCACGCGGCCCTCGTAGGCGGCGACCTCACGGGGGAGCGGCGGCCGCGGCCCGATGAGGCTCATGCTGCCGTTCAGCACGTTGAACAGCTGGGGCAGCTCGTCGAGCGAGAACCGGCGGATGACCGCGCCCACCCGGGTGACCCGGGGGTCGTCCCTCATCTTGAACAGCAGACCGGAGCCCTCGTTCCGGCGCGCGAGGTCGGTGAGCCGCGCCTCCGCGTCCACCACCATGCTGCGGAACTTGAACATCGTGAACCGCTCGCCGGCGAGGCCGATCCGCTCCTGGCGGAACAGCACGGGGCCGGGGGAGTCGAGCAGCACCGCGAGGGCCACGATCCCGAGCACCGGGGACAGCAGCAGGAAGGCGACGCCCGCGAGCACGACATCGATGCCGCGCTTCACCGAGTGGTTGACCCCGGCGTACTGCGGCAGGTCGACGTGCAGCATCGGCAGGCCCTCGACCGGGCGCATGTGGATGCGGGGGCCGGCGACGTCCGTGAGGCGGGAGACGAGGATCAGCTCGGTCCGCGAGTTCTCGAGCTGCCAGCCGAGGTTCTGGACCTGCTCGCGGCCGCCCGGCAGCTCGCCGGCCACGATCACCGCACGGGCGCCGGTGGCGCGCACGGTGTCGGCGAGGTGGGCGAACTCGACGAGCGGCACCGCGGTGCCGTCGACGGAGGCGGACAGGGCGCCGCCGGTGCCGTCGGTGAAGGCGACGCCCGCCGGGCGGTAGCCGGCGTGGTTGTGCTTCAGCAGGTCGTGGGTCACCCGGGTCGCGTCCAGGTGGGAGCCGACGATGAACGCGTCGGTCAGGCACAGACCCTCACGGCGCCGGGCGAGCAGCCACGACCGCCAGAAGAAGCGTTCCACCAGCAGGGCGAAGAACCCCACCGGGAGGGCGATGGCCAGGTAGCCGCGCGACGCGTCGAGCTTCAGGAGGATCGCGACGACGGCGAGCAGCCCGAACGCGGCGAACGTCGCCTTCGCCACCCGCTGGTACTCGATGCTGCCGGCCCCCAGCTCACGGATCTCCCGGGACCGGAAGGCGGCGAGCGTGATCAGCCACAGCACGCCGAGCGAGAGGCCGACGATCGTCTTCTGACTGAGCTCGGCGAGCGGAGCGTGATCGAACCGGACCGAGAAGGCGAACAGCAGCGTCACCGCGATGACGGTCGCGTCGGTGCCGAGCAGCGCGAGCCGGTACCCGGTGCGCCATCCGACGCGCCGCGCCGGCACGCTGAGATCGACGGACGGGAACGCCGGGCCGAAGTGGCTCGCGTTGCCGATGCTCACCCTTCCGTCGGGAAGGGCGTCGCCGAGTGCTCCTGATTCCATGGTTCCTAACGTCACTGGGGAGTGTGCGTGGAGCTCGGGCGTCTTCACCGTGGCTCAGGGGCCCCATGGTGTTCTCTGGCGGGCATCGCGCACAACCATGGTTCCCTGGTGATCCGCGAAGCTTCGCGGGCTCGTTACCTGATTGTAATTCCCCAAGCGTCACGGACAAGGGGACGGCGGCGTGTCGGAGCCGAGTCCGATCGCCGGCCGGGTATATGACCGGTGCCGACTGCGAGCCGCCTCCGCGGTGCAGCAGGCAGCGCCAGCGCCTGCCCTAGCGTGTCGGACCATGGACACCCCCGCCGTGCCCGCACGTCCACGCCTCGTCGCCTTCGACCTCGACGACACCCTCGCCCCCTCGAAGGCGCCGCTGCCGGACCCCGTCCGCGACGCCCTGCGAGACCTGCTCGCCGTCACCGAGGTCTGCGTCATCTCCGGCGGCCAGATCGAGCAGTTCCGCCTGCAGGTCGTCTCGCGCCTCGGCGCCCTGCCGGATCCGCTCGCCGTGCGTCTCCACCTCATGCCGACATGCGGCACGCAGTACTGGCGGGTGACGAGCGACGGCCTCACGTGCGTCTACGCCGAGGACCTGACCGACGACGAGAAGCAGCGAGCCATGCGGGCCGTCGAGGAGCAGGCGAAGGGGCTCGGCCTCTGGGCTGACCGCACGTGGGGGCCGGCCCTCGAGGACCGCGGCTCGCAGATCACCTTCTCCGCCCTGGGGCAGCAGGCGCCGCTCGACGAGAAGCGGGCGTGGGATCCGTCCGGGGAGAAGAAGAACCGCCTTCGGGCGGCCGTGCAGGCGCAGCTGCCCGACCTCGAGGTGCGCAGCGGCGGGTCGACCTCGGTCGACATCACCCGCAAGGGCATCGACAAGGCGTACGGAATGCGGCGTCTCGCCGAGCTGACCGGCATCCCGTATGCGGCGATGCTCTTCGTCGGCGATCGCCTCGACCCGGAGGGCAACGACTACCCGGTGAAGGCGCTCGACATCCCCACCAGGGCGGTCGGCGGATGGGAGGAGACGGTCGGCGTCATCCGCGGCGTCGTCGCCGCGTTCCGCTGACGCCCTCGCCGCCCCGTCCGACGTGTTCAGGACATCCACCGCGGCGCGCCGCACTCGTGCCCGGATCCTCCTGGATCGCGGCGGCGGATCCTGAGAACGGCGGACCGGTGTCCGCTACCGTCGCGACGTGGCGAGCCTGCTGGCGTGGACGGCATCCGTGAAGCGGCAGTTCGTGGCGTTCACCGACAAGGGGGCAGGCTGGGCGCTGGTCGCCGCCGGTGCCCTGCTGCTCGCGGTCGCGGAGACCGCCGGCCTGGGGTCGGAGCTCGAGTGGCATCCGGCGCTCACGATCGTCGTGGGGCTCGCCGCGGCCCTGCTCGCGGCGTCGTACACCGCCGGCCGGATGCGGCGGCGGCACGCGCTGCTCGACGAGCGGCGCGATCGGTCGCGACCGTCGCGCCCGGCGGGATGAGAGGATCTCGATGGACCTGACGGCATGGCTCCTCGCGGAGCACGACGACACCCAGGCCCGCCTGCGCGGTCAGGTGCAGCGGATCGTGCCGGCGGACGCGCGTACCGCGCGGCTGCCGGGAGGGAACAGCATCCGCTGGGCGACCTACCACGTCGCCCGGCACGCCGCCCTGGCGCTCGTCGTCGCCGGCGCCGGCGAGCCGGGGGAGGACCGGCGCCTCGCCGCCTTCCCGCCGGAGGCGACCGCGGGTGGCGCCGGCCTGCAGGAGGTCGAGCAGCCGTGGGCGGCCGACCTCGACCTGGCCGAGGTCGACGCGTACGCCGCGGCGGTCGCGGAGGACGTGCGCGCGTTCCTCGGGCGGCTCGCACCGGCCGACCTCGACCGGACGGTCGACGCCGGGACGCGGCTGCGGATGCTGGGTGTCGATCCGGGCGCCTTCGGCTGGCTCTACGGGATGTGGGACGCCGCGCTCGGCTTCCTCGTGCGCTGGCCGATGCTCGGTCACTGGACGAACCACGTCGGCGAGATGATCGCCACCCGCAACCAGCTCGGCTACAGCCCCTTCCGCTGACCTGCGGGAGCGCTCCGGCAGGCGGGTCCCTCAGACGTCCGGCGGCTCCTCCAGCAGCAGGTCCCCGACCGGGACGGGCAGCTCGAGCGTGATGCGCAGCTCGGCCGGCGATGCCATCCAAAGGCGGATCCGGCATGTCGCGGGTCCGGCCTCGACGACGACCACGGGGTGCCAGCCCCACGCGGCGTCCGGTCGCCGGGGGTCGACGCCCGGCACGAGCTCGTCGGGCAGCCGTGCGAACCACCGTCGGTCGAGCGCCGTGAGTCCCCGTTCCGCGAGGGCCGCGCGGCCATCCTCCCCGTCGTGAAGTGCGAGCGCCGTGCCCAGCAGGGTGCGCGGAACTCCGTCGGGGGAGACGTAGCCGACCCGCTCGCCGTCGGCACGGTGGATCGGCCGCCAGTCCTCCGGGATCATCCTCGCGTCGAGCCGGGTTCGGGCAGCGGCTGGATCAGGTGCGGCCCGTTGTTCCGCACGCTGTTCGCCTCCCGGCTCACCTCGTAGTGGGTCAGCTCGTGGGCCACGTCGAGCGACTCGCGGTCCAGCAGCGCGACGAGATCGTCGGGGCCGAGCCGGTCCGACAGCCACTCGTCGTACGCGTCGGGTGTGAGGCAGGCGGGCATCCGGTCGTGCACCTCGCCGGGCGCGACGTGCGCGTCGCGGGTGATGACCGCCATCGAGAGGTGCCAGCGGTCCGGGTCGTCGCGGTCGCGGCTCGGGTCGGGCCAGGCGCTCAGGATGCCCGCCATGGCGAGCGCGGTGCCGGGGTCGGAGATGTAGTGCGGCTGCTTGCCCGTCGGCGTGACCACCCATTCGTAGTAGCCGAGCGCCGGCACGATGCAGCGCGCGTGGGTGAGGGCCCGCTTGAACATCCCGGAGGTCGCCACCGTCTCGATGCGGGCGTTGATCGGCTGCGGCTTCGCCTTCGGGTCCTTCGCCCACGAAGGCAGGAAGCCCCACTGCACCTCCGGCATCCGGCGTTCGCCGCCGCGGTCGCGGACGACGGGCACGAGGGCCGTGGGCGCGACGTTGTAGTCGTCGGGCAGCGGATCGAAGCCGCCGAGCAGATCGGGCAGGAGGTCGTTCACGGCCTTCGTGACGACGTAGCGACCGCACATGCCCCTCATCCTGCCGCGATCGGACCGCACGCCGGGGGAGTGAGCCCGGTCGGGGTACAAGACGAGTGGTCGTCCCCTGATCCTCCGCGTATTCATCGGCCGTTCATTGCGCAAGGGGGTTTCGTGCGGGGTACAGAGTGGCTAGTTTTCTGAGTGTCCGCTTCGCGATGGACGCGCCGTACCCGGGTGTGTCGTCGCGCGAGACCGAACCGTTCTTCCCTGCACCACGAATCCACGAGCGAAGGAGGACCCCGATGACGAGCGTCCCCACCGCCGAGACGGCCATGCCGGTCCACGAGGACCCGGACGCGGTCTGGCGGGCCACGCAGAAGGACCTCTGGGTCGCTCGCCGCGACGGCCGTCATCTCGGCACCGTGGAGTGCGGCCACCGCTTCCTCGCCACCGACGCGGACGGCGAGCCGATCGGCGCCTACCGCTCCCTCGACGAGGCCATGCGGGCCGTGACCGAGCAGTGCAGCCGGACCGCCAGGGCCCGTCGCCGGCGCGAGCGCTCCTGGGGCGCGCTCGCCTTCGTCGCGACGATGAGCCTGGCCGCCGCCGTGATGCTCGCCGCGTACCAGCTGCTCCTCCTGTAGGGCCCGCACGCTCCGCCGTTCGGGGAGTCGCGTGGTGCCGCTGCGTCCTCGGGGCCCCGCAGGCCCTCGGCTCTAGGCTCGGGGCATGACATGGCTGGTGACCGGCGGCGCCGGCTACATCGGCGCCCACGTGGTGCGGGCGCTGCAGGATGCGGGCATCCGACCGCTGGTGATCGACGACCTGTCGAGCGGCCATCGCGGCTTCGTCCCGAACGACGTGGAGCTCGTCCGCGGATCCATCCTGTCCGGCGAGCTGCTCGCCGACGTCTTCGGCGGGCACGCCGTCGAGGGCGTCATGCACATCGCCGGCTTCAAGTACGCGGGCGTCTCCGTGCAGCGGCCGCTGCACACGTACGCGCAGAACGTGACGGGCACGGCGACGCTGCTCGGCGCCATGGCCGACGCCGGCGTCGACAAGATCGTGTTCTCGTCGTCCGCCGCGGTCTACGGCACCCCCGACGTCGACCTCGTCACCGAGGCGACCGCCCTGCACCCGGAGTCGCCCTACGGCGAGTCGAAGCTCATCGGGGAGTGGCTCCTCGCCGACCAGGGCCGCGCGGTCGGCCTGCAGCACACCGCACTGCGCTACTTCAACGTGGTCGGCTCGGGCAGCGACGACCTCTACGACACGAGCCCCCACAACCTCTTCCCCGTCGTCTTCGACGCGCTGCTCGAGGGCCGCACGCCGCGGATCAACGGGAACGACTACCCGACGCCCGACGGCACGTGCGTCCGCGACTACCTGCACGTCGTCGACCTCGCCCACTCGCACGTGATCGCCGCCCAGCGGCTCGCGGCGGGGGAGCCGCTCGAGCCCGTGTACAACCTCGGGTCGGGCGACGGCGCGAGCGTCGGCGAGATCATGCGGACGATCGCGGAGGTGACCGGGATCGACTTCACGCCGGAGATCGCTCCGCGTCGTCCCGGGGACCCGGCGCGCATCGTCGCGTCCGGGGAGCTCGCCGCTCGCGACCTCGGATGGGCCATGCGGCACTCGCTCACCGACATGGTCGCGAGTGCCTGGAGCGCGCGCTCCGCCAACGCCGCCTCCTGACCCGCCTTTCCCCGGTCCTTCGGCGCTCTGCCGGGCCCGATCGGCGGCCGGTCGCGGCATCGGCGTGTCCGATTGGACAACCGTTATCGGGCTGTGATAGGCGCTATCCCCCGAAATGGGGGTGAGGACATTCGCTGTACCCCTCGTCCGGGGGGAGGGAATGCGTGCTGCTATTCGCATGATTCGAACAGGAATTCGAACCCGTGGGGCGCGGGAAAAAATTCTTCACACTTCTTCGTGTGAACGGCATGTTACGGAGCGACTGTCGTTATCGGCGTGTCGTCAGCATTCGACCACCGGTTGAAAGTTGAGAGCCTGCGGTGGATCCCGCTCGCGACATGGCTATGGAATCCCTGGTCAGGCGCGGGTAGCACAGCCGGTACCAAGGTTCGTTCAACCTTCGACCGCCCCTCGGGACGGTGCTCGACCGGCGCGTCCTCCCCACCGGCCACGACACGCGGTGCCAGGGTTCGCGGCCTTGACGGGGCCGAAGCACATCTGTGTAATTAACCCCACGCTTTCGGGGCGCGGGGCCCTGGATGCATTCGAGAGGACGATCAGTCATGACCGTTTCCCCCTACCAGGCATCGGTGCCCGGCGACTGGTTCGTCGACCCCATCAACCTGGGCGTTCCCAGCGTGCGTCGTGTCACCGATGACAACGACGACCCGCTGGCCTGGCAGGCCGACTCGCTCTGCGCGCAGACCGATCCTGAGGCCTTCTTTCCGGAGAAGGGTGGATCGACGCGCGAAGCGAAGAAGATCTGCACCTCCTGCGAGGTGAAGGCGCAGTGCCTCGAGTACGCGCTCAAGAACGACGAGCGCTTCGGCATCTGGGGCGGGCTGTCCGAGCGCGAGCGGCGCAAGCTGCGCAAGGTCGGCTGACCACCGCTGCTGCAGCACTGACGGAAGGCCGCGTACCCGTACCCGGGGCGCGGCCTTCGTCGTCTTCCCCCCTCGAAGCTCCATCCGCCGGTCCTGAGGACGACGGAGACGAGGGTGCGGAAAGCGCGCCGGGTGGATGCGGCGGCTGCACGTGTGCGGAAGCGAGGATGGCAGTCCGCGGCGGGTCGGATCGGCGTGGCGGCCGGCGCGCACCTACCGTGATCCGATGCCGCTCTCTGTCACTGCGATCCTCGTCGCGGCGGATGGTGCGGACTACCTCCGCGAGACCCTGGACGCGATCACGTTGCAGTCCCGCCTGCCCGACCGGCTGGTGGTGGTGCAGCTCGGCAACAGCCCGGTGACCGCCAACATCATCGCGGGGGTGGAGCCGACCGTCCACGCGCATGTCAGCGCGCGCGCCGGCTTCGGTCTGGCGGTCGCGACCGGCGTGAAGTCGTCCGGCATCGCCTCCTCCGACGACGAATGGCTCTGGCTGCTCTCCTCCGACAACGCCCCGGAGCCGCGGGCCCTCGAGCGGCTGCTCCAGGCCGTCGAGCTGGCCCCGTCGGTGGCCGTCGCCGGCCCGAAACAGATGCAGTGGGACGCGCCCGACTACCTCCACTCCTACGGCGAGACGATGACGCCGTTCGGCACGGCCGTCGAGCTCGCCGAGCCGGAGCTCGACCAGGCGCAGTACGACCGGCAGAGCGACGTCCTGGCCGTGGCCGCGGGCGGGATGTTCGTGCGGGAGCCGCTCTGGCGGCAGCTCGGCGGCTTCGACCCGGCGCTGCCGGCCGTCGACGACGCGCTCGACTTCTGCGTCCGGGCGCGCCTCGCCGGGCACCGCGTGCAGCTCGTGCCGAAGTCGCGCGTGCGGTCCGCCGGCATCGAGGCGCCCGGCACGCGGCTCCTCGGGGCGTCGACGACCGAGCCGCGCCGCGTCCGCCTGCGCCGCGAGGCGCAGCTGCACCGGCGCCTCGTCTACGCGCCGCTGCCGCTCGTCCCGATCCACTGGCTGTCGCTGCTGCCGCTCGGCCTGGTCCGGGCAGTCGGGCAGCTGCTCCGCAAGCGGCCCGGCTCCGCGCCGGCCGAGCTGCTGGCGGCCCTCGTCGTCGCCCTCACCTGCTTCCCCGGCGTCGTGCGCGCCAGGAGCCGCATCGCGAAGGCGCGGACGGCCGGCTGGAACGCGATCGCGCCGCTGCGCCTCCCGTGGAAGGAGGTGCGGCACCGCCGCGCGCTCCTCAGGGACAACGGCCGCGGCCCGCGGCGCGAACCCGTCCACTTCGCGAGCGGCGGCGGCCTCGGCCTCACCATCGCGGTCACCGCGCTCGGCGCGATCCTGTTCTTCCCGCTGATCGGTGCACCCGCGCTCGCCGGCGGCGGCCTGCTGCCGCTCGGCGGCCTCCACGAGCTGTGGCGGTCGATCGGCTGGGGTCCCCATCCGATCGGGCAGGGCTTCGAGGGGCCGGCGGATCCGTTCGCCCTCGTCCTCGCGCTGCTCGGCACCCTGGCGTTCTGGCATCCGTCGGCCGCGGTCGTCGGGCTCTGGTTGGTCGCGCTGCCCGTCGCGGCCGCGGGCGGCTGGCTCGCCACCACTCGGTTCACGCGCCGCCGCAGCCTCCGCATCGTCGGCGGCCTGCTGTGGACGGTCGCGCCGACCTTCCTCGCCGCCCTCGACGCGGGGCGGATCGCACCGGTGCTCGTGCACCTCGCCGCGCCGTTCGCTCTGGTCGCGGCCTTCCAGGTGCGCCGCTCGTGGTCCGCCTCCGCGTCCCTCGCGCTCCTCGGCGCGCTCCTGGCCGCCTGCTCGCCCTCGCTGCTGCCCCTGCTCGGTGCGGGCTGGGTCGCCGCGATCGTCGTCGCCGCCGTGCGCAGCACCCCTGACCAGAAGAACAGGCTCTCCCGGATCCTGCCCCTGCCGCTGCCCACCGTCGTACTGTTCCTGCCCCTGGCCTACGAGCAGCTGCGATACGGGAACCCGCTCGGCGTGCTCGCCGACCCCGGGCTGCCCCAGCTCACCGGCTCCACGCCTCACCTGCTCGGGCTGCCCGCGCAGCTGTCTGCGGTGCTGCAGCTCGCCGCCGGCTGGCCCGCCTGGCAGGCCGGCGCCTGGCAGGCGCTCGCCGCCCCGCTCGGCTTCGGAGCGACCGGATCCGCGGTCCTCGTCTTCGCGCTCAGCCTTCCCCTCCTGCTGCTCGGCGCCGTCGGTCTCTTCTGGCCGCGCCGCAGCATGCCGATCCGTGTCGGCATCGCCGGAGTCGGCGGACTGCTCGCCGCGGTGCTCGCCACCCGGATCGAGGTCGCCGCGAGCGGCGCGACGCCGGTGCCCGGCTGGGCGGGCGCCGGACTGAGCCTCGCGTGGCTCGGCCTCCTCGAGGCGGCGGTGTGCGGCCTCGACCGGCTCGCGGCGAGCGGCGAGCTGCCCTTCGGCGACCGCGTCGCAGCGCTCCTCGCCCACGCCCGCGCCGCATCCGCCGCGGTGATCGGCTTCACCGCGGTCGCCGCGATCGCGGCCGCCGCCTCGCCGCTGCTCGTCGGCACCCTGCTCGGCACCTCCGCCGTGCGGGTGAGCGGCAGCGCGACGGCGCCCGCGCTCGTCGCCGCCGAAGCGGCGACCGCACCCGGTCTCGGCCTGCTGACCCTCACGCCGCAGCCGGACGGCGGCGTGCGCGAGCGGCTCACGCGCGGCCAGGGCGAGACGCTGGACCAGCAGAGCACCCTGCACACGACCGCGGACTTCGGCGAGGGCATCGCGCTCGCCGCCCTCTCCGCGGCGCTCGTGCAGCCGAACGGCGACGACCTGAAGTCGCGCCTCGACGACCTCGCGATCGGCTACGTGCTGCTGGCTCCCGGCGCGAAGGACGTGGTCAGCAGCACCGCCGCGGGCGACGCCCGCGCCGCGCTCGGCGGCAGCCCGCTGTTCTCGACCGTGTCGAGGTCAGCGGCCGGCACCCTCTACCGCTACGTCGACCTGCCGCCCACCGCCGGCCGCGCGCCGGACTTCGTCGGCCCGTCGAACACGGCGCGGCCGATCGGCATCGCCGTGCTCCTGCTGCAGGGGATCGTGCTCGCGGCGTTCGCCCTGCTCGCGCTGCCGACGCGCCGGCTCGCCGTGCGCCTGCGGCCCGAGCCGCTCACGCGGGCGCCGCGAGCGGATGTGGCGAGCACCCCGCGGCAGCGTCCGTCCGGCCCGAACCAGCGCCCCGTCGCTCCCGAGCAGGCCATGGCGCGCGAGCTCGTGCGCACGGGAGAGGTCCGCGCCGCCGCCATCGAACGGCCCCAGGGCCGGGAGGAGGTGCCCGCATGGCGGTGACCTCCCGATTGCTCGGCGCCTCCGGCGTCGTCATCGTCGGCGTCGTCGTGGCGGCGGTCCTCGGGCAGCTGCCCGCGGTCGGCGCCGAGAGTCACGCGATCGTCGCGACGCCCTCGTCGCCCGTGCAGCGTCTCGTCTGCCCGGGCTCCCCGGTGGCGGTCGGCGCTGCCGGGCAGAAGGCCAGCACCCTCTCGGCCGACGGATCCCCGACGCGGCACGTGGACGTCGCCGGCTCGGGATCCGTGACCGGCACGACACTCGGCGGCGGCGCTGTGAAGGGCGGCAGCAGCACGCGCCCGCGCCTGTTCACCGCGCCGGCCGCCGACGCGAAGCACGGCGCGATCGCCGGTGCCCAGTCGCAGACCGTCACGACCGGTGACGCCTCCGGGCTCGCCGCATCCGCCTGCTCCGTCCCCGTGAACACGGCCTGGGTCGCCGCCGGCTCGACCACGACCGGCCGCACCACGGTGCTCACCCTCGCGAACGCCTCGAGCGTGCCCGCGCAGGTCTCGCTCGACGTCTGGACCGAGAACGGCCGGGTCGACACCGCCGGGGGCACCGAGGTGCTCGTCGGTGCGCGCAGCCGCCTCGCCGTGTCGCTGGCGAGCATCGCGCCGAGCGCCGCCGGCACCGCCGTCCAGGTGACGAGCACCGGCGGCCAGCTGGGCGTCGCGGTCGAGCAGCGCGTCGTGCGCGGGCTCGAGTCCGGTGGCCTGGACCTGACGGGGCCGACCGCGGCTCCCGCCACGCGCCAGGTGATCACGGGCGTGCGGATCGCGAACGCCTCCGCGGTCGCGGCCGCCTCGGCGACGACCGGCTACGGGGATCTGCTGCCCGTGCTGCGGCTGCTCGCGCCGGGGACGAAGGCCGCCGACGTGCGCGTGACCATCACCGGCTCCTCCGGCTCCGGGCACAAGGTGCTCTCGCGCCACATCGAGGCCGGCAAGGTGACCGACATCACGCTGCCGGGCCTGACGGACGGCGTCTACTCGCTCGACGTCCAGAGCTCCCAGCCGGTCGTCACGGGTGCCCGCGTCGCCACGGTGACGGACGAGTCCGCCTCCACCACCGACACCGGCGCGACGGTCGCCGGCGCGACCACCGGCACCGCGGGCACCGACGGCAGCGTCGCCGGCGGCACGTCCACGGGCACGGACTCCGGGCTCGTCGGCGGCAACGGGACGACGAATGCCGCAAGCGGCATGAACGGCACGCCCACCACGGCCACCGCCCGCGGCATCGATCTCGCCTGGATCGCTGCGGCCGATCCGCTCGGCCGGAGCGCGACCGTCGCCGTCGCCGACGGGCCGGGGGCGACGCTGTCGCTCGCCAACCCGACGGACCACACCGTGTCCGTGAAGGTCGCGGGCGTCGGCGGCTCGACCGTGAAGGTCCCGGCGGGCGGGACGGCCGTCACCCGTGTCCAGCCCGGTGTGGGCACGGTGACCGGCGGATCCGGCCTACGCGCGGCGATCAGCTACGCGGGATCCGACGCGGTCGCCGCCTATCCCGTCGCACCCGCCGACCAGGCCGCACACCCGGTCCGCGTCACGCACTGACCGCGGCCGGCCTTCGCGTCGGGGCCTCGAATCCGCCGCCGACGACGGGCGCAGCGGCCTCCGGCCGGTTGAGGGCCCACGCTTTTCAGGTTCGAAGCAGAGTCGCAACCGCTCTCGCTACCGTCGCGGCATGCTCAGCGCGCCCTCCGGCCGTCGTCCGCGATGACCACGACGGCCGTCCGACTTCCGCAGACCGTCGCCGAGCAGGCTCCCGCCGCCGGGACCCGGCCGAAGCGGCGGGGGCCCGGTCGTCTCGCGGCGCTCGACGGGCTGCGCGGCGTCGCCGCGATGGTGGTCGTGATCCACCATCTGCTCCTCATCGCCGAGCCGCACCTCACCGCGAATCTCGGCACCGCGCCGTGGAGCCTCTGGTGGGTCCTCGAGCGCACGCCGCTGAAGCTGCTCACCGCCGGCCGTGAGGCCGTGATGGTCTTCTTCGTGCTCTCGGGTCTCGTCGTGGCCCTGCCGGCGATGCGGAAGGCGAACTTCTCGTGGTCCGGGTTCCTCGCCGGCCGCTTCATCCGCCTGTTCCTGCCGGCGTGGGCGGCGATCGTCCTCGCGACGGGACTGCTGTTCCTCGTGCCGCGGACGCCGCAGCAGGTCACGGCCGGCAGCTGGCTCGCCGGCTCCGCGCAGACGAACTGGAACTGGCAGCACCTGATCCCCGAGTACTCGCTGATGATGGGGTCCGTCCAGTACGACAACGCCCTGTGGACGCTGCGCTGGGAGTTCGCGTTCTCCCTCGTGCTGCCGGCCTTCCTCGTGCTCGCCATGGCGCTGCACCGGTGGTGGTTCCCGGTGGGTGCGCTCACCCTCGGCGTCGCCGTGCTCGGCGGCTACCTCGGCAACGAGGCGATGCCCTACCTGCCCGTGTTCTTCCTCGGCACCCTCGTCGCCGCGCGTCTGCCGCAGATCCGCGCATGGGGCAAGCGGCCCCACGCCGGATGGGTGTTCGGGACGATCCTCGTCGTCTCGGCGCTGGTGCTCGTGTGCTCGTGGCTGCTCGCGCCGGTGATCCCGCAGGGCACGAAGGAGAACCATGCGCTGCTCGGGCTCGAGATCGCGGGCGCGCTCGGCATCGTGGTGGTCACGGTGGGGGAGGGCTGGTTCCGCCGGCTGCTGAAGCGGCGGGTGCCGCAGTTCCTCGGCCGCACCTCGTTCAGCCTGTACCTCATCCACATCCCGATCATCACGACGCTGGCGTGGCTGCTCGGCGACTGGAACTGGCCGATCCTGTTCCCGATCGGCATCACCGCGGCCCTGCTGGGCGGGTGGCTGTTCTTCCGCTTCATCGAGAAGCCCCTGCACCGCCTCGCGCGCACCACGAACCGGCGCGCCGTCGCCCTCGTCGCCGAGTTCAGCCGCGCCCGCGACTGACGTGGCCGGCCACCGCGCCGTTCCGGAGCTCCTGCAACATCGCGGCGCCGTCCCGGCCGGGAGTGCGGGCGTCGGGTGATCGCTCCGGATCCGGAGAGGAACCGGCTCGGACGCGGGTCAGAAGTGGTGGAACCGGTCGGGCGCCAGGTCCCACGGATCCTTGCCGAGCAGCTCCGCGACGGCCTTGAAGACGCAGCTCTCCACGTACATGCGCTGGTGCGCCTCGTCGTCGACGTGCAGGTGCGACAACCGCTCGATCGGCAGGCGGTACAGCACGACGCGGCGAGCACCGCTGTCGACCCACCAGCGGTCGAGGCCGTTCGGTGAGGCCGAGCGCGGGATGCCCGCGATCTCGAACGACACGTCGCCGAGGTCGTCGGGCCAGAGCCCGCGCAGGTAGTCGGCGGTCTCGGCCACGATCGACTCGAACGCCTCCGCCCTGGTACGGAGCACCGGCAGGTGCGGCCCGGTGACGGAGGAACGGAGCCCGCGGCCGTGCCGGTTGCGGAAGCCGCCCCGGGCGGACGGCGCGTGCGACACGCGGCGCGAGCGAGCCATCCCGGAATCGTACCCGCGACCCCCGCCTCCGCTCGCGTCGCGATCGGTGCAGCGTCCGATCCGGGGAGGCGGCAGGAGTCGCGACGCGGCCGTCTCCCTGGCGGCGATCGGGGACGCGCCGAGCCGACGTGCGGCCCGGCGCCGAGGGCGTGCATACCATGACCGCGCCATGGCAACGAAACGGCTCTGCTCGCGGGTGACCTGCCAGAAGCCGGCCGTCGCGACCCTCACCTACGTGTACGCGGACTCGATGGCGGTGCTCGGGCCGCTCAGCCTGAAGGCCGAGCCGCACAGCTACGACCTCTGCGCCGACCACGCCGACCGGCTCTCGGTGCCGAACGGCTGGTCCGTGCTGCGGATCTCGGCGCCGGACGACGACGAGGCCGACGCGCCGGAGCCCGAGCGCAGCAAGGGCACCCTCTTCGGGCTCTGACCCCTGTCTCCCCGCACGATCGACGGAGATCCTGCGTCGCGGGCCCATCCGCATCGGCAGGTCCGTGCGCCGGTGATCCTCCCTCGATCGGCCAGCGGAGCTGCCGGATGTGCGAGGGCTGCTGCGGACGGGCCCGGCGGATGGGACAATGGAGTCCATGAGTCTTCTGGAGACGTCCCTCGATACGGAGCCCGACAGTCCGACCCTCGAGTTCCAGGTCGCGGACCTCGATCTCGCCGAGGCCGGCCGGCATCAGATCCGCCTCGCCGAGCAGGAGATGCCCGGCCTGATGGCCCTCCGGGAGCGGTACGGCGAGACCCGCCCCCTCGACGGGGCGCGGATCGCCGGCTCGCTGCACATGACGGTGCAGACCGCGGTGCTCATCGAGACCCTCACCGCGCTCGGCGCCCAGGTGCGCTGGGCGAGCTGCAACATCTTCTCGACGCAGGACGAGGCCGCCGCTGCGATCGTCGTCGGCCCGCACGGCACCCCGGCCCGACCGGCCGGCGTGCCGGTGTTCGCCTGGAAGGGCGAGTCGATCGAGGAGTACTGGGACTGCGCGGAGCGCATCTTCGACTGGACCGCCGAGGCGCGGGCCGTCGGGGGCGACTTCACCGGCCCGACGATGATCCTCGACGACGGCGGCGATGCGTCGCTGCTCGTGCACAAGGGCGTCGAGTTCGAGCGCGCCGGCCGCATCCCCGAGACGAAGGAGACGGACGGCGCCGAGTGGCGCGCCGTGCTCGACGTGCTCCGCCGTGCTGCGGACCTCGACCCGGAGCGCTGGCAGCGGATCGCCGCCGACATCCGCGGCGTCAGCGAGGAGACAACGACCGGAGTGCACCGGCTCTACGAGCTCGACCGCGACGGGAAGCTGCTCTTCCCGGCGATCAACGTGAACGACTCCGTCACCAAGAGCAAGTTCGACAACCGCTACGGCATCCGGCACTCGATGATCGACGGCCTGAACCGGGCCACCGACGTGCTCATCGGCGGCAAGACCGCGTTCGTGGCCGGGTACGGCGACGTCGGCAAGGGCGCCGCGGATGCGCTGCGCGGCCAGGGCGCCCGCGTGATCATCGGTGAGGTCGACCCGATCACGGCCCTCCAGGCCGCGATGGACGGCTACCAGGTGGCGCCGCTCGAGGACGTGCTCGGCCTGATCGACATCGTGATCACCACCACGGGCAACACGAACGTCGTCACCGTCGAGCACCTGCTCGGCATGAAGCACCTCGCGATCGTCGCGAACGTCGGGCACTTCGACACCGAGATCGACATGGCCGGCCTCGAGTCGCTCGACGGCGCGGAGCGGATCCAGATCAAGCCGCAGGTGCACGAGTGGCGGCTGCCGACCGGCCGCAGCGTGATCGTGCTGTCCGAGGGGCGGCTCATGAACCTCGGCAACGCGACCGGGCATCCGTCGTTCGTGATGTCGATGAGCTTCACGAACCAGGTGCTCGCGCAGCTGGAGCTGTGGAACTCGCCCGAGGCGTACCCCGTCGGCGTTGCCGTGCTGCCGAAGGTGCTCGACGAGGAGGTCGCGCGCCTCCATCTCGACGCGCTCGGTGTGAAGCTCACCCGCCTCACCGACGAGCAGGCGGCCTACCTGGGCGTCGACCCGGCGGGCCCGTACAAGTCGGACGCCTACCGCTACTGACGCCGCTCAGGCGGCGACGGCCTCGGCGTCGTCGGGCCAGCCGTTCAGCAGGGTGACCGAGCCGGCGGCGTCCACGAGCCGCGCCGGCGTGCCGGCGGCGTGCAGCAGCGCGCCGGCGGCCGGCCCCCGCACGATCGCGGCCGTGGCGAGCGTGTTCGCGCGGACCGCGGAGGACGCGGCGACCGACACGGTGTGCCAGACCGGTGACGCGGGGAGCCCCGTGCGCGGATCGAGGATGTGGTGCGCGCGGGAGTCCCCGCGCCGCCAGGAGCGTCGCTGCGTGCTGGAGGTGGCGAGACCCCAGCCGTCGCCCAGGGCCACGTGGGACGCCGGGTCCCCGGCCAGGTCCTGCACGAGCACCTGCCATCCGCCCGCCGGCGCCGGGCCGCGGGCCGACAGGTCGCCGCCGAGGTTCACGAGCGCGCCGCAGCCGAACCGGTCGGCGATCGTCTCGGCGATCGCATCCGCGGCGGCGGCCTTGGCCGTGGCTCCGAGGTCGAGCTCGACCCCGTCGGGCACGGTGAGCCGGTCCCCGCGCACGTGCACGGAGCGCCAGGCGGCGAGGGGACGGGCGACGACCCTGATCGGCCGACCGTCGTCGAGCACGACGCGGATGTCGCGGTCGTAGCCGATCGACCGCAGGGGGGCGCCGAGCGTCGGATCGACGGCGCCGTCGCTGAGGCGGGCCGCCTCGAGGGCGACCCGCACGAGGCCGGCGAGCACGGGACTCACCTGCACGCCGTCGGCGGCCCGGTCGCGCAGCCGTGCGGTCTCGGAGTCGTCGCGGAACCGGTCGCATGCGTCGGACACGGCGTCGAGCCGTCGCTGGGCGAGCGCGCAGGCGGCGTCGAGCACCGCCGGGCGGGTGACGAGCACCTCTGCGGTCGTGCTCCACAC
>NZ_JAODBE010000187.1 GCF_025463795.1 Amnibacterium sp.
CCGCGGCCAGCACGCGCGCGGCGGCGGCCAGCGCCTCCCCCGCGCCGGTCACGCCGGGGTGTCGGCGAGCGCCTGCAGCCGGGCGGCCTCGTCGGCCTGGATCGCCGACTGCACGATCGGCTCGAGCGCGCCGTCGAGCACCTGGTCGAGGTTGTAGGCCTTGTAGCCGGTGCGGTGGTCGCTGATCCGGTTCTCCGGGAAGTTGTACGTGCGGATCCGCTCCGAGCGGTCAACGGTGCGCACCTGGCTGCGGCGGGCAGCGGAGGCCTCCGCCTCGGCGGCCTCCTGCTGGGCGGCGAGCAGTCGGGCGCGGAGCACGCGGAGGCCGGCCTCGCGGTTCTGCAGCTGGCTCTTCTCGTTCTGCATGGACACGACGATGCCGCTCGGCAGGTGGGTGATCCGCACGGCCGAGTCGGTGGTGTTCACGCTCTGGCCGCCGGGACCGCTCGACCGGAAGACGTCGATCTTCAGGTCGTTCGGGTCGATGCCGACCTCCTCGGGCTCGTCGACCTCGGGGAAGACGAGCACACCGACGGCGGAGGTGTGGATGCGGCCCTGCGCCTCGGTCCTCGGCACGCGCTGCACGCGGTGCACGCCGCCCTCGTACTTGAGGTGCGCCCAGACGCCGGCAGCGGGATCGTTCGACGAGCCCTTGATCGCGACCTGCACGTCCTTGTAGCCGCCGAGGTCGCTCTCGGTCCGCTCGAGCAGCTCGGTGCGCCAGCCCTTCGACTCCGCGTAGTGCAGGTACATCCGGAGCAGGTCGGCGGCGAAGAGGGCCGACTCCTCGCCGCCCTCCCCCGCCTTGATCTCGAGGATCGCGTCGCGGCCGTCGTCGGGGTCGCGCGGGATCAGGAGGCGCCGCAGCTTCTCGGCCGCCTCCCCCTCCACGACCTCGAGGTCGGGGACCTCGGCGGCGAACGCCGGATCCTCGGCGCCGAGCTCCCGCGCCGCGGCGAGGTCGTCGGCGAGCTGCCGCCAGGCGGTGTGCGCGGCGACGATCTGACCGAGCTCCGCGTACCGGCGCCCGACGCGGCGGGCGCGCCCGGCGTCCGCGTGGAGCGCCGGGTCGGCGAGCTGCCGCTCGAGGTCCGCGTGCTCCGCGACGAGGGGCGCGACCGACGCGAACTGCCCGGTCGGGTCGGTCACTCGCCCGGGTCCGGCAGCGACTTCTGCATCTGCACCAGGAACTCGACGTTGGAGGCGGTCTCCTTCATCTTGCCGAGCACGATGTCGAGGGCGGCCTGGGTCTCGAGGCCGGCGAGTGCGCGGCGGAGCTTCCAGGTGACCTTGACCTCGTCCGGGCCCATGAGGAGCTCCTCGTGGCGGGTGCCGGAGGCGGCCACGTCGACCGCCGGGAAGACGCGCTTCGCGGCGAGGGCCCCGGAGAGCCGCAGCTCCATGTTCGCGGTGTCGGCGAACTCCTCGAGGATCGCCTCATCGGTGCGCGAACCGGTCTCGACGAGCGCGGTGGCGATGATGGTGAGCGAGCCGCCGTTCTCGATGTTGCGGGCCGCACCGAAGAAGCGCTTCGGCGGGTAGAGCGCCGCGGCCTCGACGCCGCCCGGCAGCACGCGGCCCGACGCGGGCACGACCTGGTTGTAGGCCCGGCCGAGGCGCGTGATCGAGTCGAGCAGCACGACGACGTCGTACCCGAGCTCGACGAGGCGCTTGGCGCGCTCGATGGCGAGCTCGGCGACCGTCGTGTGGTCCTCGGCGGGGCGGTCGAAGGTCGAGGCGATGACCTCGCCCTTCACCGTGCGCTGCATCTCGGTGACCTCCTCCGGCCGCTCGTCGACGAGCACGACCATGAGGTGGACCTCGGGGTTGTTCTTCGTGATCGCGTTCGCGATCGCCTGCAGGATCAGCGTCTTGCCCGCCTTCGGCGGCGAGACGATGAGGCCGCGCTGGCCCTTGCCGATCGGGGCGACGAGGTCGATGACCCGGGTGGAGAGCTTCTGCGACTCCGTCTCGAGGCGGAGGCGCTCCTGCGGGTAGAGGGCGGTGAGCTGCCCGAACTCGACGCGGCCCTCGGCCTGCTGCACGGGGAGCCCGTTGATCGAGTCGACCTTGACGAGCGCGTTGTACTTCTGGCGCGCCGGCTGCTCGCCCTCGGGGATCTGGCGGATCGCGCCGACGACCGCGTCGCCCTTGCGCAGGTGGTACTTCTTCACCTGGCCGAGGGAGACGTAGACGTCGTTCGCGCCGGGCAGGTAGCCGGACGTGCGCACGAAGGCGTAGTTGTCGAGCACGTCGAGGATGCCGGCGATCGGGATGAGGACGTCGTCGTCCCGGATCTCGGGCTCGTCCCACTCGTTCGTGCCGCGGCGCTTGCGGTCGCGGTAGCGGCCGCGGCGGCCCTCGCCGTCCTGCTGCTGGGCGGCCTGCTGGCGGTCCTGCTGCTGCTGCTGGCGCTCGGACTGCTGCTGCTGCTGCCGCTCGGGCTGCTGCTGGCGCTCCGGCTGGACCTCCGGGGCCTCCTGCGTCTTCTGCTGCTGGGCGGTCTGGCCGTTCTGCTGCTGGCCGCCCTGCTGCTTCTCGCCGTTCGCGGCGCCCTGCGCGGTGCGGTTCTGGCCCCGGTTGCGGTTGCGGCCGCGGCCGCGGCGGGGACCGCCGTCACCCTCGGCGTTCTCGCCGTTGGTGCCCTCGGCCGACAGGGCGGCGTCGTCGCCGTCCTGCGTCGGCACCTGGCCGTCGTGCTGGTTCTCGGACGGGGCGTCCGGGCCCACGCCCGCCGGTTCCGACGCGTCGCTCTGCGACGTGGCGGCCGTGCGCGCGGAGACGCGTTCGCGGCGCTGCAGCTGCTCGAGGTCCTCGGCGATACCGGTGATGCCGGCGTTCAGATGGTCGGCCGCGGGCTTCGGCTCGGCGCCCGCCTCCGTCTCCTCGGCGACCTGCTGCGCGATGGGCTCATCCTCGACCGGCTCGTCCAGGACCGGCGCCGCGGCGACCGGCTCGGCCTCGACGACGGCGTCCTGCGCCGGCTCGGCCTGCGGCTCGGTCACGATGTCGGCCGGGACCTCGGCGAGCGGCAGCTCGGGCTCCGGCGCCGGGATCGGCGACGGCTCCTGCGGTGGGATCGGCGACGGCTCCTGCGGCGGGATGGGCGACGGCTCGGGAGCGGTGGGCTCGGGCGTCGACTGCTCGGGCGCGGGCTGCTCGGCGTCGGCCGGCGCGGATTCGGTGCTCGCCTGGTCGGCCTGAGCGGCCCCGGGCTCGCGGGTGTCGGTGTCGTAGCTGTCGGAGATGGCGTCCACGAGGGAACCCTTTCGGAGAGTGGAGACGTCGCCGATACCGAGGGATGCCGCGAGGTCGCGGAGCTCGGCGATTCGGAGCGTCGCCAGACGACTGCGGGAGAGGAGTGCGGGGCGCGAGGCGCCTTCAGCACGCGGTTCGACTTCGGTCACGTGATGGAACGGGGTCCTTGGCCCCTAAGAGGCGGTCGGGCGGTTCCCGCGCACCTCGTCCGATCGGTCCCGGGGCCCGAGGCGCTGATGGTCCGCGCGCACCGGCCTGGTGCAGACCGAGCGGCGATGCGCTCGGGAAGCGGCGTTCCGCGGCGACCGTTCAGGACGGTGCGCTCACGGCGGGTGCCGATCGCTTCCTGAGGGTAGCACCTTTGAAATCGACGGCGGGAAGAAGCGCGGTCCAGTGCTGATCCGCCTGATCAGCGACCAGTTGAGCCGCCTTCAGCCGTTGGGACGGATCCGCGGACAGCACCAGGATCGACGGCCCCGCCCCGGAGACGACGGCGGCGTGGCCCGCGGCCCGGAGCAGGCCGATGAGCCGGTCGGTCTCGGGCATCGCCGATGCTCGGTACGACTGGTGGAGCCGGTCCTCGGTGGCGACGAGCAGCAGCTCGGGCGACTGGATCAGCGCCGCGATGAGCAGGGCCGAGCGGGAGACGTTGAAGATCGCGTCCTCGTGCGGCACGCTCGCCGGCTGCAGGCTGCGGGCGAGCGCCGTCGACATCGTGTGGTCGGGCACGAGCACGAGCGGGGACACGCTGCGGTGCACGAGCAGCTGCTTGTGCTGCGGTCCCTCCGGCCCCGTCCAGGCGATCGTGAGGCCGCCGAAGAGCGCCGGCGCGACGTTGTCGGGGTGCCCCTCCATCCGCGTCGCGACCGCGAGCAGGCGGTCGCCGTCGAGCGTCACCCGGTCCTCGAGGAGTCCCGCCGCCGCGACGACGCCGGAGACGATCGCCGCGCCGGATGAGCCGAGGCCACGGCCGTGCGGGATCGTGTTCGTGGCGTCGAGGAGCAGGCCGGGCAGGGGCTCCCCCATCTCGGCGAAGAGCTCCGCGACGGCCTGCGCGACGAGGTTCGACGCGTCGGTCGGCACCTCCCCCTCGCCGACGCCGTGCACGTCGACCCGGACGCCGGGCTCCTCCGTCACGGTGACGGTGAGCCGGTCGTAGACGCTGAGGGCGAGGCCGAGCGTGTCGAAGCCGGGGCCGAGGTTGGCCGTCGTGGCCGGGACCTCGACGGTCACCTGCCGACCGATGGGCAGCGGCTCGGTCACCTGGCGGCTCCGAGGCCGAGGGTCTCCGCGATCGCGGCGGCGTCGACCGGCACCGAGATCGGCGTGACGTCCGCCCCGCCCGGGCCCTTCAGCGCCCACTGCGGGTCCTTCAGGCCGTGGCCCGTGACGGTGAGCACGCAGGTCGCACCGCGCGGGATGGCGCCGGCCTCGGCGCGCTCGAGCAGGCCGGCGACGCTGATCGCGCTCGCCGGCTCGACGAAGATGCCGACCTCGGCCGAGAGGATCCGGTGCGCCTTCAGGATGTCCTCGTCGCTGATCGCACCGAAGTAGCCGTCGCTGTCGGCGTGCGCGGCGATCGCGAGCTTCCACGAGGCCGGGTTGCCGATGCGGATCGCGGATGCGATCGTCTCCGGGTTCCGAACGACGTGGCCCTCGACGATCGGCGCGGAGCCCGCGGCCTGGAAGCCGAACATGCGAGGCAGCCGGGTCGTGACGCCCCGGTCGAGCTCCTCGCGGTAGCCGCGGTGGTACGCCGTGTAGTTGCCGGCGTTGCCGACGGGGATGAAGTGGAAGTCGGGGGCGTCGCCGAGCACCTCGACGACCTCGAACGCGGCGGTCTTCTGGCCCTCGATGCGGTCGTTGTTCACGGAGTTGACGAGGTGCACCGGGTAGTGGGCCGCGAGTTCGCGGGCGATGTCGAGGCAGTCGTCGAAGTTGCCCTGCACCTGCAGCAGCTGCGCGTCGTGCGCGATGGCCTGGCTCAGCTTGCCGAGCGCGATCTTGCCCTCGGGCACGAGCACCGCGGCGGTGATGCCGGCGTGGGTCGCGTACGCGGCGGCGGATGCGGACGTGTTGCCGGTCGAGGCGCAGATCACGGCCTTCGCGCCGTGCTCCAGTGCCTTCGAGATCGCCATCGTCATGCCGCGGTCCTTGAAGGAGCCGGTGGGGTTCATCCCCTCGTACTTCACGAAGACGCGGGCGCCGGTGCGCTCGGACAGGGCGCGCGCCTCGATCAGCGGCGTGCCGCCCTCGCCGAGGGTGACGACCGGGGTGGCGTCGGAGACGTCGAGCCGGTCGGCGTACTCGCGGATCACCCCCCGCCACTGCCGGGACAGACGGGTGGACCGATCAGCCGTGCCGATGCTCATGCTTCCCGATCCTTCTCCAGTCATTCGCCCTCGACGCGCAGCACGCCGAGCACCGCCGCGACTTCGGGCGCCTCACGCAGCGCTGCGACGGTGGCGGCGAGCGCCGCCTCCCTCGCCCGGTGGGTTCCGACGACCAAACTAGCGGTGCCGTCGTCGCCGCCCCTGGACTGCGCGACGGTCTCGATCGAGACGCCGTGCTCCGACACGATCCCGGCCAGCCGGGCGAGGACGCCGGGTTCGTCCCGGACGGCGAGGGTGATCTGGTAGCGCGTCTCGACCACGCCGGCGTCCAGCACGGGCAGGTCGGCGCCGGTCGGGCCGATGAGGCCGGGGCCGCCGATCACATGCCGGCGAGCGGCCGAGACGAGGTCGCCGAGCACCGCGGACGCCGTCTGGGGTCCGCCGGCGCCCGCGCCGTAGAACATGAGGTCGCCGGCCGAGGCGGCCTGCACGAAGACGGCGTTGTTCGCACCGCGCACGGCGGCGAGCGGATGGGTGCGCGGCAGGAGAGCCGGGTAGACGCGGGCGGAGACGCCTTCGGTGCCGTCGGGCGCGGTGATCCGCTCGCAGATCGCGAGGAGCTTCACGACCTGCCCGGCCGCGCGGGCGGCTCGCACCTGCGTGGCGGTGACTCCCGTGATCCCCTCGACGGCCACCTTCTCCAGCGGCACGGTCGTGTGGAAGGCGAGCCCGGCGAGGATCGCGGCCTTCTGGGCGGCGTCGGCGCCGCTCACGTCGCCGGTCGGATCCGCCTCCGCGTAGCCGAGCCGCGTGGCCTCGGCGAGCGCCTCCTCGAACCCGACGCCCTGCTCGTCCATGCGGTCGAGCACGAAGTTGGTGGTCCCGTTCACGATGCCGAGGATGCGGAGCACGTGGTCGCCGGCGAGGCTATCGCGGAGCGGCCGGATGATCGGGATCGCGCCGCCGACCGCGGCCTCGTAGTTGAGCTGGGCGCCGACGCGCTCGGCGGCCGCGAACAGCTCCGGTCCGTGCGTGGCGAGCAGGGCCTTGTTGCCGGTGACGACGTCCGCACCGCTGTCGAGGGCGAGGAGCACGAGCTCGCGCGCCTGCTGCACCCCGCCGATGAGCTCGATGACGATGTGCGCCCCGAGCACGAGGCTCGTCGTGTCGGTGGTGAGCAGGGCCTCAGGCAGCTCGGGGCTGCGGGGCGCGTCGATCCGGCGCACGCCGATGCCCGCGAGGGTGATCGGGGCGCCGATCCGCGCCTCGAACTCCTCGCGGTGCTCGAGCAGCTGGTGCGCCACCTCGGCGCCGACGGTCCCGGCGCCGAGCACCGCGATGCGGATCGGCGGGCGCGACGGGGTCATGAGGTGCTCCCGACCCGGGCCAGGCCGGCGTCCCTGGCGAGCAGGTCGTCGATCGTCTCGCGGCGGATGAGGATGCGGACCTCGCCGGCGCCGACGGCGACGACCGCCGGTCGGGTGAGGAGGTTGTAGTTGCTCGCGAGGCTGTGGTGGTACGCGCCGGTCGCGGGCACGGCCACGAGGTCGCCCGCGCCGACGTCGGCGGGCAGCAGGTCCTCGCGCACGACGACGTCGCCGGACTCGCAGTGCTTGCCGACGACCCGCACGAGCTCGAGCGGAGCCGTGGACGCGCGGGAGGCGAGGCGCACCATGTAGTCGGCGCCGTAGAGCGCCGCACGGATGTTGTCGCTCATCCCGCCGTCGACCGAGACGTAGCGTCGGACCGCAGCGGTGCCGTCCGTCTGCACCTCGACGTCCTTGATCGTGCCGACGGAGTAGACGGTGACGCCCGCGGGCCCGACGATCCAGCGCCCGGGTTCGACGGCGAGGTCGGGCACGGGCACCCCGAACTCGGCGGCCGCGGCGACCACCGCCGCGACGAGCTCGACGGCGACGGCGTCGACGTCGGCCGCCTCCTGACCGCTCACATAGGCGATGCCCCAGCCGCCGCCGAGATTCAGCTCGGGCACGGGGCCGCCGTCGAGGAGGTCGCGGTGCAGGGCGAGCAGGCGTCTGGCCGCCTCGGCGAAGCCCCCGGTGCCGACGATCTGCGAGCCGATGTGGGAGTGGAGGCCGAGGAAGCGCAGGGACGGCTCGGCGCGGATCGCGGCGACGACCGCCGGCACGTCGACGAGCGCGACCCCGAACTTCTGGTCCTCGCGCGCCGTCGCGAGGTATTCGTGCGTCGACGCGTGCACCCCGGAGTTCACCCGCAGCCGCACCGGCTGCACGCGGGCCGCCCGGGCGGCGGCGGCCGCGACGCGGCCCACCTCCGAGGCGGAGTCGACGACGAATCCCGCGACGCCCGCCTCGACGGCGGCGGCGATCTCAGGGTCGGACTTGTCGTTCCCGTGGAAGCCGAGCGAGGCGCCCGGCGCACCCGAGGCGAGCGCGAGGGCGAGCTCCCCGCCGGAGCAGACGTCGATCCGGAGTCCCGCGTCGAGCATCCAGCGCACCACGTCGGACGAGAGGAACGCCTTGCCCGCGTAGTAGATGTGCGCGTCGACGCCCGCCGCGGCCGCGGCCCGTTCGATCGCCGACCGAGCGGCGGCCGCACGATCGCGGACCGCGCGCTCGTCGACCACGTACAGCGGTGTGCCGTGGTCCGCGGCGAGGTCACGGACGTCCGAGCCACCGATGCGCAGCGCGCCGTCCGTGCCACGGGCGGTGCCGGCGGGCCAGACCGCCGGGTCGAGGTCGACCTGATCCTCGCGGAGGCGCGCCGACGCGAGGGGGTTCGGCTGGATCACGGGAGGCCCTTTCGCGTCGGGGACAGGAGAGCCTATCGAGGCGCGAGGGGGTCAGCAGGAGCCGGTCGCCCCGTGCTGCAACCCGCTGAGATCGAGCTTCGAGGCGACGAGTGACAGGGTCGCGGAGCCGGAGTGCACGTCGATCGCGGTGAGCCGCACCGCAGGCGGCAGGTACTTCGCGGCGCACACCGAGATGCCGTTGGGCAGCAGGGTGTGGATCAGGGTGGTGCCCGGTACGGAGATCGGACCGCTCTTCAGGGTGGCCTTCGTGGGGCTGAGGTGCACGTACGCGCCGCGGACGCTCGGCACGAGGGTGACGTCGACGGTGATCGGGACGCCCAGCACCGTGCGCTTCACCGAGGTGGCGACGGTGCCGGAGCCGAGCGTCGGCGACGCCGCCTGGGCCGCGTCGAGCGGGGCGAGGTTCTTCAGTACCGCCTGGCCGATCGTGAGCGAGCCGGTGGCGCTGCGGACGGTCCCCGAGCCGTCGACCGGTAGCCCGTGCACGTGCAGGCGCGCGCTCGCCGCTCCACCGTCGACCCTCAGGTCGTTCGAGGTGAGCAGCACGTCGTCGAAGGAGCCGTGGAGCCACTGCTGGATCGCGGAGCCGCCCTCGATCGTCGAGTGCACCGTGCCGGTGACGCCCTCGGGCAGGCTGTGCTGCACGTCCGTGTCGATCTGCTTCTCGGCGTAGCCGCGGAAGATCCCGTCGCCGACGACGAGCGCCACGGCGGCGAGCAGCACGAGGACGAGCAGCACGATGAGGGTGGTGCGGACCGGATGCCGCCGCCGGCGGGGCGGCTGCGCCACCGGCAGCGGCTTCGTGTCGACGGATGCGGACACGGCCGGTTACATCCGATCCGGCGCGCTCACGCCGAGGAGCCCGAGGCCGTTGCGCAGCACCTGCCCGACCGCCTCGTTCACGACGCGGCGCGTGCGGTGCACGGACTCGATGTCCTCGCCGGCGCGCGGGATGATTCGGCACGAGTCGTACCAGCGGTGGTAGTTCCCGGCGAGTTGCTCGAGATACCGGGCGATGCGGTGCGGCTCCCGCAGCTCGGCGGCGCGCTCGACGGTGCGGGAGAATTGTTCGAGGGTGCCGAGCAGCTCCGATTCGGTCGGATGCGTCAGCAGGGCCGGGTCGAACGCGTCGACCCTGCCTGGGCCCACGCCGACCGGTTCCGACGCGTCGCGAAGCGACGTGGCGGCCGAGCCGGCGGGGACGTCCCGCGTGACGCCGGCCGACTCCGCGTTCCTGGCCACCGACCGGGTGCGGGCGTGGGCGTACTGCACGTAGTAGACGGGGTTGTCGTTCGTGTGCTTCGCGACGAGGTCGAGGTCCACGTCGAGCGCCGTGTCGACGGACGAGCGCACGAGCGTGTAGCGGGCCGCGTCGACGCCGACGGCCTCGACGAGGTCCTCCATCGTGATGACGGTGCCGGCGCGCTTCGACATCCGCATCGGGACACCGTCCTTCACCAGGTTGACCATCTGCCCGATGAGCACCTCGAGGTTCACGTAGGGGGTGTCGCCGAACGCGGCGACCATCGCCATCAGCCGGCCCGTGTAGCCGTGGTGGTCGGCCCCGAGCATGATCAGGCAGCGGTCGAAGCCGCGCTCCCGCTTGTTCAGGTAGTAGGCGATGTCGCCCGCGATGTAGGCGGCCTCGCCGTTGCTCTTCAGCACGACGCGGTCGCGGTCGTCGCCGAACTCGGTGCTCCGCAGCCAGGTGGCGCCGTCGGCCTCGTAGATGTGCCCGAGCTCGCGGAGCCGCGCGACGGCGTGCTCGACCGCTCCCGAGTCGTAGAGCGAGTTCTCGTGGAAGTAGACGTCGAAGTCGACCCCGAAGTCGTGCAGCGAGTCCCTGATCTCGCCGAACATGAGCTCGACGCCCTCGCGACGGAACAGCTCGAGGGCCTCGTCGCGCGGTAGCGAGTCGACCTCCGGATGCGCGGCGGCGACACGGGCGGCGATCTCGCCGATGTAGGCGCCCCCGTAGCCGTCCTCGGGGGTCGGCTCGCCGAGGTGCGCCGCGAGCAGGCTGCCGGAGAAGCGGTCGATCTGGGCGCCGTGGTCGTTGAAGTAGTACTCCCGGGCGACGTTCGCGCCCTGGGCGGCGAGGATCCGGGCGAGGCTGTCGCCGACGGCCGCCCACCGCGTGCCGCCGAGGTGAACCGGGCCGGTCGGGTTGGCGGAGACGAACTCGAGGTTCATCCGCACGCCCGCGAGCGTGTCCCCCCGCCCGAAGGCCTCCCCCTCGGCCACGATGCGGCGGGCGAGCTCACCCGCGGAGGCCGCCTCCAGCGTGATGTTGATGAAGCCGGGGCCGGCCACGTCGACGACGGCGACGCCCGGCAGCCGCTGCAGCCCCGTGGCGAGCTCGGATGCGAGGTCGCGGGGCGCCATCCCGATCCGCTTCGCGGCCCGCATCGCGACGGTGCTCGCCCAGTCGCCGTGCTCGCGGTTGCGCGGCCGTTCGAGGACGACCTCCGCCTCGGTGAGCGCGGCGTCCGCGCCGTGGTCGGCGGCCACCGCGCCGACGAGGTCTCGGATGGCGACCTGGAGTTCGGCCGGAGTCATGGCCTTCGAGCCTACCGAAGCGCGAGAGGCCGCCCCGCCGGGGCCGCTGCCGGGACCCGTCCGCCCGCTTCGCTATCGTGCGAGCCGCGGACAACGGGAAGGGACGGGATGCGCGCAGCACGGCCGATCGTCGCGGGCGCCCTGGCGCTCGGGGTGGCGCTGGCCGCCGCCGGATGCACGTCGAGCCCGGTGGGCAAGACCGTCACGGACGCGCCGACCGCTCCCGTCACCGCCGCAGCGCCCACCGCGCACGCGGTCAGCACG
>NZ_JAODBE010000007.1 GCF_025463795.1 Amnibacterium sp.
TACCCGTTCGTCACGTCCTCGAACGCGACGAGCGGTGGTGCGGCGACGGGGTCCGGCGTCGCGCCGAACCGGTTCGACCGGATCATCGCCGTCTGCAAGGCCTACACGACCCGGGTCGGGGCGGGCCCGTTCCCGACGGAGCTGCACGACGCGTCCGGCGAGTTCCTGCGCTCCAAAGGCTTCGAGTTCGGGACCACGACGGGCCGGCCGCGGCGCACGGGCTGGTTCGACGCCCCGATCGCCCGGTACGCGCAGCGGATCAACGGCGTCACCGACTTCGTGCTCACGAAGCTCGACGTGCTCACGGGCCTCGACACGATCCCGGTGTGCGTGGCGTACGAGGTCGACGGCCGGCGGATCACCGAGGTGCCGGTCTCGCAGTCCGACTTCCACCACGCGGTCCCGGTGTACGAGGAGCTGCCGGGCTGGAGCGAGGACATCACGGGAGTGCGCCGCTTCGAGGACCTGCCGCAGGCGGCGCAGGACTACGTCACCACCCTCGAGGGCATGATGCGGGCGCCCGTCTCGGTGATCGGGGTCGGCCCCTCGCGCGACGCGGTCGTCGTGCGCCGCGACCTGCTGGACTGATCGACGGGCCGCGCGCCGAGGCGCACGACCCGTCGTCCTCCAGCGGCGGCTCGGTCAGGTCGCGGGCACCACGGCGATCCGCGACGCCGGCCGCGCGGTGATCAGCACGACGGCGTAGATGCAGACGCCGGCCGCCAGCACGAGCAGGGCGCCGGCGAGGCCGAGCAGTCCCGCCAGCGGGGCGGCGATCAGCGAGCCGAGGGCGATCCCGCCGATCGAGGCGGGGAAGGCGAAGCCGTAGGCGCGACCGAAGACGGCGTCGTCGAGCTGCTGCTGCAGCGCGGTCTCCGTGAAGACCTCCACGATCACCGCGCCCGCGCCGTTCACGGCGCAGAGGACGAGGGCGAGGGCGAGCGCAGGGACCGAGGCCATCAGTGCGAGGGGGGCTCCGGCGGCGAGGAGGGCGACCGCGACGATGCGGGAGACCCGGGAGAACCGGCCGAGCCGGCTGACCAGCGCCGTGCCGATCACGCCGCCGGCGCCGGTCGCGGCGAGCAGGAGCCCGTATCCGTGGTCCCCCCAGCCGTCCTGCTGGCTCACGAGGACGAGCAGCACGGTCTCCGCGCCGTAGAGGACGCTGCAGAGGATGTCGGCGCCGACGAAGCGCGCGGCGACGGGGTGCCGGCGCAGCTCCCGCAGTCCTTCGGCGAGCTGCCGCAGGAGCGGGTCCTCGCCTGCGCCACCGGCGGGGGCGAACGCGGGGCCGGCAGGGATCGCCGCGATGAGCAGCGCAGAGAGGACGAACGTCGCGGCGTTGATCGCGAAGAGGGCCGCCGGGTCGGTGAGCGTCAGGAGCAGGGCGCCGATCGCCGGTCCGGCGAGGACCGACCCGGCGCCGATCACGGAGCGGACCGCGTTCGCGCCGGGCAGGTCTGCGGCGGGGACCAGCTTCGGCGTGCTCGCGGCGGTCGCCGGGGGGTAGGCGATGGACGCCGCCGTGGCGAGGCCGGCCAGCACCGGGGCGAGAACGACCGGTGCGCCGCTCACCACGACGACGGTGAGCAGGAGCATGAGCGCAGCGCGGAGGACGTCGGACAGGATCATCAGCCGGCGGCGGTCGAACCGGTCGGCGAGGGCCCCGCCGAGCGGACCGAGCACGACGATCGGGAGGACACGCATCACCGTGGTCACGCTCACCCAGAGCACCGAGTGCGTGCGGTCGAACACGAAGACGAGCAGGGCGACGTTGTAGAGCCAGTCGCCGCACTGCGAGGCGGCGAGGGCGGCCGCGAGGCGGCGGAACGACGGGGATCGGAGTGCGGATCGCATGGCGGCTTCCTTACGGCAGGAGGGGTTCGTGTCCCTCGAGCCTCGGGATGAGGAGGGGCGCCCCACATCGGGCGATCGCCGCATCCTCAGCCGGGCGAACCGTCTGAGGAGCCGCCCGTCGTCCCTGAGCAGCCGCCCGGCCGCCTTAGTCGGCGGTCAGGAGCCCTACGCGCTGCGCCAACCCGGCCGCTTCCGTGCGGGTGCCGACCTCGAGCTTTGCGAGGATGTTCGACACGTGGACGCTCGCCGTCTTCGGGCTGATGAAGAGCGCGGCGGCGATCTGCGGGTTGGATCGCCCGGCGGCGACCAGCCGCAGGACCTCCAGCTCCCGGGTCGTGAGCCGCCGCTCGACGGCCGATGCCGCGGTGCCGCGCCCGGGCAGCGGAAGCCCTGCGGTGGAGACGAGCGCGGCGATCGAGTCCGCGAGCGGGGCGGCGCCGATCCGTGCCGCCTCCCCTGCCGCCTCCTCGAGGTCCGCCGCGGCGGACTCCGGCTGCCCCTCCGACAGCGCCGCCTCGCCGGCACGGTAGAGCGAGTAGGCGTGGGGATACGGCCAGCCGAGCTCCGCCCAGGACGTCGCCACCCGGTGCCAGGTGTCGCGGGTGGCGGAGCCTTCCGCTCGCGCCTGCTCGGCCGTGGCGAGATGGAGGTAGGCCCGTTGCGGTGGCGTGGCGTCGCCGATCCGCGCGACGAGCGGGGGGATCCGTTCCTCACCGGGCCCTCCTGCGAGCACCCGATCGGCGTCGATGCGGGCGGCGAGCCACAGGAGCGGCCACGCGTACGGCGAGGACCACGGCTCGTCGATGGCTGCAGCCAGCAGCCGCTCGACGGCGCCCGCGGGATCCCCGTCGTGCTCGAGCAGCATCGCCGCCGTGCAGGCGAGGGGCTGGGCGAACTGCTCGTCGTCGATGTCGCCGACCATCGCGGTCGCGTCCCGCAACCTCCGCGCGGCATCCGCCCAACGGCCCGACAGCGCCGCGAGCTGGGCTCCGACGTCGCTGAGGGTGGCGGCGTAGATCCCCTCCGGGCGAGTGCGGAGGGCTCTCTCGATCACCTGCTCGGCTCTCGCCCACTCACCGACGTGCAGCAGGGACTCGGCGAGGTTGCCGGCGAGGTAGTCGCCGAGGGTCCGCACGAGGCCGCTCCGTTCCGCGACCGCCATCCCCTCGTCGGCCACCGCCGCGGCTTCCGCCGAGCGGCCCTGCATCTCGAGGACGTGGGACAGGTTGATCGCCCCGCGCAGGGTCGTGAACACCGCGCCGGCCTCCTGGGCGAGCCCGATCGCCGCCCGGAGCTCGTCGAGCGCATCGTCGAACTCGCCGAGCCAGGTGGTCGCCACACCGACCGTCAACCTCGCGTCCGCCTCCTCCGCCCTGGCACCGGCGGCCCGGGCCGCCTCGACCGCCAGGCGCCCCACCTCGCGTGCCTGCTCCGGAGCGGAGGACCGCATGTGGAGGTTCGCGAGCGCACCGAGGATCGCCGCCTGGAGCTCGGTCGCGGGCGCGGCCGGCAGCAGCGCGAGGGCCTCGGTGCAGATCTCGATCGCGTCGGGGATGCGGCCGAGATCACGCAGCACCCGCGCCCTGCGGTGGAGCACTGCTGCTCGCCGCTCCTGCGTGCCGTCGCCGAGCTCCTCGGGGACGAGCGCGAGCAGGGCGAGCGCCCGGTCGACGGCTCCGCTCTGGTGCGCGGCGTCCGCCGCCGCGAGGAGCACGTCGGCACGGTCGGCGCCCGCGAGATCCGCGGCGTCGGGGACGCGGGGCCACAGCTGCAGCGCCCGCTCGTAGTGGGTGAGACCCTCGGCAGGGGCCAGGCCGCCGACGGACAGGCGCGCGGCCTCGACGGAGGCGACGAGGGCCCGCGGCAGGTCGAGCGCCGCGAACCAGTGGTGGGCGGCGGCGGCGGCTCGGGTCGTGCTGTCCTGAACGAGGCCGGGCTGGGCCTCGATGGCGGCGCCGAACGCCGCATGGATGCGGCCGCGCTCACCGGGGAGCAGGTCGTCGTAGACGGCGTCCCGGACGAGGGCGTGCCGGAACCGGTACCCGGGGCCTGCGACGACGAGCAGGTGGGCGTCGACGGCCTCCCGGAGGGCGGCGAGCCCCGTCTCGGGCGACGCCTCGGCGGCGGCGAGCAGCAGGGGCTCGTCGACCTCCGGTCCAGCGACCGCGGCGTGCCGGAGCATCCGCTGCGCCTCGTCGCCGAGCGCGTCCACGCGGGCGAGCAGCAGATCCCGCAGGTTCGGCGGCAGCCCGTCGGGGTCGCCACCCGCCTGGACCACCCCGACCAGCTCCTCGACCAGGAAGGCGTTGCCTTCCGATCGCGCGAAGATCGTCTCCAGCACCCGCGGCTCCGGCTCGGTCCCGAGGATCGCTGCGATCTGCGTCCGCACGTCGTCGAGGTCGAACCGGTCGAGCTCCAGATGACGGACCGCCCGCATCCGGTCCCAGCCGAGCACGAGCGGCCGCAGCGGGTGACGGCGATGGAGCTCGTCGGAGCGGTACGTGTACAGGAGGGCGATCGGCGCGGCCCTGAGGGCCTGCACCAGGTAGGCCGCGAGATCCAGGGTGGAGCGGTCGGCCCAGTGGAGGTCCTCGAGGACGACGAGCAGCGGCTGGTCGGCCGCGAGGCGCACGAGGAGGCCGAGCACCAGCTCCAGCAGCTGCGACCCCTCGGCCGGAGGCGCTTCGGCGGGCTGGTCCAGGCCGGGCAGGAGCCGGGGGAGGAGGCGCCGCGCCGGCCCGAGCAGATCCGCGAGCCGCTCTGGCGAGGTCGATCTGGTGAGATCACGGAGGGCCTCGACGAGCGGTGCGAACGGCAGGCCCTCCGCGCCGAGCTGCACGCAGTGCCCGGAGAGCACCCGCATGCCGGCGCCCTCGGCCAGCCGCGCTGCTTCATCGACGAGGCGGGTCTTCCCGACGCCCGCCTCCCCGGACAGCAGCACGAGACCGGTCTCGGCGTTGCGGGCCGACTCGAGGGTCGCGGCGATGGCGGCGCGCTCGCGGGCACGGCCGACGAGCACGGGGGAGACCGGAGCGCCGGAAGCCGCTGTGTCCACGCGGGAGGGCCGCCCTTCCTGTCGGGATCCGCAGTCATCCTGCCACCGGCGGTGAGCCCGGAGCCGGTTCGCCTCGGGAAGCGGGCGGGCGGGTGCGGTCGGGGCGCACGTCCTAGGGTCGACGCATGAGCGATCCGGGGATCTCCGACGACGCCGTGACCGAGCTCGCCTCCCTCCGCGCGAGCATCGACAACATCGACGCGGCGCTGGTGCACCTCCTCGCGGAGCGCTTCAAGTGCACCCAGCAGGTGGGCCACCTGAAGGCCGCGGCGGGTCTGCCTGCGGCGGATCCGGACCGGGAGCGCCAGCAGATCGCGCGCCTCCGGGCGCTCGCCGAGGAGTCGCACCTCGATCCGGCGTTCGCCGAGTCGTTCCTCTCCTTCATCGTGGCCGAGGTCATCCATCACCACGAGCGCATCGCGGAGGACCGCGCCCGCGCCTGAACGGCCGGCTCGACGGGGCGGGCGCCCGAGCACCCTCCAGCAGGACGGGTCTGCGCGACTGGATTCCTCCTGCTGGGGTGCTCGTGACGGTGGCCGGCTGGATGATCCGCAGGTACTATTCCGGATGGAATAATCGACCGGGAGGAGTGACGATGATCGGCCCGCTCGCCGTCGCCGTGCTCGGACTCCTGCTCGAACGGCCCATGCATCCGTACGAGATGGTGCAGCTGCTGCTCGCCCGGTCCGAGGACCGGCTCATCAAGGTGCGGCCGGGATCGCTCTACCACGCGGTCGACCGGCTCCACGCCGACGGCTTCGTGCGGCCCGTCGGCACGGAGCGCGCCGGCAACCGGCCGGAGCGCACCACCTATGCGATCACGGCCGAGGGCGTGGATGCGCTGGGGGACTGGGTGCGTCAGGCGCTCGCCGCCCCCGCTCCCGAGTACCCCCGATTCCCGCTCGCCCTCGGCGAGGCCCACAACCTCCCCCGCGACGAGGTGGTCGCGCGGCTGCGCCGCCGCCTCGTGGCCCTCCACGGGCAGGAGGCCGAGATCGCGGCGGGGGAGGGGATCGTTCGCGGCAAGGAGCTCCCAGAGGCCTTCTGGCTCGACCTCCCGTACACCCGCGTACTGCTCACGGCGGAGATCGACCACCTCACCACGCTCGTGGCCCGCATCGAATCGGGCGACCTCTCCTGGCCGGATCCTCCGGTCACCGAACCCCACGGAGTCCAATGACCCACGAAGTGAAGCCCTGGCCGGCCCTCTGGTCGCTCATCATCGGCTTCTTCATGATCCTGATCGACACGACCATCGTGTCGGTCGCGAACCCCGCGATCCTCCGCGGTCTGCACACCGACATCGACTCGGTGATCTGGGTGACGAGCGCCTACCTGCTGGCGTTCGCCGTGCCGCTGCTCATCACCGGTCGCCTCGGCGACCGGTTCGGCCCGAAGAACCTCTACCTGACGGGCCTCGTCATCTTCACGCTCGCCTCCGCCTGGTGCGGCTTCGCGGGCACCATCGGCGTGCTGATCGCCGCCCGGGTCGTGCAGGGCATCGGCGGCGCGCTCATGTCGCCGCAGACGATGGCCGTCATCACCCGCATCTTCCCGCCCGAGCGCCGCGGACAGGCCCTCGGGCTCTGGGGCGCGACCGCCGGCGTCGCGACCCTCGTGGGTCCGATCCTCGGCGGCCTGCTCGTCGACGGATTCGGCTGGGAGTGGATCTTCTTCGTCAACGTGCCGATCGGGATCGCCGCGTTCGTGCTCGCCGCGCGGTTCGTGCCGGCGCTGCCGACGCATCACCACCGCTTCGACATCCCGGGCGTGCTGCTCTCCGCGGTCGGCCTGTTCCTGCTCGTCTTCGGCCTGCAGGAGGGGCAGACCTACGACTGGGGCGTGATCACCGGGCCGATCAGCGTCTGGGGCCTCATCGTGGCGGGCGTCGTCGTGCTGGCCGTGTTCGTCCTGCAGCAGGCGCTGACGAAGCGGGAGCCGCTCGTGCCGCTGCACCTCTTCCGCGACCGCAACTTCTCCGTCGCGAACGTCGTGATCACGGCCGTCGGCTTCACCGTGACGAGCCTGTCGCTGCCCCTGGTGTTCTACTTCCAGGTCGTGCGCGGGATGACGCCGACCCAGTCGGCACTGATGCTCGCTCCCATGGCGGTGCTGAACATCGGCCTCGCACCCGTCGTCGGGCGGCTGGTCGACCGGGTGCACCCGCGGCTGCTCGCGGTGCCGGGTCTCGTGCTGTTCAGCGGGGCGCTGTTCCTGTACTCGCGGATGCTCACCCCGGACATCGCGTGGGGCTGGCTGCTGCTGCCCGCCGTCGTGCTCGGCTTCGCGAACGCCCTCACCTGGTCGCCGGTGTCGTCCACGGCGACCCGCGGGCTGCCGCCGCGTGAGGCGGGTGCCGGCTCCGGCATCTACAACACGACCCGGCAGATCGGCAGCGTCATCGGCAGCGCGGCGGTCGCGGTGCTCATCCAGTCGCGGCTCGTCGCCGACCTCCCGCACGGGCCGGGCCAGGGGGCGTCGTCGTCCGACTTCACCCTCGGCGGCCCGCTGCCCGCGTTCCTGCACGACGGCTTCACCGCCGCCATGTCGGAGGCGCTGATCCTGCCGGCGATCGTCGTGCTGGTCGGCGCCGTCGCCGCCGCGGTGTTCGTGCGGCCGACGATGGCGGCCTGGCAGCGGCCGGGCGAGCAGACCCGCACGCCCGAGTCGCCCGATGCCCAGCCGCAGGCGGTGCAGCAGGCGTGACGGCTCCCGTCGTCCGGGCCCGGACCGTCTCCGCGGCCCGGGCCTGGACGATCCTCGCCGTCGGTGTTCTCGCGCAGACCGCGACGACCGCGCTCGTCGCAGCGCCCGCGCTGCTGCTCCCCGTCCTGCATCAGCGGCAGCACCTGCCACTCCCGGTCGCCGGCCTGATCGCGGGTGCGCCGAACCTCGGACTCGTGCTCACGCTCGTCGCATGGGGCTGGGCGGCCGACCGGTTCGGCGAGCGGGTGGTGCTGGTCTCGGGCCTCGCGGCCACGACCGTGCTCGGCGGCCTCGCCGCCCTGCCCGCCGGGCCGGCCGTCTTCGGCCTCCTCCTGCTCGCCGCGGGGGCCGCGTCCGCCTGCGCGAACGCGGCCAGCGGCAGGGTCGTCGTCGGCTGGTTCCCGAAGGAGCGCCGCGGCCTCGCCATGGGCATCCGGCAGATGTGCCAGCCGCTCGGCGTCACGATCGCCGCGCTCACCGTGCCGCAGCTCGGGGCCGCAGCCGGTCTCGGCACCGCCGTGCTGCCGCCGACCGCGCTGTGCGCGGCAGCCGCGGTGCTCTGCCTGTTCGTGATCATCGATCCGCCGCGGGGCGTGCGCACGGCGGTGACCGGGCGCAACCCCTACCGCGGCGACGGCTACCTCTGGCGGATCCACGCGGTCTCGGCACTGCTCGTGGTCCCGCAGTTCACCCTGTCGACGTTCGGGCTCGTCTGGCTCGTCGCCGGACTCGGCTGGCAGGTCCTGCCGGCGGGGCTGCTCGTCGGTGCGGCGCAGCTGGCCGGGGCGATCGGCCGGCTGCTCGTCGGGGCGCTCAGCGATCGGGCCGCCAGCCGGATCGGGCCGCTGCGGATCGTCGCGGTCGCGGCGCTCGCGGTGATGGTGCTGCTCGCGATCGCCGCGGGCCTGCTGCCGGCCGCCGCCGCGGTCGTCTACGTGATCGCGGCGACGGTGTCCGTGGCGGACAACGGCCTCGCCTTCACCGCCGTCGCCGAAGGTGCGGGATCCCACTGGGCGGGACGGGCGCTCGGCGTGCAGAACACCGGCCAGTTCCTCGCCGCCGCCGGGGTCGGGCCGCTCGTCGGCGCCCTCATCGGCTGGCTGGGCTATCCGCTCGCGTTCCTCGTCGTCGCCCTCACCCCTGCGGCCGCGATCCCGCTCGTCCCCGCGACCGCAGCGGAGCGCGACCGCCTCTGACGCGTCTGACGCCGTTCCGGAGTTCCTGCGGGACACGCCGCCTCCCGCGGTGCAGGGGCGGCGTGTCCTCCGGTTCCTCCGGAACGGCGCGACGCGGGCCGCTGCGGTGGGACGGCTGCCGGGCCTACGATCCTGCCCATCAGCACCGAATCGGCAGCCCGACCGGACGGCGCGGCGCTCCCCGTCGACGAGGAGGCCGAGCCGGACCTCCGCCTGTCGCCGACCGCGCGCACCGAGGCGTTCAGCGACGGCGTCTTCGCCATCGCGATCACCCTGCTCGTGCTCGAGGTGCACGTGCCGCAGCGGAGCGACCTCGGGCCGGGCGGCCTGCTCCCCGCGCTCCTCGGCAACTGGCCGTCCTACCTCTCCTACCTCGCGACGTTCCTCACCGTCGGCGTCATCTGGCTGAACCACCACGGGGTCTTCCAGCGCATCCGCCGGGTCGATCGCACGATCCAGTGGTGGAACCTGATCCTGCTGCTGCTCGTGTCCTTCACGCCGTTCCCGAACGCGCTGCTCGCGGAGTACCTCGAGCACAACGGCTTCCTCAGCCCGGACGTCCGGATCGCTGCGGCGACCTACGCGCTGGTCTTCGCGGCCGCGACCGCCCCGTGGGTGGGGATCTGGCACCACCTCGCGAAGCATCCGGAGCTGCTCGAGCCCGGGTGGGACACCACCTCCGCGAAGCACGAGCTGAAGCGCAGCGTCCTCGGCCTCGTCGCCTACAGCTGCGGCATCGTGATCGCGGGCTCCCTGCCGCTGCTCGCGGTCGGCCTCTTCCTGCTCGCGGCGGTGTACTACGCGACGACCGCGGGCGGGGTGCGGATCCGCCGGCGGAGGCCGGGGCCGTGACGGTCCGTCTCTGCGCGACGTGCGCCGTCGAGCAGCCGTCCGAGGGCCCGCTGCCGGACGTGTGCCCGATCTGCGCGGACGAGCGCCAGTACGTGCCGGCCACGGGCCAGCGCTGGACGACGCTCGACGAGCTCGCCGTCGATCGTCGCGGTGCGCTCACCGTGCTGGAGCCGGGAATCGTCGCGATCACGACCGACCCCGGCGTCGGGATCGGCCAGCACGCTCTGCTCGTGGCGACGCCGGCGGGCAACCTGCTCTGGGAGCCCACCGGCTTTCTCGACGACGTGCTCGCCGCGGAGGTCGAGCGTGCCGGCGGGGTCGCGGCCATCGCCTCGAGCCATCCGCACATGTTCGGCGTGCAGCTCGAGTGGTCGCGCCGGTTCGGCGACGCCCCTGTGCACGTCGCGGCGGCGGACCGCGAGTGGCTGCAGCGCACCGGCGACGCGGTGCGGTTCTGGGACGGCCAGGAGGAGGTGCTGCCCGGACTCGTCCTGCACCGCATCGGCGGGCACTTCCCCGGCAGCGCGGTCGTGCGGATGGCGGGGCACGACGGCCGCGGCGTCCTGCTGTCGGGCGACACGATGCTCGTCACGCCGGACCGCTTCGTCACCTTCCAGCGCAGCTACCCCAACCACCTGCCGCTCTCCACGGCGGTCGTGCGGCGGATGGCGGACGCGGTCGGGGCGCTCGCGTTCGACCGGCTGATCGACAACTTCGGGTCGGTGGTACCCGGCGGCGCCAGGGCGGTGGTGCAGCGCTCGGCCGACCGCTACATCGGGTGGGCCCGCGGGGACTTCGACGACCTGACCTGAGGTCGGCCGCCGACGAACCCCGCTCGCACCGCCTGACCGTCGCTCCGCGCCGCTCAGGAACCGGCGAACGTGGGCCCAGGCCCCAGGGCGGCGGGGAGCACGCCCGACCGGATGCGCCGCAGGTCCTCGATCCGCTCGGTGAACAGGCCCTGCACCTCGAGCGCGCCGCTCTCGGCGTCGGTCACCCCCAGACGGATCGCCGGCACGCGGCGGCCGGCGCAGAGGCCGACGAAGCGCACGTCCTCCTCGCGCGGCACGGCCACGAGCACGCGGGCGGTCGACTCGCTGAACAGGGCGGTGGCGGCGTCGACGCCGTCCCGGCCGAGCACCTCGTCGAGCCACACCCGCGCGCCGACGCCGAACCGCAGCACGCCCTCCGCGAGCGTCGCCGCGAGGCCGCCCTCGGAGAGATCGTGAGCGGCGGCGAGCAGCCCCTCGGACGCACCCGCGGCGAGCAGGCCGGCGAGGGAGCGCTCGGCCTCGAGCCGGACGGCGGGCGGGCGGCCGCCGAGGTGGCCGTGGACGACCTGCGCCCAGGCCGACCCGTCGAGCTCGAGCGCGGTCTCCCCGAGCAGGTAGAGGTTGAGGCCGTCGTCCTGCCAGCCGCTCGGCACCCGCTTCGCGACGTCGTCGATCACGCCGAGCACCCCGACGACCGGCGTCGGATGGATCGCCCGGTCGCCGGTCTGGTTGTAGAGCGACACGTTCCCGCCCGTCACCGGCACCTCGAGGGCGAGGCAGGCCTCCGACAGGCCGTCGACCGTCTCGGCGAACTGCCACATCACCTCGGGATTCGTCGGAGCGCCGAAGTTCAGGCAGTCGGTGACGGCGAGCGGGCGGGCGCCGGTCACGGCGACGTTGCGGTACGCCTCGGCCAGCGCGAGCTGGGCGCCGGCGCGGGGGTCGAGCTCGGAGTAGCGCCCGTTCGCGTCCGTGGAGATCGCGACGCCGAGGCCGCTCTCCTCGTCGACGCGGATCATGCCGGCGTCGTCGGGGAACGCGAGCGCGGTGTTGCCGAGCACGTACCGGTCGTACTGATCGGTGATCCACCGCACGTCGGCGAGATTCGGACTGCCGAGCAGCGCCCGGAGCTGCTCCGCGATCGCGGGGGCCTCGACGGGCCGGGGGAGCCGAGCCGCGGAGTCGGCCTGCAGGGCGTCGAGCCCCGCCGGCCGGGCGACGGGCCGGTCGTACACGGGACCGTCGACGGCGACGGTTGCGGGGTCCACGTCGACGATCGTCTCGCCGCGCCACGTGATCTCGAGCCGGCCGGTGTCGGTCACCTCACCGAGCACGCTCGTCTCGACGTCCCAGCGACCCGTGACGGCGAGGAAGCCCTCGAGCTTGTCCGGCGCGACGACCGCCATCATCCGTTCCTGGCTCTCGGACATGAGGATCTCCTCCGCCGTGAGCGTGGGATCCCGCAGCAGCACGGCGTCGAGGTCGATGCGCATGCCGCCGTCGCCGTTCGCGGCGAGCTCGCTCGTCGCGCAGCTGATGCCGGCGGCGCCGAGGTCCTGGATGGCCTCGACGAGGCCGCCCGCGTAGAGCTCGAGGCAGCACTCGATGAGCACCTTCTCGGCGAACGGGTCGCCCACCTGCACCGCCGGTCGCTTCGTCGGACCGCTCGCCGTGAAGGTGTCGGACGCGAGGATCGAGGCGCCGCCGATCCCGTCGCCGCCCGTGCGGGCGCCGAACAGCACGATCAGGTTGCCGGTGCCGGTGGCGTTCGCCAGCCGCAGGTCCTCGTGCCGCAGCACCCCGACGCAGAGGGCGTTCACGAGCGGGTTGCCCTGGTAGACCGCATCGAAGACGGTCTCGCCGCCGATGTTGGGCAGGCCGAGGCAGTTGCCGTAGAAGCTGATGCCCGAGACGACGCCGTGCACGACGCGCAGGGTGTCGGCCTCGGCGAGGTCGCCGAAGCGGAGCTGGTCCATGACGGCGACGGGCCGGGCCCCCATCGCGATGATGTCGCGCACGATGCCGCCCACCCCCGTCGCGGCACCCTGGAACGGCTCGATGTACGACGGATGGTTGTGGCTCTCGACCTTGAACGTCACCGCCCAGCCCCGGCCGACGTCGACGACGCCCGCGTTCTGGCCCATCCCGACCATCAGGTGCTCCCGCATCCGGTCGGTCACGCGCTCCCCGAAGCGGCGGAGGTACTGCTTGCTCGACTTGTAGGAGCAGTGCTCGCTCCACATGACGGAGTACATGGCGAGCTCACCCGAGGTGGGGCGGCGGCCGAGGATCTCGCGGATGCGCGCGTACTCGTCGTCGGTGAGGCCGAGCGCGGCGGACGGCTGCTCCCGCTCGGGCGTCGCCCTGGCCCGCTCGACGGTGTCGACGGCGGTCTGCTCCAGCGTCAATCCGGCTCCCTGATCGCTCGTGGTCGGCCAGATCAGCCTAGGCGCGGGGGCGGTGCCCGCCCGTCGCCCGCGGGGCGCGCGGAGGAGCCCCGCGGAGTCGGGTCTCAGCCCGCGAGAACACTCTCGAGCACCGATCGGAAGATCCGCAGGCCGTCGACCCCCGACCGCATGGCGGCACCGGTGTCCGGCCCGAAGCCCGGTTCGACCGCGTGCTCGGGGTGCGGCATGAGGCCCACGACGTTGCCGGCCTCGTTCGCGACGCCGGCGATGTGGTTGACGGATCCGTTCGGGTCGATGTCCACGTACCGGAACACCACCCGTCCCTCGTCCTCGAGCCGGGCCACGGTGTCGGCGTCGGCGACGTAGCCGCCCTCCCCGTTCTTCAGCGGAACGACGATCTGCTCACCCTGATCGAAGCCCCGCGTCCAGGCCGTGCTCGTCGACTCCACGGCGAGCCGCTGGTCGCGGCAGACGAAGGCGCCGTGGTCGTTGCGGACGAGGCCGCCGGGCAGCAGGTGCGCCTCGGTGAGCATCTGGAAGCCGTTGCAGATGCCGAGAACCGGCACACCGCGGGTCGCGGCGTCCCGGACCTCGCGCATGATGGGCGAGTGCGCGGCGATCGCACCGCACCGCAGGTAGTCGCCGTAGCTGAAGCCGCCGGGCAGCACGACCGCGTCCACGCCGCCGAGGTCGTGGTCGCCGTGCCAGAGCCGCACCGGCTCGGCGCCCGCGAGGCGGATCGCCCTCCTGGCGTCGCCGTCGTCGAGGGAGCCCGGGAACGTGATGACGCCGATCCTGGTCACGCGGTCGCCTCCGCCACCCGCACGACGTCCTCGATCACGCCGTTGGCCAGCAGCGTCTCGGCCACCTCGCGCGCGTCCGCGAGTGCGGCCTCGTCGACCGGTCCCTCGACCGTCAGCTCGAACCGCTTGCCGACGCGCACGCCGGCGAACCGGTCCTTGCCGAGCCGGCCGAGCGCACCCGCCACGGCCTTGCCCTGGGGATCGAGCAGCTCCGCCTTCGGCATGACCTCGACGACGATCACGGGCACGGGGGCTCCTTCCGTCCGTTTCCGGGCGGGATCGAGCCTACCGAGCGAAGCGCCGCGGCTCGGCGCCCGGCGCCGGGGCGTCCCTCGTGCGTGCGTACCCGCGGCACGCGTCAGGAGACCGCCGCGGCGACCTCGGCGCGCACGGCGTTCCGCCAGGGATCCTCGAAGGCGAGGGAGCGGCCGTCGTTCCTCGAGACCGCGCCGGCGACGCGCAGCCGGTCCTCGAGCGCACCGAGCGCGTCGTGGTCCGGCAGCTGGACGGTGACCTGGCCGAGACCGAGGGCGGGCGTCCGCGGCCCTGCGCCGCGGCTCGTCCAGGTGTTCATGCCGACGTGGTGGTGGTAGCCGCCGGCGGAGACGAAGAGCGCCTGCGAGCCGAAGGCGGCCGTGACGGCGAAGCCGAGCACGTCGACGTAGAACGCCCTGGCGGTCGGGATGTCGCCCACCTTCAGGTGCACGTGGCCGACCTGGGCGAGCCCGGCCGCGCCGTCCTCGACGAGGTGGTCCGCGAGGAACCGGTTCGGGTCGAGCGGCAGCGTCGCCATCGCGATGCGGGCGCCGTCCCACCGCCACTCGGATCGCGGCCGGTCGTGGTACAGCTCGACGCCGTTGCCCTCGGGGTCGTCGAAGTAGAACGCCTCGGAGACGAGGTGGTCGCTGGAGCCCGTGAACGACCCGGGGTAGTGGGTCGCGACGGAGAGGACCGCGCGGGCGAGCGCCGCGGGGGAGTCGAAGAGCACGGCCGTGTGGAAGAGGCCCGCGCCGCCGGCCGGTGCGTGACGCAGGCCGGGGGCGGCGTGCAGCACGACGGACGCGGTGCCGTCACGGCCGAGGGTGACCGTGTCCTGCGTGAGCGCGAGCACGTCGAGCCCCACGCCGTCCACGTAGTAGCGCGTCATCCCGTCGAGATCGCCGACGTCGAGGGCCACCGCACCCATCGCGGTGGCGGCGTGGAGCAGGTCGGACATGCCGGAAGTATGACACGTCAACGAACGCTCGTCATCCCTCGGTCGGCACGGCCCGTCAGGCGGTCGACCAGCTCGCGGTAGCGGCCGGCCGTGCGCTGCACGACCTCGTCCGGCAGCACGGGGGGCGTGCCGGTGCCGTCCCAGGCCGTCCGCAACCAGTCGCGCACGATCTGCTTGTCGAAGCTCACGCCCCTCCGGCCCTCGTCGTAGGCGGCGGCGTCCCAGTAGCGGCTCGAGTCCGAGGTGAGCACCTCGTCGGCGAGCACCGCCGGGTCGCCGTCCTGCTCGGCGCCGAACTCGAACTTCGTGTCGGCGAGCAGGAGGCCGGCCCGGGCCGCGACCGCGGCGCCCTCCCGGTAGACGGCCAGCGATCGGTCGCGGAGCAGCTCGGCGACCTCCCCTCCTACCAGCTCGACCACGCGGTCGAACGGGATGTTCTCGTCGTGCTCGCCCTGCTCGGCCTTGAACGCCGGCGTGAAGATCGGCTCCGGCAGCGCGTCCCCGTTCGTCAGGCCGGCGGGGAGCCGTACGCCGCTGATCGCGCCGGTCTCGCGGTACTCCGTGAAGCCGCTGCCCGTCACGACGCCGCGAACGACGCATTCCACCGGGTGCATGGACAGCCGTCGCACGAGCATGGATCGCTCGCGTACGCCCTCCGGGACCGTCGGGCCGTCGGGGGCGAGGTGGTTCGGCACGCCGGGCAGGCGGTCGAACCACCATCGGGTGAGCGCGGTGAGCATCGCGCCCTTGCCCGGGACGGCGGGCTCGAGCACCACGTCGAAGGCGCTGACGCGATCGCTGGCGACGAGCAGCAGCAGGTCCTCGTCCCCGTCCGGCGCGTAGAGGTCGCGAACCTTGCCGCTCCCGAGGTGGCGGAATCCGGGCAGGTCGGTCATTCGCGCTCCGCGATGTCGGTGCGCCACCGGGCGCCGGGCAGATGGATCCGCTCCACGCCCGCGTATGCGCGGGCTCGCGCCTCGGGGACGGAGCCGCCGACGCCGACGACCGTGAGCACCCGGCCGCCGGAGGAGCGGAGGCCGTCGCCGGCCCGGTCGGTCGCGGCATGCACGACGTGGACGCCGTCGAGCGCATCCGCTTCGTCGATCCCGGTGATCAGGCGGCCGACCGCCGGCTCGCCGGGGTAGCCCTCGCTCGCCAGCACGACGCCGACGGCGGCCTCGTCGCTGAACCGGAGCGGCTCGACGGCGTCGAGCGTGCCGGACGCCGCCGCGGCGAGCAGCTCGGAGAGCGGCGTGGCGAGTCGGGGGAGCACGACCTGCGTCTCGGGGTCGCCGAAGCGGACGTTGAACTCGATGACGCGCACATCCCGGTCCTCGACGACGAGCCCGCAGTACAGGAGTCCGACGAAGGGCGAGCCCTGGGCGGCGAGGCGCCGGAGCACGGGTTCGGCGATCGTGGCGCGCACGTGGTCGACGAAGGCCGCCTCGCCACCGAACGCGGCGTCGAGCCACGGCAGCGGCGAGAAGGCCCCCATACCGCCCGTGTTGCCGCCGGTGTCGCCGTCCCCGATCCGCTTGTAGTCCTGCGCGGGGGAGAGGGGCACGGCCCGGTCGCCGTCGCTCACGAAGAAGAGGGACGCCTCGCGTCCGGCGAGGAACTGCTCGACGAGCACCGGTCCCCGCTCCAACCAGGCGAGCGCGTGCGCGCGCGCGGCGTCGCGGTCCGCCGTGACGAGCACGCCCTTGCCGGCCGCCAGGCCGTCCGCCTTCACGACGTAGGGGGCCCCGCCCGCGTCGAGCGCCCCGTCGAGGTCCGCTGCGGTGAGCACATCCGTCGCCCTGCCGGTCGGCACGCCGGCCTCGGCCATGATCCGTTTCGCGAACGCCTTGCTGCCCTCCAGACGGGCGGCGGCGCGGTCGGGCCCGAAGACCGGGATGCCGCGCTCGCGCACCGCGTCCGCGACCCCCGCGATCAGCGGCGCCTCCGGCCCGACGACGACGAGGTCGACGGCCTCCTCGAGCGCGAGGGACGAGACGGCGGCCCCGTCCGACGGGTCGACGGGCACGGTTCGGGCGACCGCGGCGATGCCGGCGTTCCCGGGGGCGACGAGCAGCTCGTGGCCCGCGGCCTCGCGGGCGAGTGCGAGGGCGATCGCGTGCTCCCGGGCGCCCGAGCCGAGGATCAGGATGCGCACCCGAGCACCCTACCGAGGGGGCGTGCCCGTCCGTCCGGGGCGGCTACCCTCGACGACCGTGGCACGAGCACGCATCGACGACGTCGAGGGGGAGGCCGCGGTGCGCGCGGCGATCGCCGGCGAGGCGGACCGGGCGGCGACCGCGACCGCAGTGCGCTACCTGCTGCAGTGCCTCGCCGATCGGTCCGAGGGCAACAGCGTCGAGGTGCGCGTGCCGCCGCACGGCGCCGTGCAGTGCGTGCCGGGACCGCGGCACACGCGCGGGACGCCGCCGAACGTCGTCGAGATGGCGCCCGAGGTGTGGCTCGATCTCGCGACCGGCGCGCGCGCGTGGGCCGACGCCCGCGCCGACGGCGCCGTGCGCGCCTCCGGTGTGCGGGCCGATCTCGGCCCCTACCTGCCCGTCTGGCGCCGGCGGTGAGCGACCCCGACCGCCGGTCGGTCCGCGTCCGGCGCTCGCCGAAGGTGGGGGTCTTCCTCGCCCTGGGTGTGCTGCTCGGCGTGGTCGTCGCCGTGCTCGTCGCGCTGCTGACGCCGGAGGACGGCCGGTACCCGACGACTCAGGTGCTCGGGTTCCTCGTGCTGCTGTGCGCTCCCGTCGGAGCGGCGCTCGGGGGTCTCGTCGCGATCGTGCTCGACGCGATCGCGACCCGCCGCTCGCGCCTGCTGGAGGCCGAGCGCGTGGACGAGGGCGTCCCGCCCGCCGACGACTGACCGACGAGCGGCCGACGGGGAGCGTGCTCACGCCGGTGGCGCCCACCCGCATGAGCCCCGAGACGACGGTGCCGCCGGGCAGTCGGGGGAGGACTGCCCGGCGGCGTTCATCCGTGAGACCGGTCCACGGCCATGCGGGGAAGGTGGTCGTGGACGGCCCGACGCCCAGGGGGGGTCGGCGGAACGGACCTGCCGGTCATTGCGGGTAGTGACAGCGGTTGGGTGACCGCCTCGAGACCACCGTAGCAAAGCAGGAGGACAGACAGATCGTTCTGTCCCCCGATTCCGCATCCCCAAATCGGGGGGTGGCGGGATCGCTAGTCCTGTTGCAGGCTCACGCGCCGAGTCGCCCGGCGGATGTCCATCTCGTGCGTGACCATCGCCCCCAGGCTCTCGAGGATCTCGATCTCGGCGGTCGTGAACCGGCGCGGCTCGTAGCCGAGCACGCTGAGCGCCCCGAGCGCGTACCCGTCGGAGCTCATCAGCGGCACGCCGAGGTAGGACCGGAACGAGGAGTCCCCGGCGATCAGCGGGTTGTGGCAGGCGACCGCATCCTCGCGGGCGTCGGGGATGACGATGGTGCGGCCCGTCTCGACGACGCGCGTGCACAGGCCGGGGTCGCGGGCGACCTGGTCCGCGTCGATGCCGTGGTGCGACTTGAACCAGATCCGGTCGCGGTCGACGATGCTCACCGTCGAGACGGGCATGCCGAGCACGCGGGAGGCGAGCGCCGTGATCCGGTCGAACGCGCCCTCGGGCGGGGTGTCGAGCAGGTCGTAGCGCTGCAGCGACGCGAGGCGCGCCTCCTCGTTCAGCGTGGGGACGCCCTGCGTGCGCGCCTCCGCGTCGATGACCAGCCGGCGGAACGCGACCGAGAGCTCCGCGGGCGTCGGCCGCGAGCCCTGGGCGCGCTCGGTCATGGCCCCGAGCAGCTTCCGCCACGGGGTCGGCAGCGAGTCGGGGATCACCGGATCGCGCTCGAGCCTCGCGAGCGCCGAGTCCACGACGCCGCCGGGGAACTCCACGCGCCCGGTGATCGCCTGCAGCAGCACGAGGCCGAGCGAGTACACGTCGCCGGACGGGCCGGCCGTGCCGCCGCCCGCCTGCTCGGGGCTGAGGTACGCGGCGGTGCCGGTGGTGAACTCCTCCTCGGCGAGCGCGGCGACCAGGCCTGCGATGCCGAAGTCCGCGAGCTTGGCGCGGGGCCGCCGCGCCTCGTCCTCCGTGGACAGCAGCACGTTGGCCGGCTTCACGTCGCGATGCACGATGCCCCGGCCGTGGATGTAGTCGAGGCCCTCCGCCATGTCGTAGCCGATGTGCGCGACGTGCCGGAGCGGCAGCGGACCGTCGGCGAGCCGGTGCTTCAGGTCGGTGCCCCGCACGAGCTCGAGCACCAGGAACACCTGCGGCATCGCACCGCTGCGCTCGACGGCGACGTCGAGCAGCGTGATCAGGCTCGGATGGTTCAGCGAGGCGAGCAGTCGCGCCTCCTGCTGGTGGGCGCGCAGCTCCGCGTCGGACGCGTCGTGGGCGTTGAACAGCTTGATGGCCACGGATCGACCGAGCAGCTGGTCGTCCGCGCGGTAGACGGTCGCGGCCCCGCCACGGCCGAGCACGCCGGTGGGCAGGTAGCGGCCGCCGATGAGTGCGGGCAGCGGCGTCGCTACGGATCCGGGTGCGGACTCGGAGAGGAGGGACATGTCGACCTTTCACCTCCGGCGCGGAACGGGCGTGCGGGAGGCGCGGACGAGTGTACGTCTCCCTCAGGAGCGCTGGTTGGCTTCGACCCAGCTCAGGTACTCGGCGTCCACCGTGCCCGTCACGTACTGGCCGGTGAAGCAGCTCATCTCGAGGCCGTCCACGTCGGAGCCCTCGATGATCGCCTGCTCCATGTCGGCGACCTCCTGGTAGATCAGGTGGTCGGCCCCGATCTCGCGGGCGACCTCCGGGATCCGCCTGCCCGCTGCGACGAGCTCCTGCCTGGTCGGCATGTTGATGCCGTAGACGTGCGGATGCCGCACGGGCGGTGCCGCGGAGGCGAAGGTCACCTTGTTCGCGCCGGCGGCCCTGGCCATGTCGACGATCTCCTTGCTCGTCGTGCCGCGCACGATCGAGTCGTCGACGATGAGGACGTTCTTGCCCTTGAACTCGGTGCCGAGGGCGTTCAGCTTCTGCCGCACGCTGCGGCGGCGCACCGCCTGCCCCGGCATGATGAAGGTGCGGCCCACGTAGCGGTTCTTGTAGAAGCCCTCGCGGTAGGTGATGCCGAGCTTCTGCGCCAGCTGCATGGCGGAGGGGCGCGCGGAGTCCGGGATCGGCATGACGACGTCGATGTCGCCGAGCGGCGTGTAGCGCGCCACCGTGTCGGCGAGCCGGGCGCCGAGCCGCAGCCGCGCGTCGTAGACCGAGATGCCCGACATCGTCGAGTCCGGCCTGGCGAGGTAGACGTACTCGAAGGAGCAGGGCACGAGCCGGGGGAACTCGGCGCACTGCTCGAGGTGCAGCTGGCCGTCCTCGGTGATGAAGGCCGCCTCGCCCGGCGCGAGGTCCCGCAGCACCTCGTAGCCGTTGCTCTCGAGCACGAGGGACTCGGAGGCGACCATCCACTCGTCGCGCGACACCCCCTCGAGGTGGTCGGCGGTGCGGCGGCCGATGGTGAGCGGGCGGATGCCGAACGGGTCGCGGAAGGCGAGGAGGCCGCGGCCGGCGATGATGGCGATCGCGGCATACGAGCCCTCGACCCGCTCGTGCACCCGGCGGACGGCGGTGAACACCTGGTCGGGGTCGAGCTCGAGGCCGGACAGCTGTGACTGCAGCTCGTTCGCCAGCACGTTGAGCAGCAGCTCCGTATCGGAGTCGCTGTTGAGGTGCCGCCGGTCGACGTGGAAGAGATCGGCGGTCAGCTCGCGAGTGTTCGTGAGGTTGCCGTTGTGCACGAGCACGATGCCGTAGGGCGCGTTGACGTAGAACGGCTGCGTCTCGCCCTCGCTCGCCGCGGATCCGCGGGTCGCGTACCGCACGTGGCCGAGACCCACGTTGCCGAGCAGGGTGCGCATGTCCCGCGTGCGGTACGCCTCGCGCACCTGGCCGCGCGCCTTCACCATGTGGAAGGAGCCGCCGTCGTCCGTCACGATGCCCGTCGAGTCCTGACCGCGGTGCTGCAGCAGCAGCAGGGCGTCGTAGACGAGCTGGTTGACCGGACCGGCGGCGGAGACGCCGACGATGCCGCACATGCCGAGTGGATCTCCTGCCGTACGCTGCTGATGGCGGGGATCAGTGTGTCACGACGGCGCCGACCTCCCTGCCGGGGAGGGCTGGCACGCGTGACGGACCCGTACGCAGCGGCGGGCGTCGACACGGCCGCCGGCGACCGAGCCGTCGAGCTGATGAAGCGCAGCGTCGCCGCGACGCACACCTCCGCCGTGCTGGGCGGGGTCGGCGGGTTCGCGGGCCTCTTCGACGCGTCGGCGCTCGCCGGGATGCGGGCCCCCGTGCTCGCGACCTCCACCGACGGGGTCGGCACCAAGGTCGAGATCGCCCGCGCTCTCGACAAGCACGACACCGTCGGACAGGACCTCGTCGGCATGGTGGTCGACGACATCGTGGTGGTCGGCGCGAAGCCGCTGTTCATGACCGACTACATCGCCTGCGGACGGGTCGTTCCGGAGCGGATCGCGGAGCTCGTCGCGGGCATCGCGGACGCCTGCCGTCGCACCGGCACGGCCCTGCTGGGCGGCGAGACGGCCGAGCATCCCGGACTCCTCGGGGCGGACGAGTACGACCTCGCGGGCGCCGCGGTCGGTGCCGTCGAGCGGGACGCGCTGCTCGGCCCCGACCGGGTGCGCGACGGCGACGTCGTGCTCGCCCTCGCCTCGTCGGGGCTGCACGCCAACGGCTTCTCGCTGGTGCGGCGCATCCTGGCGGATGCGGGACTCGCGCCGACGGACGTCCTGGCGGACCTCGCCGGCCCGGTGGGCGAGACGCTGCTCACGCCGACCCGGCTCTACACGGCCGAGCTGCTGGAGGTGCTCGGTTCCGCGGACGGGTCCGCGGTGCACGCGCTGAGCCACGTGACCGGCGGCGGCATCGCGGCCAACCTCGCGCGCGTGCTGCCCGCAGGCACCGCGGTGCAGGTCGAGCGCGCCACCTGGAGCCCCGCACCGGTCTTCCGGGTGCTGGCCGATCTCGGCGGCCTGGCGATCGCCGACGTGGAGGGCACCTGGAACCTCGGCATCGGGATGCTCGCCGTCGTCGCTCCCGGGTCGGCCGAGGCCGTGAGGGCGAGGCTGGCGGGACTCGGCGTGCCCGCGTGGACCGCCGGGGTCGTCGCGGCCGAGGCGCCCGCCGGCGACGGCTGGACGCACGGCGCCAAGGGCGTGGACGGCGGAGCCGTGCGCCTCAGCGGCCGCTACGCCGCCTGAGGGAGCCGGCTCAGCGCCGCGAGTCCTCCCCGGCGAAGTCCTCCTCGGACCAGCCGGCGTGTTCATCGGACGTGTGTCCGGACAGCTCTTCCGCGAGCGCGTTGTAGTTCGTATCGGGGCTGAAGTACTTCAGCTCCCTGGCGACCTTCGTGTGCTTCGCCTTCTGACGGCCGCGCCCCATGCGAGACCCCCTCTTATCCGTCGTCACCGCGCTGTGGGTGACGACGCGGGAAAGGTGCGAAAACTGGCGATCATCGTAACACGGGCATGTACGGCAGGATGGATGCGGCACACGGGGAGGGGGTGGCGCGATGGCCCTGCCTCGGCGGACGGACGTCGTCATCATCGGTGCCGGACAAGCCGGGCTGTCGGTGGCGTACTACCTGCAGCGCCTCGGCGTGCGGTCCGGCGTGGATCAGCTCGTGCTCGATCGAGGACCCGGACCGGGTGGCGCGTGGCAGCACCGGTGGAGCGCGCTGCGACTCGGATCGGCGCACCGGGTGCACGACCTGCCCGGCATGCGCCGTGCCGGCGTCAGCTTCGAGACCGCCGACCGCTCCCGCCCCGCCCGTGACGTGGTCGGTGAGTACTACGGGCACTACGAGCGGTTCTTCGGCCTCGACGTGCGGCGTCCGGTCCTCGTGTCCGCCGTCTTCGACCAGGGTGCGGACCTCGTCGTGCGCACGGATGCGGGGGACATCGGCACGCGCATCGTCGTGAACGCGACCGGCACCTGGGGTGCGCCGTTCGTGCCGTACTACAAGGGCGTCCGCGAGTTCGCGGGGCGCCAGGTGCACACGTCCACCTACCGGGACGCGGGGGAGTTCGCGGGTCGGCGGGTGCTCGTCGTCGGCGGCGGCACGTCCGCGATCGGGTTCCTGCTCGAGCTCGAGGGCGTCGCGGCGAAGACGTTCTGGGTGACCCGCAGGCCGGTCGACTACCTCGACCATGGCACCCTCGATCTCGAGGCCGCCGTGACCGCCGTGCGCGACCAGGACGAGGCCGCGCGGGCCGGCAGGGCGCTGCCGAGCATCGTGAGCGGCACCGGCGTGCCGAAGACGCGCCGCATCGCCGCGGCGATCGAGCGGGGGCTGCTCGAGCCGCTGCCCGTGTTCGACCACCTCGACCGGTTCTCGGCCGTGTGGGCGGACGGCCGCACCGAGCGGATCGACGCCATCGTGTGGGCGACCGGCTTCCGGCCCGACATCCGGCATCTCGCGCCGCTCAAGCTGCACGAGAAGGCGGGGGGCGTCACGGTGACGACGGGCGCCGCCGAGCGGGATCCGCGGATCTTCTTCGCCGGCTACGGACCGACGGCGAGCACGATCGGCGCGAACCGGGCTGGCCGCACCCTCGCACGGCAGGTGTTCGCGGCGCTCGGCCAGACGACCTCGCCGGTGGCCGCGATCCGGCCGGAGGACGTGGTCTCGGCCCGCCCGCGGGAGGAGCCGGCGCCGAAGACCGGGCCGATCGACCACGTCGCCGAGCTCATGGCCCGCTTCTTCACCGACGCCTGACCCCTCCCTCCGGGCAGCGCACACGTGCCACTTTCTGCCCTTCTGAAACGGATCAGAGGCAGAAAGTGGCAAGTCCGCGCTCGCGAGGCGGGGCCGGGCGGACGGGTGGGTGGGACGGGTCAGGCGGCGGCGGGGCGCCCCATCGCGTCGAGCTCCGCGACGGCGCTCGCGGGCAGCCGCAGGGCTCCGGCGGCCACGTTGCTGCGCAGGTGCGCCACCGAGGACGTGCCCGGGATGAGCAGGATGTTCGGCGACCGCTGCAGCAGCCAGGCGAGGGCGACCTGCATCGGGCTCGCACCGAGCGCGGCCGCCACGTCGTCGAGCACCGCTGACTGCAGGGGCGAGAAGCCGCCGAGCGGGAAGAAGGGCACGTAGGCGATGCCCTGGCTGGCGCACGAGTCGACGAGCGGGTCGTCGCCGCGGTGCGCGAGGTTGTACTGGTTCTGCACGCAGACGAGCTCGCCGAGGGACTGCGCCTCCGCGAGCTGGTCGGCGGTCACGTTGCTCACCCCCACGTGCCGGATCAGGCCCTCCTGCTGCAGCTCGAGCAGCACCGTGAACGGTTCCGCGACCGAGCCGCGACGGGGGCCCATCGCCCCGCCGACCCGGAGGTTCACCACGTCGAGGGCCTCGAGCCCGAGGTGCTCGAGGTTGCCGTGCACCGCAGCGACGAGCTCGGCCCGGCCGAGCGCAGACGGCCATCCGCCGTCCGGCGAGCGCGTCGCTCCCACCTTCGTCACGAGGTGCAGGCTCTCCGGATAGGGGTGCAGCGCCTCCCGGATCACCTCGTTCGTGGTGACCGGGCCGTAGTAGTCGCTCGTGTCGATGTGCGTCACGCCGGCCGCGACGGCCGCCCGCAGCACCGCCACGGCGGCGTCGCGGTCGCGTGGCGGACCCATCACGCCTGGGCCGGCGAGCTGCATGGCGCCGTAGCCGATGCGCGAGAGGACGAGGTCGTCGGCGAGCCGGAAGGTGCCCCCCGGGGCGTCGGATGCCATGGCGCGATCCTGCCCCGCCGGATCGGTGAGGACGCCGGGAGCGTCAGGCCCGCGGGCCGACCGGGGTCTCGCTCGGCGTCTCCGTCGGCGCCTGCGGTGCCGGCTCGGACCGGAGGTCGTTCAACGCGTCGGCGCCCCCGTGCACGCCCGGCCGCCCGTGGTGCTGCAGGCCGTGCGGCCCCATCGGGCGGCGCTGCACCGGCGCCATCGGACGGCGCGGCTCACCCCGGCGGTCCTGGCCGGGGATCGGGCGGGAGCGGCGGCCGTAGACGAGCTGCGAGGAGTCGAGCAGCCACGGCACGAGCGCGATCGTGACGCCGTGCACGAGCATGAGCCGCTGCCGGATCCGCCGCGCCTTGTGGTTGTGCAGCAGCTGCTCCCACCAGTGCCCCACCACGTAGATGGGCTGGTACACGGTCACCACCTCGGACCCGTTCGCCGCCCGGTGACCCTTGATGTACTTGATCAGCGGCACGGCGATGTCCCGGTAGGGCGACGGCACGACGATGAGCGGCACGGCGATGTTCATCTGCGCCCACTCCTCCTCGAGCCGCTTCGTCGCCGCGTCGTCGATGGAGATGTGCACGGCCTCGAGCGACTCGTGCCGAGCGGCGATCGCGTAGTCGATCGCCTTCAGCACCGGCTTCGCCATCCGGCCGACGAGCACGATCGCGTGGTCGCCCTTGGCACCGAACGTGGTGTGCGGGTCGACCTCGATCTCCTTCTCGACGTCACGGTAGTACCGGTTCACGCCGAGCATGAGGAACCAGAGGATCGGCATGATCACGAACACGAGCCAGGCCCCGTGGGTGAACTTCGTGATCGTGACGATGACGAGCACGAGGGCCGTCAGGGATCCGCCGATCACGTTCGTGACGAGGCTCTGCACGATCTCGGGCCGGTTCGGGGCGTTCGACTTCAGCAGCCGGATCCAGTGGCGCACCATGCCGGTCTGGCCGAGGGTGAACGAGACGAAGACGCCGATGATGTACAGCTGGATGAGGTTGGTGACGCTCGCCCGGTAGATGAGCAGCAGCACGCCGGCGACGAGCGACAGCAGGATCACGCCGTTGCTGTAGATGAGGCGGTCACCGCGGGTGAGCAGCGCCTTCGGCGCGTACGAGTCGCGCGCGAGCACGCTGCCGAGCAGCGGGAACCCGTTGAACGCGGTGTTGGCGGCGAGCAGCAGCACGAGCGCCGTCGCCGCCTGCACGATGTAGAACGGGATCGACGTCCCGCCGAACACAGCCGCCGCGACCTGCGCCATGAGGCTCGGCTGCGGCGCCGACGCGCACTGCTTCCAGCCGATGAGGTCGCACGGGTTCTCCACGTAATGCACGTGCGAGATGAGCGCGACCGCGACGAGGCCGACGAACAGCACGATCGCGACGGAGCCCATCGCGACGAGCGTCTTCTGGGCGTTCTTGATCTTCGGACGACGGAACGCGGGCACGCCGTTGGCGATCGCCTCGACACCGGTGAGGGCTGAGCATCCGCTCGAGAAGGCGCGCAGCAGCAGGAGCACCAGGCCGGCCTGGGCCACCTGATCGCCGTGCACCGAGTACTGGGCGCTCGCGGCGACCGGCGCGGCACCGAGCGCGGTGCGGAGCAGGCCGACGACCACCATCAGGAACACGCTCGCGATGAAGACGTACGTCGGCAGCGCGAAGGCCTTGCTCGACTCGCGCACGCCCCGCAGGTTCACCGCGCAGAGCACCACCACGATCGCGAGGGCCATCTCGACCCGCACGCCGGCGAGCTGCGGCACCGCGGAGATGATGTTGTCGACTCCGGACGCGACGGACACCGAGACGGTGAGGATGTAGTCGACGAGCAGCGCGGACGCCACGACGAGCGCCGCCTTCTCCCCGAGGTTCTTCTGCGCCACCTCGTAGTCCCCGCCGCCCGACGGATAGGCCTTGATGAGGCGCCGGTAGGAGAGCACCACCACGACGAGCAGCAGCACGACGACGGCGGCGACCCACGGCGTGAAGGAGAGGAACGAGAGGCCGCCGAGCGTGAGGATCAGCATCATCTCCTGCGGCGCGTAGGCAACGGAGGAGAAGCAGTCGCTCGCGAAGATGGGGAGCGCGAGCAGCTTGGGGAGCAGCTGGTCCTCGAGCTTGTCGCTCGGCAGCTTCTCGCCGAGGATCAGGCGTTTGACCGAGCGGCCCTCGTCGTCAGGCGCCGAAGTCACGGGGGGAGAGCGTACTCACGGCGCAAAACGTGTCAAGACGATGGTCGGACCTTCGGATCGCGCGGTTCCGTCGCTCCCGGCGCCCATAATCCGTAGGTGCATCTGTTCGCGGCCTTCAGCCTGCGCAACCGCGCGCTGATCGCACTCGTCACGATCGTCGCCGCGTTCTTCGGTGCCCTCGCCGCCGGCGCCCTGAAGCAGGAGCTCATCCCGTCGGTGCAGCTGCCGCAGCTGGCCATCGTGTCCACCTACACGGGCGCCTCGCCCGCGGTCGTGAGCGAGCGGGTCAGCCGGCCTCTCGAGCAGGCCGTGCGCGGCATCGAGGGACTCGACACCACGTCCTCGACCTCGTCCACGGGCTCCTCCACCGTGACCGCGAGCTTCGTCTACGGCACGAACCTCGACGACGCCGAGCAGAAGATCGGGTCGGCGATCAACCGCATCCGCTCCACGCTGCCGGACGGCGTCGATCCGCAGGTCATCGCGGGCAGCCTCGCCGACCTGCCGGTGCTCGCGATCGCCGTGAGCGGGCAGCAGTCGACGGACGCGCTCGCCACCGCCGCCACCGCCTCCGTGGTGCCCGAGCTCGAGAAGGTGGCCGGCGTGCGGGCGGCGACCCTCAGCGGCGCACCGGGCGACCGCATCACCGTGACGCCGATGGACGCGCTCTCGAAGCACCACCTCACGCCCGACGTGATCGAGAACACCCTGAGGGCGAGCGGCGTGCTCGTGCCGGCCGGCAGCGTCGACCAGAACGGCCGGACGAGGTCGATCCAGGTGGGGACCGAACTCGGCTCGACGGCGGACATCCGGGCCCTGCCGCTCACCGGCGTCACGGCCGCGCAGTACAACGGGCCGTTCAGCACCTCGACCCACATCCCGACGATCGGGGACGTCGCCACCGTCGTGCAGAACCACGACCCGGTGACCACGGTCTCGCTCGTGAACGGGCGCCCGGCGCTCACGGTCTCGGTGACGAAGCTGCCCGCGGCGAACACGGTGGACGTGTCGCGGGCCGTGCGGGCCGAGCTGCCGAAGGTGCGCGGCGCCCTGGGCGCCGGCGGGGCGTTCACGATCGTGTTCGACCAGGCGCCCTACATCGAGCAGTCGATCAGCTCCCTCTTCACGGAGGGACTGCTCGGCCTCGGCTTCGCCGTGCTCGTGATCCTCGTGTTCCTGCTCTCGGTGCGGGCGACGATCATCACGGCGATCTCGATCCCGACCTCGGTGCTGATCACGCTGATCGGGATGCAGGCGGTGCAGTACTCGCTGAACATCCTCACGCTCGGTGCGATCACGATCGCCATCGGCCGCGTGGTGGACGACTCCATCGTCGTGACCGAGAACATCGCCCGCCACTTCCGGGAGGACTTCCCGGGAGCGAACGGCCGGATCCCGCCGGCGGAGCGGCGCGCAGCGATCCTCGGCGCCGTCAAGGAGGTCGCCTCGGCGGTCACCGCGTCCACGATCACGACGCTCGCGGTCTTCGTGCCGATCGCCTTCGTGAGCGGCGTCGCGGGCGAGCTGTTCCGGCCCTTCGCGCTCACGGTCACGATCGCGCTGCTCGCCTCGCTGTTCGTGGCCCTGACGATCGTGCCGGTGCTCGCCTACTGGTTCCTGCGTCCCCGGCGCGCACGCAAGGGGCGGTCGACCGCGCTCCGCGTCCCGCTGCTCCAGCGCGTCTACCGCCCGGTGCTCGGCGGCACGCTCCGGCATCCGTGGCTCACGACCTTCGCCGCGCTCCTGATCCTCGGCGGCACCGGCGCCCTCGTGCCGCTGCTGCAGACGAACTACCTCGGCTCGTCCGGCCAGAACACGCTCAGCGTCACCGAGACCCTGCCCGACGGCACCAGTCTCGACACGCAGACCCTGCGGGCCCGGTCGACCGACCGGGCGCTGCGGTCGGTCGACGGCGTGCGGACCGTGGCCGCGTCGATCGGCACGAGCGGCAGCACCTTCCGCGACGCCTTCTCCGCCGGATCCGGCACGAGGGTGACGTACTCGATCACCACCGCGGCGCAGTCGGACCAGGGCACGCTGCAGCGGCGGATCCGCGCGAAGCTCAGGACGCTGCCGGATTCCGGAGACTTCCAGGTCAGTGCGTCGCAGGGGTTCGGCACGAGCAGCGACATCGAGGTCGACATCACCGCGGGCACGACCGGTGCGCTCGACACCGCCGCGCAGCGGGTGCTGACGGCCGTGCAGCGTCTGCCCCAGGTCAGCCAGGCGTCGAGCAACCTGTCCGCGACGCAGCCGTACCTCGCCGTCGACATCGATGCGGCGAAGGCGGCGAAGGCGGGCTACAGCGAGGTGGCGCTCGCGCAGGTCGTCGCGCGCGCATCGCAGCCCACCTCCATCGGGTCGATCACCGTGGGGGACGCCCGGCTCACGATCTACCTGTCGGACCGGCATCCGCCGACGACGAGCGCGCAGCTCGCCGCCCTGAAGGTGGCGACGCCGACGGGGGACGAGCGCTTGGACTCGCTCGCCACCATCCGCACGACGAAGCAGGCCGCATCGATCACGAGCACGGACGCGAAGCGCAGCGCGGCCGTCTCGGCGACACCGGCCGGCCAGGACACGGGAGCGGCCAGCGCCGCCGTGGCGAAGGCCGTGGCCGGGCTGCGCCTGCCGGCCGGGACCACGGCCACGCTCGGCGGGGTGACGAGCGACCAGAGCACGGCCTTCCAGCAGCTGCTCCTCGCGCTGCTCGCCGCGATCCTCATCGTCTACACGGTGATGGTCGCGACCTTCCGATCGCTGCGGCAGCCGCTCGAGCTGCTCGTCTCCGTGCCGTTCGCGGCGACGGGCGCGATCGCGCTGCAGCTCGTGTCGGGGATCCCGCTCGGCGTCGCCTCCTTCATCGGCCTCGTGATGCTCGTCGGCATCGTCGTCACGAACGCGATCGTGCTCATCGACCTGGTGAACCAGTACCGCGAGCAGGGCGCCACCGTGCGGGACGCCGTGCTCGACGGCGCCGCGAGGCGGCTGCGGCCCATCCTCATGACGGCACTCGCGACGATCTTCGCGCTCGTGCCCACGGCGGTCGGGCTGAACGGCAACAGCGGGTTCATCTCGCAGCCGCTCGCGCTCGTGGTGATCGGCGGCCTCGTCTCCTCGACCCTGCTCACCCTGATAGTGCTGCCGACGCTCTTCTACCTCGTCGAGGGCCGGCGGGAGCGCCGCGACCTGCGCCGCGCCAGGCGGAGCGCAC
>NZ_JAODBE010000008.1 GCF_025463795.1 Amnibacterium sp.
GAGGCGGCGTCGCCCGTGCTCGGGGCGGAGCCCGTCACGCTCGTGCCCATGCCGACCACCATCCGCTCGACGCGCGACCGCGGGTACGACCCCGTGCGCGTCGTGCTGCGCAGGGCGTCGCTGCCGACGCTGCGGCTGCTCCGCCTGGAGCGGCGTGCCGCGGACCAGCGGGCGCTGGGCCGTGAGGAGCGGTTGCGGAACGTGGCCGGCAGCATGCGCAGCAGCGCGGCGGCCGGACGACGCGTGCTGCTAGTCGACGACGTCGTCACCACCGGCGCGACGCTCACCGAGGCGGCGAGGGCGGTGCGCGCCGCGGGCGGCACGGTGCTCGGCGCCATCACGGTGGCGAGCACGCCCAAGCGAACCGACGCCCGCTGATCCGAGCGTCCCGCTGCCCTCGGCATCAGGGGCAGATCCAGCGTTGACGGAAACAGGAGACAAACCGAAGGGCGAGTGTCTATGGTGCGTCTACGGCGTAACGGAAGACCGTTCACGGGCCCTGGAAGACGGGCCGCCAGCATCGGCCGGCGACCTGCAGGGTGACGCGGGGCGGCGCGCCCGAGCAGGGGAGCAACGGCATGGACATCACGCTCATCGGCCGCAACGTGGGGATCACGGAGCAGTTCCGGTCCTACGCCGAGGAGAAGGCGGACCGGGTCGCCAACCTCGCGGATCGCGCGCTCGCACTCGAGATCCGGCTCTGCCGGCATCACGAGACGAACGGCACCGCCGGCGACGATCGAGTGGAGATGACCCTGATCGGGCCGGGCCCGGTGGTTCGGGCGGAGGCCGGTGGTGCGGACAAGTTCGCGGCGTTCGATTCGGCGCTCGCGAAGCTGATGGAACGGATCCGCCGGGCGAAGGACCGCAAGAAGGTGCATCGGGGCCATGGCGAACGCTTGACGAGCCTGCGGAAGGCGAGCACCGACGGCTTCTCCTCGGTCGGCGTCGTGCCCGCGGACGGCGACGCGATGATCTGGGCGGAGACCGGCGGCCAGCAGCCGGCGACCCTGCCGACCGACGAGGAGCCGGCCGACGAGTACGGGTCCGAGGAGGAGTACAACCCGGTCGTGCTGCGCAGGAAGAGCTTCCCGGCCGAGCCCATCACGGTCGACGACGCGCTGTACCGCATGGAGCTCGTCGGGCACGACTTCTACCTCTTCGTCGACAAGGAGACGAACGCGCCGAGCGTCGTCTACCGCCGCATCGGGTGGAACTACGGCGTGATCAGCCTCGACGGCGACCAGCAGGCCGCCGAGGACCCGGCCGGCGCCGGCGCGTCCGTCGGATCCGCGGACCGTGAGCTGCAGGAGGCGACCGCCGGCTGACCCGCAGCACCCGGGCCGGTCGGCCGGAGGACTCGGATCGCGTCCGCCGGTTGACCGGCCGTCCCACGTCGGCGCTGTACCGTTGAGGGTTGATCCCAGCACGCCCGACCGTCAGGAGATCGTGTGGCTTCGGTGCTCGAGAAGGCGCTGCGCGTCGGTGAAGGCCGTGTCCTTCGCCGGCTCCAGCGGATCGTCAGCCAGGTCAACCACCTCGAGGAGGACTTCCGGCACGTCACCGACGAGGAGCTCCGCCACGAGACGGTGGAGCTGCGCGAGCGGTACGCGAACGGGGAGAGCCTCGACGACCTGCTGCCCGAGGCGTTCGCCGCGGTCCGCGAGGCCGCGGCGCGCACGATCGGCCTGCGGCCCTTCGACGTGCAGGTCATGGGCGCCGCCGCCCTGCACCTGGGCAACATCGCGGAGATGAAGACCGGCGAGGGCAAGACCCTCGTCGCCACCATGCCCGCCTACCTGAACGCGATCGCGTCGCGCGGGGTGCACGTCGTCACGGTGAACGACTACCTCGCGTCGTACCAGTCCGAGCTGATGGGGCGGGTCTTCCGTGCCCTCGGCATGACGACCGGCGTCATCCTCTCCGGCCAGACCCCCGAGCAGCGGCGCGAGCAGTACCAGGCCGACATCACCTACGGCACGAACAACGAGTTCGGCTTCGACTACCTGCGCGACAACATGGCGTGGCAGCCCGCCGAGCTCGTGCAGCGCGGCCACTACTACGCGATCGTCGACGAGGTCGACTCGATCCTCATCGACGAGGCCCGCACCCCGCTGATCATCTCGGGCGCCGCCTCCGGTGAGGCGAACCGCTGGTTCGCCGAGTTCGCGTCGCTCGCGAAGCGGCTCGAGCCCGGCCTCGACTTCGAGGTCGACGAGAAGAAGCGCACGGTCGGCGTGCTGGAGCCCGGCATCGAGAAGGTCGAGGACTACCTCGGCATCGACAACCTCTACGAGTCCGCGAACACGCCCCTGATCTCCTTCCTCAACAACGCGATCAAGGCGAAGGCCCTGTTCAAGCGCGACAAGGACTACGTCGTCATGAACGGCGAGGTGCTCATCGTCGACGAGCACACCGGCCGCATCCTGGTCGGCCGCCGCTACAACGAGGGCATCCACCAGGCGATCGAGGCGAAGGAGGGCGTTCAGGTCAAGGCGGAGAACCAGACCTACGCGACCGTCACGCTGCAGAACTACTTCCGCCTCTACAAGAAGCTCTCCGGCATGACCGGCACCGCCGAGACCGAGGCGGCCGAGTTCATGTCGACCTACAAGCTCGGCGTGGTCCCGATCCCCACGAACCGGCCGATGCAGCGCCTCGACCAGTCCGACCTCATCTACAAGAACGAGCAGGCGAAGTTCGGGCAGGTCGTCGAGGACATCGCGAGGCGCCACGCCGCCGGTCAGCCGGTGCTCGTCGGCACGACGAGCGTCGAGAAGAGCGAGTACCTCTCGAAGCTGCTGGCGCGCAAGGGCGTCAAGCACGAGGTGCTGAACGCGAAGAACCATGCCCGGGAGGCCGCGATCATCGCGCAGGCCGGGCGGTTCGGATCCGTCACCGTCGCCACGAACATGGCCGGCCGCGGCACCGACATCATGCTCGGCGGCAACGCCGAGTTCCTCGCCGTGTCGGCGATGTCCGCCAGGGGCCTCTCACCCGTCGACACCCCGGACGAGTACGAGGCGAAGTGGGACGCCGTGTTCGACGCGGTGAAGGCCGAGGTCGCGCAGGAGGCGGAGCGCGTCGTCGCCGCGGGCGGCCTCTACGTGCTCGGCACCGAGCGCCACGAGTCGCGGCGCATCGACAACCAGCTCCGCGGCCGGTCCGGCCGCCAGGGCGATCCCGGTGAGAGCCGGTTCTACCTGTCGCTCACCGACGACCTCATGCGGCTGTTCAACTCGGGCGCCGCCGAGGCGCTGATGGGCCGCAGCGGCGTGCCGGACGACCTGGCCATCGAGTCGAAGGTCGTCTCCCGCGCCATCCGCTCGGCCCAGTCGCAGGTCGAGGCGCGGAACGCGGAGATCCGCAAGAACGTGCTCAAGTACGACGACGTGCTGAACCGCCAGCGCGAGGCGATCTACTCCGACCGCCGTCACATCCTCGAGGGCGACGACATCCACGAGCGAGTGCAGAACTTCCTCGCGAAGGTCATCGACGATGTCATCGAGTCGCACACCGGCGAGGGCTCCGGCGACGACTGGGACTTCGACGCGCTCTGGGCCGAGCTGAAGACGCTCTACCCGATCTCGATCACCATCGAGGAGGTGCTCGCCGAGGCGGGCAGCAAGGGCCGCGTCAACCGCGACTTCATCAAGCGCGAGATCCTGTCGGACGCGAGGCTGGCCTACGCGCGCCGTGAGGAGCAGCTCGGCAGCCCCGCCATGCGGGAGCTCGAGCGCCGCGTCGTCCTGTCGGTCATCGACCGCCGTTGGCGCGACCACCTCTACGAGATGGACTACCTGAAGGACGGCATCGGCCTGCGCGCCATGGCGCAGCGCGACCCGCTCGTCGAGTACCAGCGTGAGGGCTTCGCGTTGTTCCAGACGATGATGGGGCAGATCCGCGAGGAGACGGTCGGCTTCCTGTTCAACCTGGAGGTCGAGGTCAACCCGCTCGCCGGCGGCCAGCAGCCGGCGGTCGCCGCGCGTGGCCTCACGGACGGGCACATGCCCACGGAGTCGCTGCGCTTCACCGCGCCGACGGACGACGGCGGCGTGGAGGTGCGCAACCAGCGCGGACTGCTCGAGCGGGCAGCGACGGCGCGTGCCCAGATCGCGCAGGCGCAGCAGGCGTCGTTCGACGACCTCCTCGGCGACGAGGCGCAGCTTGACGTTGCGGGCCTGCGACACCGTGCGCAGCTGGTCGAACGCGGCGTCCGCGGTGATCCGCTGCTGCGCCATGAGGATGCCCTGCGCCTGACCGATCACCGTGCGACCCACGAGCGCGGTGTCGTACTGCTCCCGCACGACCTCCGCGGTGGCGGCAGCAGCGGCGGCCAGCCGGCGGTCATGAGCAGCGGCCTCGCGGTCGTCCGC
>NZ_JAODBE010000076.1 GCF_025463795.1 Amnibacterium sp.
GAGATCGCCCACATCGCCGAGCGCTCGACGCCGATGACCGCGTAGTCGAGCTCGTGCGTGTGCATCTCGATCGCGTCACCGGGCTCGACGGTCCACTCGACGATGCGGAACCGGTCGTCGTCTGCAAGCACCCTCGAGGTCGCCATGCTGCGACCCTCTCACGAGGCCGCCGGGTTGCGCCCTATGCCGACGCGGCCGCTCGCGCCGCCGACGGGAGCGCCTCGACGATGCGCCCGAGCGCCGCCTCGTCGTGGGCGGCCGTGACGAACCACGCCTCGAACACGCTCGGCGGCAGGCTCACGCCGGCGTCGAGCATCGCGTGGAAGAACGGCGGATACCGCCACCCCTCCTGGGCACGCACCTGGTCGTAGTCCTTCGGCGGCTCGGTGGCGCCGAACACGACGCTGAAGAGGTTGCCCGCGCGCGGGACGGCGTGCGGCACACCGGCGTCGGTGAGTGCCCGGTCCACCGCACCGATGAGGCGTTCGGCGGCCGCGTCGATCCGCGCGTAGACGTCCGCGTCGGCGGCCCGCAGGGTCGCGAGGCCGGCGGCGACGGCCACCGGGTTCCCGGACAGCGTCCCCGCCTGGTACACGGGTCCCTGCGGCGCGAGCCACTCCATGACATCCGCGCGGCCGCCGAGCGCGGCGAGCGGCATGCCGCCGCCGATCACCTTGCCGAAGGTGATGAGGTCGACGTCGACCGGTCCGCCGGGCTCGAGCGCCCACCAGCCGCCCGGCGAGACCCGGAACCCGGTCAGCACCTCGTCGGAGACGAGCAGCGCGCCGTCGGCGTGCGCGATCTCCGCGATCGTCCGGTTGAAGCCGGGCTCCGGCACGACGACGCCCATGTTCGCGGCGGCCGCCTCCGTGATCACGGCGGCGATGCGTCCGGCATGCGTGGCGAACGCCAGGCGCAGCGCCGCCTCGTCGTTGTAGGGCAGCACCAGCGTCTGCGCCGCGATCGCGGCCGGCACGCCCGCCGAGGCCGGCAGGGCGAGCGTCGCGACGCCGGAGCCCGCCTCGGCGAGCAGGCCGTCGGAGTGCCCGTGGTAGTGGCCCGCGAACTTGACGATCAGGTCGCGGCCCGTGAACCCGCGAGCGAGCCGGATGGCGGTCATCGTCGCCTCGGTGCCCGTCGAGACGAGGCGGAGGCGCTCGATCGGCGCCCGCCCGTCGCGGACGACCCGGCCGCGCACCAGCTCCGCCAGCTCGACCTCGCCCTCGGTCGGTGCGCCGAACGAGAGGCCGCGCTCGGCGGCCCGCTGCACCGCCTCGACGACGGCGGGGTGGGCGTGGCCCAGGATCGCGGGACCCCAGCTCGCCACGAGGTCGACGTACTCCCGCCCGGCGGCGTCGATCACGTGCGGGCCCCTCGCTGCGGCGAGAAACCGCGGCGTGCCGCCGACGGACCCGTAGGCCCGCACCGGCGAGTTCACGCCGCCGGGGATGACCTTGCGCGCGCGGTCGAAGAGCTCCGCGTTCGTCGGCGTCATCGTGCCCGCAGCCAGCCGGCCACCTCGACGGCCCAGTAGGTGAGCACGGCGTCGGCACCGGCCCGTCGGATGCCCGTGATCGTCTCGAGCACCGTGCGCTCGCGATCGATCCAGCCGTTCGCCGCGGCCGCCTCGACCATCGCGTACTCGCCGGACACCTGGTAGGCCCACACCGGCACGGGGCTGGTGGCGGCCACGTCGGCGAGCACGTCGAGGTAGCTCATCGCCGGCTTCACCATCACGACGTCGGCACCCTGCTCGATGTCGAGCACCGCCTCGCGGCGGCCCTCCCGCCGGTTGGCGGGGTCGAGCTGGTAGGTGCGGCGATCACCCTCCAGCGCGGACTCCACGGCCTCGCGGAACGGCCCGAAGAAGCTCGAGGCGTACTTCGCGGCGTAGCCGAGCAGCAGCACGTCGCTGCGGCCCGCGGCGTCGAGCGCCTCCCGCACCGCCGCGACCTGGCCGTCCATCATCCCGGAGAGGCCGAGCAGCGCCGAGCCCGCCTCGGCCTGGGCGAGCGCCATGTCGCTGTACCGCTCGAGCGTCGCGTCGTTGTCGACGGAGCCGTCGTCGGCGAGCACGCCGCAGTGGCCGTGGTCGGTGAACTCGTCGAGGCAGAGGTCCGTCTGCACGACGAGGGCGTCGCCGACCTCGGCCGCGACGACGCGGGTCGCGACGTTGAGGATCCCGTCGGGATCGGTCGCACCGGATCCGACCGCGTCCCGCTCCCGCGGGATGCCGAACAGCATGAGACCGCCGAGGCCGGCCTCCGCCGCCTCGACCGCGGCCGCGCGCAGGCTGTCGAGCGAGTGGTGCCCGACCCCCGGCATGGACGCGATCGGTCTCGGCTCGTCGATGCCCTCCTTCACGAACATCGGCAGCACGAGCTGCGCCGGATCGAGCCGGGTCTCGGCCATCAGGCGGCGCACGGCGGCGGACTGCCGCAGGCGCCGCGGGCGGACGGTCAGCGGGTTCATGCGAGGCGCCCCGGCTCCTGGATCTGGTCCTTGCGGTGCGCCGCGAGCTCCTCGAGCGTGCGGATGAGCGACGCGCTCGACCGCTCTCGGGCGACGAGGTCCACACGCAGGCCCGCGGCCTCCGCATCCGCCGACGTGCGCGGCCCGATGCAGGCGAGGACCGTGCGCGAAGGCACGAGGCCGATCTGCAGCGCGATCTGGTTCGCGACGCTGCCGGACGTGACGAGGATCGCGTCGAAGCGGCCGGCGGCCACGTCCGCGACGATGTCCGGCGCGATCGGCACGCCGACGGTGCGGTAGGCGACGACCGACGCGACGTCGTGACCCGCGGCGCGGAGGCCGTCGGTGAGCACCGGCTTCGCGATGTCGCTGCGCAGCGCGAGGATCTTCAGGTGCTCGGCGCCGCCCGTGGCGTCCGCCCACTCGGCGAGCAGCCCGGCGGCGGAGTTGTCGCGGCGCGGGGTGAAGTCGACGCGGTAGCCGGCGGCGGTGAGCGCCGCGGCCGTGGTCTCCCCCACGGCGGCGACCTTCGTGCTCTCCGGGATGCGCACGCCGTGGGCCGAGAGCACGTCGACGGTCGTGGCGCTCGTGACGCTCATCCAGTGGAACTCGCCGGCCTCGAGCCGCTCGAGCGCGCCGGTGAGCGCGGTGGAGTCGTCGGTGCCGGCGAAGTTGATGGACGGCGCGACGACGGGTGAGGCGCCACGCGCTCGGAGCTCAGCGGCGACCCCGTCGCCCCACGGTCCTCCGCGGGGCACGAGCACGGTCCAGCCGCGCAGCGGTTTGTCCGTGGTCATGCGGCACCTCCAAGGGGTGCGAGCGCACCTGCGCCCGCGTCGAGCAGGTCGTCGGCGAGTCGATGCGCCGCGGCGGTCAGCACGGCGACCCGGTCCGTGGCGCTCGCGGGACGTTCGATGCGGCGGTCCAGCCGCCGCCCGCCGCCGGGCTCGTGCACGCTGGCCCAGAGGGCGATGCCGCCGTCCTCGACCGCGCTCGCCACGCCGATCGGCGCGACGCAGCCGGCCTCCAGCCGGCCGAGCACGGCCCGTTCCGCCGTCGCGGCCGCCATGTCGAGCGGATCCGTGAGCCGCCGCACCGCCACGGCGACGGGCGCCGGGTGCGCGGTGTCGAGCGAGGCGGCGTCGTCGGCGCGGATCTCGAGGCCGAGCGCCCCCTGCCCGGCCGCCGTCGGCCAGGTCTCGAGCGGCAGGACCTCGGTCACCGCCGCCGTGCGCCCCAGCCGAGTCAGGCCGGCGAGCGAGAGCACGACCGCGTCGAGCCGGCCCTCGGCGACCCGCGCCAGGCGGGTGTCCACGTTGCCGCGCAGGTCGCGCACGTCGAGGTCGGGGCGCCTCTCGATCAGCTGGGCACGGCGGCGGGGAGAACCCGTGCCGACGACCGCGCCGACGGGGAGCGTGTCGAGGGTGAGGCCGTCGCGGGCGCAGAGCGCGTCGCGGGCGTCCTCCCGCGCGGGGATCCCGGCGACGACGAGCCCGGGCACGGGCAGCACCGGCAGGTCCTTCAGGGAGTGCACCACCAGGTCGCACTCCCCGGCGGCGAGGCTGCGGCGCAGGGCACCCGCGAAGACTCCCGTGCCGCCGATCTGCGCGAGCGACGCCTGCGACACGTCGCCCTCGGTCCGCACGACGACGAGCTCGCACGCCTCGCCCTGCGCCTCGATCGCGGTCGCCACGGCATTCGCCTGCGCGAGGGCGAGGGCGCTGCCGCGGGTACCGATGCGGATGGTCACGGCGTGAGGCCGGCCACCACCGGCCGGAACCCGAGCCGCGCGTTCTCGCAGCATCCGGATCGGCACACGTCGTACCAGGGGCCGAGGTCGGTCTCGGCCGGCCGCTCGGCGGCGGGCAGCCCGTCGCGGCGCTCGAGCACGAGATCGACGAGCCCGGACACGTAGGCGGGGTCGATCCCCGGCGTCGGCGTGCGCACGGCGATCACGCCGACCTCGTCCGCGGTCCTCATCGCCTCCGTGTCGAGGTCCCACATGACCTCCATGTGGTCCGACACGAAGCCGAGCGGGACGATCACGACGGCACGCACGCCCTCGCCGGCGAGCCGGCGGATCGCGTCGTTCACGTCGGGCTCGAGCCAGGGCTGGCTGGGCGGCCCGCTGCGCGACTGGAAGACGAGCTCCCACTCGACCCCCCGGCCCGCACGCTGCATGACGACGTCGGCGACGGCGCGGTGCTGCGCCTCGTAGGCGCCGCCCGCACCGAACCCCCGGAACGCAGGTCCGCTGCGCTCGGCGTCGGCGGAGGGGATCGAGTGGGTCGAGAACAGCACCCGTACCTCGTGCGTCAGCTCGACACCGGGCAGCCGCTCCTCGACCTCGGCGAGGCCGCGCTCCACGCCCGTGACGAACGGCGCGACGAATCCGGGGTGGTCGAAGTACTGCCGCACCTTGTCGATCACGAGCTCGCCCTCGAGTCCGGTCTCGTCGAGCGCCCTGGCGAAGTCCTCCCGGTACTGCCGGCACGACGAGTACGAGCTGTAGGCGCTCGTCGCGATGGCGATCACCGTTCGGCGGCCGTCCGCGACGGCCTGCAGCAGAGCACCGTTCAGGTACGGATCCCAGTTGCGGTTGCCCCAGTAGACGGGCAGGTCGACCCCGCGCCGCGCGAGCTCGGACTCGAGCGCGGCCTTGAGCGCGCGGTTCTGCCCGTTGATCGGGCTCACGCCGCCGAAGGCCCGGTAGTGGTGAGCGACCTCCTCGAGGCGCTCGTCCGGGATGCCGCGGCCGCGGGTCACGTTGCGGAGGAAAGGCAGGACGTCGTCCTGCCCCTCCGGGCCCCCGAAGCTCGCGAGCAGGATCGCGTCGTACGCGACCGGCCGATCGGTGTGCTCCGGCCCGTGCTTCGCGGCGTCGCTCGCGGCGCGGACGACGTGCTCGGCGGCCATCAGCGCAGCACCTCCGGCACCTCGGCGACGGCGATGCGGCGGCCCGTGAAGAACGGGACCTCCTCGCGCACGTGCAGACGCGCATCGGTGGCCCGCAGGTCGCGCATCATGTCGACGAGGTCGGTGAGGGAGTCCGACTCCATGGGCAGGATCCACTCGTAGTCGCCCAGCGCGAAGGCCGCGACGGTGTTCGCGACCACGGACCGGTACGCCGCGCCCTTGCGCCCGTGCTCGGCGAGCATCCGGGACCGGTCGGCCTCGGGCAGCACGTACCAGTCGTAGGACCGGTTGAACGGGTAGACGACGAGCCAGCCCCGAGCCGCCTCCCCGCGCAGGAATCCGGGCACGTGGCTGCGGTTGAACTCGGCGTCGCGGTGCACGCCCATCGCGTTCCACGTCGGGAGCAGGGGCTTCAGCAGCGCCGTGCGGCGGAGCCGGCGCAGCGCGGCCTGCAGGCCGGCCGGTTCGTCGCCGTGCAGCCAGACCATGAGGTCGGCGTCCGCGCGGAGGCCGGAGACGTCGTAGAGGCCGCGCAGCGTCACACCCGAGCCGGAGAGCTCCTCGACGGCCCTCTCGAGCTCCGCCACCGCGGCGTCCGTGCCCTGGTCGCTTGCGGCCGGATCACGACGCAGCACGGCCCAGAGCGTGTACCCGGAATCGGTCATGGTGCGTTCGGTCCTCTTTCCGGCGGCGCGGATCGCGCTGCCGCCGATCGGCGGGGTCAGGGGCGGAGGACGCCGTCGCGGCACCCGCCCGCCACCGCTGCGGTGCGGGGGGCACCGTCCAGTGTGCCCCACGACGACCGGGGGTCCGCGCAGAACGAGGGCGCCCCCGCGTGGGGGCGCCCTCGTTCTCGGATCGGATCAGCGGATCAGCGCCGTGCGCCACGGATCACGAGCGCTCCCAGGCCGACCACCACGGCGGCCGCTCCGCCCAGCACGCCGTAGACGAGCGCCGGGTTGTCCTCGCGCATCGTGTCGAAGCGCTCACGCCCTTCGGCGACCGCCTTCTTCACGCGCTTGGGCACGTCGAGGCGCTCCTCGATCTCGTCGAGGGTCTGTGCGAGACGCTGGCGCGTCACCTCGATGTCGGAGCGGATCTCCGAGAGCGCGCGGTCCTTGTCACTGCCGTCAGCGGTCATAGTGCCCAACCCCCTTGAATGCCTTCACGTCGTCCTTCACGCTGTCGACCGCTTCCTTCGGCACCGGCGGGACCCCGCGCTTGACGCGCGAGAGACCGAGCAGACCGAGCACCACGGCGATCAGCAGCAGCGCGACGCCCACGATGAGCGCCGAGAGCCAGGGCGGGAGCGCCGTCGCGATGCCGAGGATGGCCGTCGCGATGAGCACCCAGAGCGCGAAGTAGGCGAAGACCGCCGCACCCACGAACAGGCCGACGCCGATGCCCGCGGTCTTCAGCCGGGTGACCGCTTCACGCCTGATCTGCTCGATCTCGTCGCGGATCAGCGTCGTGATCAGGTTCGGAAGCTCGCCGATCAGCGTGAAGACCGACTTCTTGTCGTCCCTGTGGTCCCGTCCCGGGCGCGCAGCACGGACGGGGTCCGGTGGGGTCGTGCTCATCCGACCCGCCTCAAGCCGCGTTGGCGTCGCTCTTGCGCTTCGTCACCTGCGACACCACCTTCTTCGCTCCGCCGACGACCGCGTCCTGGACGTCGGGCGCCTTGTCCTTGACGAAGCCTTGCACGGTCTCGACCACCTGGTCGACCCTGCTCTGCACCTTCTCGTCGTTCCAGAGGCGCTCACCGGCGGCCTTGATCTGCTCGTAACGACGCCGACCGGCGCGGGCGCCGAGGACGTACCCGATCGCCGCACCGGCGAGAAACACGATCCTGCCCTGCATGCTGTCCACCCTTCCCTCGCGGTTCAGTCCGCCAACTGTATCGGCGGCCCTGCCGGTCATCAGGGAGTTCTCCGATGATCACCAGGGAGCGGGCCGAACGGCGTGCACGCCCTCGCCGGGGCCCTGCCGGCCGGGGCCTGCGGTCGCGAACGGAGGATCTCGTCGCGGACGGAGGACGGAACGGGCCGCCGGATCCTCCGCCGCCGGCAGGATCCTCCGTGCGCGACGATGCGGCGCCGGCAGGGGCTCAGCCCAGGCCGCGTGCCGCCGTCTCGGCGCCCGCGACCACCGACGCGAGCCCGGTGCCGGAGCGCCAGGACCCGGTGACCGCGAGGCCCTGCGGCAGCGGGGCCGCGGACAGGGCCTGGTGCGCGGCCCGCGTCTCGGGTGCGAGCGGCGGGGCCGTGTCGACCCAGACCGTGTCGAGCCGGTCGACGATCGTGGTCGGGACGAGGCCGAGGAGCGCCGCCGCGTCGGCCGCGACCCGGGTCTCGGCCGGGAGGTCGGCAGCGCGGTAGGCGAGCCGCAGCAGGTGCCGGCCGGCCGGCAGCGCGTCCGCCGACCACGCCCACTTCGCCGTCACGTGGGTGAGCGCCACCGCGGTGACATCGGTGCGCCCGGATGCGCGGAGCACCCCGCTGCCCCGCGGCATCGCGTCGAGGCGGGGGTCGTCGACCGCGAGCAGCACCGACCTAGACACCGACGGTTCCGGCCGGGGCAGGTGGGCGACGTCCGGAGCGGCGTCGCGGAGCAGGTCGAGGGCGGCCGCGCCGTCCACGGCGATCACCGCGACGTCCGCCACGACGTCCTCACGAGGCGTGACCACCGTGAATCCCGGTCCGACCGGCGCGGGATGCACGCCGATCACCTCCGCGTCGAGCCGGACGTCCACCCCGAGCCGCTCGAGGTCGGCGAGGAGCGCGTCCACGAGCCGGGTGACGCCGCCCCTGAGGCCCTGCACCGCGCTGCCGGCGGGAGCCGCACTCCGCAGCCGCAGCACCGCGGCGGAGAGCGAGCCGGCGACCGTGATGGCGGCGTTCAGCTGCGGAGCGATCGCGTCGACCGGCACGGTCTCCGCATCGACGCCGTACACCGACTCGACGACGGGGGCGACGAGTCGGTCGAGCACCCGCCGGCCCATCCGGCCGCGCACCAGCGGCCCCAGACGCTCGTAGCGGCCGACCTTGAGCACGGGCAGCAGCCGGTCGGCGTAGGCCCGGGCCGCCCCGTGACCGTCGATCACCCGGCGCACGTCCTCGGCGAGGGGGGAGCCGGGGATGCCGAGCACACCGCCGGCGGGCAGCGGCACCGTCCGGTCGGCGAGCGCCACCCAGGCGCTCCCCCGCGGCTCGGCCAGGGCGCCACGGAGCCCGAGGTCGTCGATGAGGGCCCGCACGGTCCCGCCCCGCACCGCGAAGCTCTCCGCGCCGGTGTCGGCCGTCACCCCCGCGATCGTGCCGCGCGCGACGCGGCCGCCGACCGTGGCCGACCGCTCGAGCAGCACCACCTGCCGGCCGTGCAGGGCGAGGCGACGGGCGGCGACGAGGCCACCGACCCCGCCGCCCACGACGACCGCCGTGCCGCTCATACCCGCGAGTGCATCCAGTCGACGATCCGGGTCAGCACACCCGGGTCGGTGGTCGGCGGCACGCCGTGCCCGAGGTTCAGCACATGCGCGGGTGCCGCCGCCCCGGCGGTGACCACCTGCTCGAGATGCCGCTCGAGCACCGGCCAGGGCGCGGCGAGCAGCGCCGGGTCGACGTTGCCCTGCAGCGGCACCCGGTGCTCGAGCAGAGCGGATGCCGCGTCGAGCGGCAGCCTGTGGTCGACGCCGATCACGTCGGCGCCCGCGTCCCGCATCGCGGGCAGCAGCAGGGCGGTTCCCGTGCCGAAGTGCACCTTCGGCACCCCGCCGGGCACGGCCGCGAGAGCGCGGGCGGATGCCGGCAGCACCGCGGCGCGATAGTCGCCTTCGGACAGTGCACCCGCCCACGAGTCGAACAGCTGCACGGCCCGGGCGCCGGCCCGCACCTGGGCGGCAAGGAAGGCTCCGCTGACGCCCGCGAGCCAGGCCGTCAACCGCCCCCAGGCGACCGGATCGGCGTGCAGCAGCGTGCGGGCGCGGAGCTGGTCCTTCGACGGGCCGCCCTCGACGACGTAGCTCGCCAGGGTGAAGGGCGCGCCGGCGAAGCCGATCAGCGGCGTCGCGCCGAGCCGCTCGACCGTCCGCGCGACGGCCGCCTCGATCGGGGCCAGCGCTTCGGGGTGCAGCTCGTGCGCGACGAGGTGGTCCAGGTCGGCGGGCGTGCGCACGGGCCGCGCGAACACGGGTCCCCTGCCGGGCACGATGTCGACGTCGACTCCCGCCAGCTTCAGCGGGACGACGATGTCGCTGAAGAGGATCGCCGCGTCGACCCCGTGCCGGCGCACCGGCTGCACCGTGATCTCGGCGGCGAGCTCCGGCTCGAGGCAGGCGTCCAACATGGCCGTGCGGGCCCGCGAGGCGCGGTACTCGGGGAGGGACCGGCCCGCCTGCCGCATGAACCAGACCGGAGGCGTCGCCTGCCGCCTGCCGGCGTACGCGGCGAGCAGCGGCGGCATCACTTCGGAGGGATTCGCGGGCACGACAGGGAATCCTCCCATCCGGGGCACCCGCTGACCGCGCAGTCCGCCGAGACGGCCGACCTACACTGCCTAGGTGCTCAGAGCCCTCACCGCGGACTACCGCGCCGCAGGGTTCGATCTCCTCGAACGCCTGTCGATCGTCTCACCCGAGGCCATGGCGCGCTTCGCCGCCGAGCGCCCCGACGTCGAGGGCGTCGTGCTGCTCGCCACCTGCAACCGGTTCGAGGCGTACCTGGACGTGACCGACGACGGCTCGTCGGCCGAGGAGGCGTTGGTCCGGGCGGCGGCGTCCGCCGCCGGCGTCACGCCAGACGCGGTCGCCGCCGCGATCACGGCGCGAAGCGGGTCCGAGGTCGCCGGGCACCTGTTCGCCGTCTCGAGCGGCCTCGAGTCCCTCGTCGTCGGCGAGGCCGAGATCGCGGGGCAGGTCTCCCGCGCGCTCGAGGCCGCCCGCCGCTCCGGCAGCACCACGAGCGACCTCGAACGCCTCTTCCAGCGCGCCTCCCGCACGTCGAGCAGCGTGCAGAACCGCACCCGGGTCGGACTCGCAGGCCGCAGCATCGTGCGCCTCGCCCTCGACCTCGCGGAGAGCCGGCTCGACGACTGGGCCGACGTCTCCGTGCTGCTCATCGGCACCGGCACCTACGCGGGCGCCACGCTCGCCGCGCTCCGCGAGCGGGGCGTCACCGAGGTCGGCGTGTACTCGCCGAGCGGCCGCGCCGAGCGGTTCGCGCGGCGTGAGGGCGTCACCGCGGTGGCGACGGCGGACCTGCCCGCGCGCCTCGCGACCGCGGACGTGGTTCTCGCCTGCAGCATCGCCACGACGCCGATCCTCGACGCGGCTCGGCTCGGCCGTGCGCGCAGGGCCGCCGGCACGGAGGGCGCGCAGCTCATCGTGGACCTCGGTCTGCCGCGCAACATCGATCCCGACGTGGTGGACGTGCCGGGCGTCGCCCTGCTCGACCTCGAGACGATCAGCCTGCACGCGCCGCTGCCCGAGCTGCAGGCGACGGACGAGGCGCGCGAGATCATCGCCGAGGCCGTCGCGGAGTACCGTGCCGACCAGCAGGCGACGGTGGTGACCCCGGCCGTGGTCGCGTTCCGCGCGCACGTGCTCGAGCTGGTCGAGGCGGAGATCGAGCGGCTCCGCGGTCGCGACGAGCTGACGGCCGCCACGGAACGCGCGATGCGGCACCTCGCGAGCGTGCTCGTCCACACCCCCTCGACCCGGGCCCGCGCCCTCGCGGCCGCAGGCGAGGCGGACAGGTTCACGGACGCCCTCGGCACGGTGTTCGGCATCGAGGCGCCGACGCGTGCGGCCGTGACGCCGGGCGAGGACGAGCTCGCCGGCTGAGACCCGCGGCCCCTCACGCCGTTCCGGAGAAACCGAACGACACGCCGCCCCGGCGCACTTCGGCTCGGCGTGTCGTGCAGGATCTCCGGATCCGCGCGATCGTCGGCTCGAGGAGCTCGGCGAACGCGTCCCAGGTGTCCGGGCCGAGCGGCCGGATCGTGTCGGCGACCGGATTCAGGGGCGCCTCTGCAGGAGCAGGTGGGTGACGCCGCTGGGCGCCACGATCGTCTCGAACGTGTACCGCTCCTCGAGCCCCTCCAGGCCGTCCCAGAGCCGTTCGCCTCGCCCGAGCACGATCGGCACCACCGCGAGGTGGGCCAGGTCGACCAGGCCGGCCGCGAGGAACTGCCGCGCGGTGGCCACGCCGCCGCCGATCCGCACGTCCCCGCCGTCGGCCAGCTCGCGCGCGGCGGTGAGCGCCTCCTCCGGTGAGGCGTCGAGGAAGTGGAACGTCGTGCCGCCCGCCATCTCGATGGGCGGCCGTGCGTGGTGGGTGAGCACGATCACCGGCGTGTGGAACGGCGGCTCGTCGCCCCACCATCCCCGCCACTCGTCGTCGGTCCAGGGGCCGCGCTGCGGCCCGAACTTGTTGCGGCCCATGATCTCGACGGCGATGTCCGGCCCCCAGGAAGCGGCCAGGGCGTCGTCGAAACCGGTCGTGCCGCCCGTCGCGCCCTGCATCGCCTGGAAGGTCGACGTGGCCATGAACCACGACATCAGCCGGCCGCCGGCGTGCCCGAACGGCGCCTCGAGCGTCTGGTCCTCACCGGTGCCGAAGCCGTCGAGCGAGATACCGAAGTTGTGGATACGGACGCGGGACATGGCGCCTCCTTCATCGCCACCCTAGGCAGCGGGGCCGACGGCCGCCAAGGACGTCAGTGCACGTACTCGAGGATGTCCAGCCCGATCGTGCGCATCGCCTGCAGCACCGCGAGGCGGTTCATGTGCACGTCGTCCTCGAACTGCACCGTCACCGTGTAGGCGACGGAGGCACGGGGGCCGCGCAGCACGCCGGCATCGGCGCGCACGCCGACGTCGCTGCCGGTCTTGTTGAAGAGGCTGAGCCCGTGGTCGCTGCGCACGTGGCTCAGCGGATCGAGGGCGAACGCGCTCGCGACCATCGAGAGGTCGGTGTTCAGCGCGAGCCAGTCCGAGACGCGCGACGACACGGCGCGGTTCACCGCCTCGCCCCGCGCGACGCGGGCGAAGAGGGTCGTGAGCTCCGCGGCGGATCCGACGGACAGCTGCGGGGCGTCGTCCGGCCCCCTGCGGTCCCGCACCCGGTCGAGCAGGGCGGTCCGCTTGAGCCCGAGCGACTCCCCGCGGGCGTGCACCGCATCGAGCCCGACCGCTCGCAGGAGCACGTTGGTCGCGAGGTTGTCGCTCGTCGCGGCGACCAGGGCGGCGAGGTCCGTGAGCGGCAGGCTCGGAGCGTGCAGGTACTGCCAGACCCCGGAGTCGCCGACGAGGTCCTCCGGCGTGCGGTCGAGCAGGTCGTAGCGGGAGTGCACCTGCTCGTCGAGGCGCGCGGCGATCTCGAGGAGCAGCAGCACCTTGCCGACGCTCGCCGTCGGCAGCACGACGTGGTCGTCCACCGAGAACAGGGCCTTCCCGGTGCGCACGTCGATGACGCGCGCCGACACCTGCGCGCCCGTGAGCGCGAGGTGCGCCAGGGCGGTGAAGCCGTCGGTGAAGTCGGAGCGCACCACCTCGCCCTTGTGGCGCGCCCCCGGATCGCCGCCGCGCAGCCGGGCCCGTCGAGAGGGCTCCGCCTGCGCGGCGGTCACCAGATCGTGACCCGCTTCGTCGGATCCAGCCACAGCGCGTCCTTGTCGGTCACGTCGAATGCGGAGTGGAACTCGTCCAGGTTGCGCACGATCTGGTTGCAGCGGAACTCGGGCGGCGAGTGCGGGTCGATCGTGAGCAGCCGGATCGCCTCGGCCTGGCGGCGCTTCTCGCGCCAGACCGCGGCCCAGGACAGGAAGAAGCGCTCGGCGCCCGTCAACCCGTCGACGACCGGCGCCTCGCGGCCCTCGAGCGACAGGAGGTAGGCCTTCCACGCGATCGTGAGGCCGCCGAGGTCGCCGATGTTCTCGCCGATCGTGAGGGCGCCGTTCACGTGGTCGGTGAGCCCGTCCGGCACGAGCTCGTCGTACTGCGCGACGAGCGCCTTCGTGCGCTCCTCGAACGCCGAGCGGTCCGCCTCGCTCCACCAGTTCTCGAGCCGACCGTCGCCGTCGAACTGCGAGCCCTGGTCGTCGAAGCCGTGGCCGACCTCGTGGCCGATGACCGCCCCGATGCCGCCGTAGTTCGCGGCGTCGTCCCGATCCGGATCGAAGAACGGGGGCTGCAGGATGGCGGCCGGGAACACGATCTCGTTGAGTCCCGGGTTGTAGTAGGCGTTCACCGTCTGCGGCGTCATGAACCACTCGTCGCGGTCGACGGGGCGCCCGATCTTGCCGAGCTCGCGGTCGAACTCGAATGCGGACGCCCGCCGCACGTTGCCGACGAGGTCGCCCGGGTCGACCTCGAGGCGCGAGTAGTCGCGCCACTTGACGGGGTAGCCGATCTTCGGGGTGAACTTGGCGAGCTTGGTCAGGGCCTTCGCCCGCGTCTCGTCGCCGAGCCACTCCAGCGAACCGATCGACGAGCGGTAGGCGGCGACGAGGTTCGCGACGAGCACGTCCATCCGCACCTTCGCGATCGGCGGGAAGTGCCGTTCCACGTAGAGCCGGCCGACGGCCTCGCCGAGCACGCCCTCGGCGAGCGCCACACCGCGCTTCCACCGGGCCTTGACCTCCTCGGCGCCGGTGAGCGCCGTGCCCGTGAAGGCGAAGTGCGCGTCCACGAACGCGGACGAGAGGTACGGGGCGAGCGGCCGGATGACGCGAGCCGCGAGCCAGTCGCGCCACGCGTCGAGCCGATCGGCGGTGAGCAGTCCCAGCACGCCGGTGAGGAAGCTCGGCTCCCGCACGACGATCTCCTTCAGCGCCCCGACCGGCGCGGACAGTCCCGCCGCCCACGACTCGAGCAGGGCGCCGCGATCGCCGGCCTCGGCGACGAGCGCCGCCCAGCTCATCGGGTTGTAGGTGGCCTGCACGTCCCTGGTGCGCACGGCGTCCCAGTGCTGCGCGGCGATATCGGTCTCGAGGGCGAGCACGCGGTCCGCGCGCGTCTCCGCGTCGGAGAGGCCAGCGAGCGAGTAGATCGTGGCGAGGAAGGTGCGGTAGGCGTCGCGGTGCGGCTGGAAGGCGTCGTCGCGGTAGTAGCGCTCGTCGGGCAGGCCGAGCCCGCCCTGCTCGAAGAAGACGAGGTAGCGGCCGGGATCGCCGGGATCGTTGTCGACGAAGAGCTGCACGAGGCTGCCTGCGCCGGTGCGCTCGAGCGACCCCAGCACGTCGAGCACCTCGGCGATGGAATGGCTGGCGGCCACGAGCGCGAGCGGCTCGGCGAGGGGACCGGCGCCGAGCGCCTCGACGCGGTCCTCGGCCATGAAGGAGGCGTAGAGGTCGCCGATCTTCCGCGACTCGGTGCCGGGCTCCGCCTGCTGCGACTCCTCGACCAGCTCGCGGACGGCCGCCTCGGCGCCGTCGACCAGGTCGAGGAACGCCCCGGACCTGGCCCGGTCGGGGGGGATGGTCGCCTCGGCGATCCAGCGGCCGTTGACATGGCGGTAGAGGTCGTCCTGCACCCGGACGGCGGGGTCCCAGGACGCGGTGTCGAGCCCCGCGGGCAGGGCGCTCCCGGCGTTCGGATCCACGGGTGCGCGAGAGCTGGTGTCGACCACGATGGCTGAGTCTATGATCCGAGCTCCGCGCCGGCCGGGTGGCTCGCGCGGCTCCCGCCTGACTCACGGCGCGGCGTGCGCCGGGCTCCCGGCAGGCCCGCGGAGCGCGGTCGGGAGACGCGGCCTAGGCTCGTTCGCCGTGCGACTCGTGGTGGCGGAGTGTTCGGTCGACTACGCGGGGCGCCTCTCGGCGCACCTCCCCCTCGCCCGGCGGCTGATCATGCTGAAGGCCGACGGCAGCGTGCTCGTGCACGCGGACGGCGGCTCGTACAAGCCCCTGAACTGGATGAGCCCGCCCTGCTCCGTCGAGACGGAGGAGCCCGACGCGGACCTCCTGAGCAGCGGTGTGCGCGAGGTGTGGCGCGTCCGGCACGCGAAGACGGGCGACGTGCTGCTGCTCCGCATCCACGAGCTCCTCGTCGACGAGACCGTCGAGCTCGGCCAGGACCCGGGGCTCGTGAAGGACGGCGTCGAGGCCGACCTGCAGAAACTCCTCGCCGAGCAGATCGAGCTGCTGGGCACGGGTCACACGCTCGTCCGCCGCGAGCACATGACCGCGATCGGGCCGGTCGACATCCTCGCCAGGGACCCGGAGGGCGCCGCGGTCGCGGTCGAGATCAAGCGCCGCGGCGAGATCGACGGCGTCGAGCAGCTCACCCGCTACCTCGAGCTGATGAACCGGGATCCGCACCTCGCGCCGGTGAGCGGCGTCTTCGCCGCCCAGGAGATCAAGCCGCAGGCCCGCACGCTCGCCGAGGACCGGGGCATCCGCTGCCTCACCCTCGACTACGACGCCATGCGCGGCGTCGAGGCCGGGCCCGCCCGGCTGTTCTGAATCGATCACCGCGCCGCCGTCACCGGCCGGAGGGGCCGGGGAGGGTCGTAAGCAGCCCGCTCCCGTTCCGGAGATCGGCAGTCGGACGAGAGCTCTCCGTCCGCGTCGCCCGGCGCCCGGACTGGGGGAACGGACGGTCAGGTACGCCCACCTAGGGTGGCGGCGTGCCCGAGGAGACGACCGCGCCGTTCACGGTCGCGCTCGTCGACCTCGACGGCACGATCATGGACTCCGCCCCCGGGATCACCAGCACCCTGACGCGCACCCTCGAGCGGATGGGCCTGCCGGTCCCGCCGCCCTCGCGCCTCGTCGAGTTCGTCGGGCCGCCGATCCTCGACGGCCTGCGCGACCTCGCCGGCCTCGACCCCGAGCAGTCGCAGACCGCGCTCCGCCTGTACCGCACGGAGTACCGGGAGACCGGCGCGTTCGACGCCCAGCCCTATCCGGGCATCCGCGAGGCGCTCGAGACGATCCGCGCGGCGGGGCCGACCCTCGCCGTCGCGACCTCGAAGCCGGAGCAGCAGGCGAAGCGGATCCTCGCCCACTTCGGTCTCGACGACCTCTTCACCGTCATCGCGGGTGCCTCGGAGGACGAGACGCGCAGCGAGAAGGCCGACGTCATCACGTGGGCCCTCTGCCTGCTCGCCGAGGCGGGCGTCGACGCGAGCCGACCGGTGATGATCGGCGACCGGATCCACGACGTCGAGGGGGCGGCGGTCCACGGCATCCCGGTCGTCTTCGCGGCGTGGGGCTACGGCGACCCGGCGGAGGCGGCCGGGTCGATCGCGGTCGCGTCGTCGCCCGCCGAGCTGCCGGAGATCGTCACAACCCGCTGAGCGTTCCCCCCTCGGCGGCCCGGACCGCCTGTCCGCAACCTGGGTGTGGGCCAGACTGGTGCCATGACCATGACGCAGGTGGAGCGGCAGTACGTCAAGGCCGCTCAGGCGACCGCACCGCACGTCGTCGTCCTGTTCGGAGCCGCCGGTGACCTCGCCAAGCGCAAGCTGCTGCCCGGGATGGCGAACCTGGTGCTCTCGTCCCTCGCTCCCGACATCGAGATCGTGGGCACCTCCCTCGAGGAGCTCGACGACGACTCGTACCGCGCCCAGGCGAAGGCCGCGCTCGACGAGTTCGATCGGCGCCGCCTCAGCGACTCGGAGTGGGACGACTTCGCCTCGAAGCTCCACTACGTGCCGAGCTCGGCGGGTCCCGACGCGCTCGCCCACGCCGTGCACCAGGCCGAGGAGCGGCTCGGGCCCGATGCCCGCCGCATCCACTACCTGAGCGTCCCGCCGAAGGCGGCGCTCGCCGCTGTCGAGGCGATCGCGTCCGCGCGGCTCGTCGAGGGCTCCCGCATCATCATGGAGAAGCCGTTCGGCACGGACCTCGCGTCGGCGGTCGAGCTGAACCGGCGGCTGCACCAGACGTTCACCGAGCAGCAGATCTTCCGGATCGACCACTTCCTCGGCAAGGAGCCGGCGCAGAACATCCTCGCCATCCGGTTCGGCAACGGCCTCTTCGAGCCGATCTGGAACCGCAACTTCATCCAGCAGATCCAGATCGACGTGCCGGAGACCCTCGGCATCGAGCAGCGCGCCGCCTTCTACGAGTCGACGGGCGCCTACCGCGACATGGTGGTCACGCACCTGTTCCAGATCCTCGCGTTCGTCGCGATGGAGGCGCCGACCGCCCTCGAGCCTCAGGCCATCAGCGAGGAGAAGAACAAGGTCTTCCGCTCGATGACGCCGATCGACCCCGACAACGTCGTCCGCGGCCAGTACGTCGGCTACAAGGACATCCCCGGCGTCTCCCCCGAGAGCGAGACGGAGACCTTCGTCGCGCTGAAGTGCTTCATCGACAACTGGCGCTGGGCGGGCGTGCCCTTCTACCTCCGCACCGGCAAGAAGATGGCCGAGGGGCAGCGGATCATCTCGATCGCGTTCAAGGAGCCGCCCCGCAGCATGTTCCCGGCGGGCAGCGGCGTCGGCGCGAAAGGGCCCGACCACCTCACGTTCGACCTCGCGGACGCCTCCAAGATGTCGCTGTCGTTCTACGGCAAGCGGCCCGGCCCCGGCATGCGGCTCGACAAGATCTCGATGCAGTTCTCGATGCAGGAGCAGGCGAACGCCGGCGACGTGCTCGAGGCCTACGAGCGCCTGATCCTGGACGCGATGCGCGGCGACCACACGCTGTTCACCACCGCGGAGGGCATCGAGCGGCTCTGGGAGGTCTCGCAGCCGCTGCTCGACGACCCGCCACCCGTGCGGCCCTACGCGGTCAGCAGCTGGGGCCCGAACGCCATCCACCAGCTCATCGCCCCGTACGCGTGGCGCCTGCCCTTCGAACGGGTCTGGCGCGAGTCGCACCACTGATCCCCGGGAGGGTGCGGTCTAGTCTGCCCGGATGCCCGAAGCGAACGAGCTGATCGGCGGGCGCTACCGCCTCGGTCCCGCGATCGGGTCGGGCGGGATGGGCACCGTGCGCCGCGCCCGCGACGTGCGGTTCGACCGGGACGTCGCCGTCAAGCTGCTGCGCACGGCCGCCGATCCGCGGCACCAGGAGCGGATGCGGCGGGAGGCGCGCCTGCTCGGTGCGCTCCAGCACCCGAACCTCGTCGCGGCCTACGACACCGGCATCGACCTCACTCCCGACGGCCCGCTGCTCTGGCTCGCGATGGAGCTCGTGCGGGGCCCGGACCTCGGCGTGCTGCTGGCCCACCGCGGGCGCCTGGCCTCCGAGGACGTGCGACGGATCGTGCACGACGCGGCCGCCGCGATCGCCGCGCTGCATGCCGCCGGGGTCGTCCACCGCGACCTGAAGCCGGCGAACCTGCTGCTGACGCGGGAGCCCGGCCCCGGCCCGTGGCACGTGAAGGTGGCGGACCTCGGCATCGCGCTGACCGAGGACGCGACCGCGATGACGACGACCGGCCAGGTCATGGGCACCGCCGCCTACCTGAGCCCCGAGCAGGTGTCCGGGGCGGCCGTCGACGCCGCCTCGGACGTCTACTCGCTCGGCCTGCTCGCCCTCGTGGCCCTGGCCGGGAAGCACCCCTTCCCCGGCGGCGCCGTGGAGTCGGCGACCGCCCGCCTGGTCAGGGCCCCGGAGCTGCCGCGGTGGATCACCGGCGGCTGGCGCATGCTGCTCGAGGCCATGACGGCCATCGACCCCGCCCTCCGTCCGACCGCTGAGCAGGTGGTCGCGGCCACGGCCGCTCCCCTGCCGGCGCTCGTGCCGGCCGGGCCGGTCCCGGAGGTGGCGGACCCGGACCCGGACGGTCGGACGGTGGCCGCCGAGGCGCTGCTCCCCACGGCGGTGCTGCCCGCCGTCGGCGCACGGATCCCGGTCGAGCCGGTGCCGAGCGGGCGTCCCGGGCTGCTGCCGCTCGCGGCCGCGATCGCGGTCGTGCTCGGACTCGCCGGCGGGGGCGCGGCACTGCTCGGGGCGGCCGCCGGGGCGCCGTCACCCGCACGGCACACCACGAGCGCAGGACCCACGACCGTGGCGGTCACGCACACCCCGGAGCCGGCCCACTCCGTGACGGCGAAGCCGACCGCCACGCAGAACGCCACGCCCGTGCCCGCGCGCGAGGTGGTCGCGCCGAAGAAGGCGTCACCCGGCAAGGGCAGAGGCTCCCAGAAGGGGTCCGGCAGGGGGAGAGGCCACGACAAGGGCTGACCCGGCCGACTCCCGAGCTGCCCGCATACGATCGCGGCGGCGGATTCGAGCTCGTCCCCACGTCGGCGATCGAACGCTTCGACGTCGCGTGGCCGCTGCCCCGCAGGGCAGACTGAGGCGGTGTCGTTCAACGCCCGCCTGCGCCGCCTCGTCGGCATCGAGGGCGCGCGCGGCGGCGTGGTGTCGCAGAGCCTGCGCAACGCGGCCCAGATCGACGTGTACGGCACCGTCCGGCGGCAGGGTCCGTTCGACGTGCCCCCGCCCGAACCGGTGGAGCTCGCGTCGCCGCTGCCCTGGGAGCTGCTGGACTCCGAACCGGGCAGCGTGGCGGACTGGGTGAACCGCGTCGACAGCGGCGATCACGGGCGCACCTCGAGCCTCTAGCGTTGGGGCATGAGCGTTCAGACCGATCTCGTCGCCGCCCTCAGCACCTTCACCGCGCGCCTCGACGAGGTGAACGCGGGCTTCGCGAACGCCGCGCCCGGCGACGTGCAGGCGGCCACCGTCCACCTGCAGCAGCAGGTCGCGCTGCTCATCGACTTCAGCGCGGCGCTCTGCAACGCCGTGGGCGATCTCGCGGGCGAGGTCGACGAGCTCGAACCGAGCGTCTGACGGCGTCGCGGCGGTCAGCCGGCGGCGATGTCGAAGACGGTGACGCCGTCCGCCGCCCGTCCGATCGCCGCCGCGACCTCGAGGTGCGCCGGATGCGGCAGGTACGCGTCGCGGGCCGCCGCATCGGCGAAGGTGACCACGAACCCGTAGCCGTGGCCCTGCTCGAGGCCCTCCGGGCTGACGCTGGGGCCCTCCACGATCCCGAGGACACCGGGGATCGGGCCGGCGAGCCCGCGGACGCCTGCGCGCACCGCCGCACGGGTGGCGTCGTCCGCATCCGCCCGCCAGCGGACGAGCACGACATGGGTCACGGCTGGCATCGCCCTGTCCTCCTGTTCGCCGCTCAGGCGAGCGGGCCGCCGTCGACGTCCCGGCGCTCGACCCGGGAGCCGGTCGCCGGATCCACGCTCGACCGGGCCACGGAGACGGTGCGGCGCCGGCTGAACAGCAGGATGAGCCCGATCACGAAGACGATCGCGCCGGCGGCCATCAGGATGAGGCCGACCGTCGGGAGATCGATCCCCGAGACCGTCACGTGGACCGCGAAGTAGAGGATCGCGCCGATCACGACGAGTACGACACCGGTTCCGATGCTCATGCGGGCTCCGATCCTCCGCCGGTCGCCTCGCGCGCACCGGATCACCGCGAACCGTAGCCGCAGCGACCGCGAACGGGCCGTGACCGCCGGGAACGACGAAGGCCCCGGGTCGCCCCGAGGCCTCCGTGTCGTGCGCGAGGGGGGAGTTGAACCCCCACGCCCTTTCGGGCACACGGACCTGAACCGTGCGCGTCTGCCTATTCCGCCACTCGCGCGTGGCCGACCCCGCTCGCGCGGCGCCGGTCGACGAGAGTAGCACGGCGGCCGATTCCTCCTTGAGGCGCGCGGGGTCCACCAGCGGTCCGCCAGAGGTGCCCGCGCTACCCTGTCCCGACCGAAATCGCGGGAGCGGCCGCGGCGACAGGACAGGGACTCGACGACGGTGGGCATCCTCGACAGCTTCGAGCGCGGGCTCGAACGTGCCGTCAACGGCGCCTTCGCCCGGACGTTCCGCTCCGGGCTGCAGCCCGTGGAGATCACCGCCGCGCTGCGCCGCGAGGTCGACACGCACGCGTCACCGGTGGCACGCGACCGCATCCTCGTGCCGAACCGGTTCGTCGTGCGGATGAGCGAGGCCGACCATCTGGCGATGGCCGCGCTCGGGCAGCCGCTGATCGACGAGCTCACCGAGCTGCTCACCCGCTACGTGGCCGAGCAGCGCTACCAGATGGCCTCCCCGCCCGTCATCACCCTCGAGCCGACGGAGTCGTTCGCCGTCGGGATGCTCGAGGTGGAGTCGTCCACCGAGCGGGTCGAGGTCGACTGGGCGCCCGTGCTCGAGATCGACGGCCGGCGCTACCCCATCGGCGCGCGCACCGTCATCGGGCGGGGCACGGACGCCGACATCACCGTCGAGGACACCGGCATCAGCCGCAAGCACCTCGAGGTCCTGTGGAACGGACGGCAGGCGGAGGCCCGCGACCTCGGGTCCACGAACGGCTCCACACTCAACGGCGCCCGGCTCACGCGGGCCGCGCTGCCGAACGACTCCGTGCTCCAGATCGGCCGCACCACGATCGTGTTCCGGCTCGTCGCGCACCCCCGGAGCGGCCGGTGAGCGAGCTCACGCTGCTCGTGCTCCGGGTGGCGTTCCTGGCACTGCTCTGGGTGTTCGTGTTCGCCGTCGTGTACGCGCTGCGCAGCGACCTCTTCGGCGGCCGGGTGCGCCGGCTCCCCGAGCAGGCGCGGTTCGCAGGCGCGGCCCCCGCCGCCGCCCCGCCGGCGGTGCAGTCCCTGCCCACCTCGCCCGTCACACCGGGCGCCGGCATCCCCGTCCAGGAGCCCGCGCACACCGGCCCGGCGACCCGGCTCGTCATCACGTCCGGGGGCAAGGCGGGACTCGAGATCCCGCTCGGCGCCGAGCCCCTCACGATCGGCCGGGCGAGCGACGCGGGCCTGCAGATCCGCGACGACTACACGTCCACCCACCACGCCCGGCTGCTCCTCTGGGGGTCCGACTGGGTGGTCCAGGACCTCGACTCGACGAACGGCACGTTCGTCGACGGGCAGCGCATCGACTCGCCGACGCAGGTGCCCCTCGGCGTACCGGTGAAGGTGGGCGCGACCACGTTCGAGCTCCGTGCGTGAGGGCATGACCATCGTCACCGCAGGCGCAGCGGTCTCGCACGTCGGTCGCGTGCGGACGAACAACCAGGACTCCGGATACGCCGGGGTCCAGCTGTTCGTGGTCGCGGACGGCATGGGCGGGCACGCGGGCGGCGACGTCGCCTCCGCGATCGCGGTGAACCGCATCGCGCAGACCGACCGGCTCGACTTCGCGAACCCGCAGGAGGCCGAGTTCGCCCTGCAGGCGTCGCTCGTCGCCGCGAACCAGCTCATCAGCGAGGCCGTCTACGAGCATCCCGAGCTCACGGGCATGGGCACCACGGTGAGCGCCCTCGTGCGCGTGGGCGACGCGGTCGCCACTGCCCACATCGGCGACTCCCGCATCTACCTGCTCCGTGACGGCGAGCTCAGCCAGATCACGAACGACCACACGTTCGTGCAGCGCCTCGTCGAGACGGGCCGCATCACGCCGGAGGAGGCGGCCGTGCATCCGCGCCGCAGCGTGCTGATGCGCGTGCTCGGCGACATCGACCAGTCCCCCGAGATCGACACCGGCATCCTCGGCACGGTTCCGGGCGATCGCTGGATGCTCTGCTCCGACGGCCTGTCCAGCTACGTGAGCGAGGAGCGGATCCGTGCGCTCCTCGCCGACGCCGACTCGGCCCGCGGCGCCTGCGAGGCCCTCGTCGAGGAGGCGCTCGACCGCGGCGCCCCCGACAACGTCACGGCGATCGTCGTCGACATCGACCACGGCGGCGAGGACGCGTCGCGGGCGGCGATCGTCGGCGCGGCGGCAGAGCCTCTCGAGTTCGACACCGGCGACGGCGCCCGGCAGCACGGGCGCCTGCCGGCCCTGCTCCTCCACCCGCTTCGGGCGCAGCCGCCGGAGGCGAGCTTCGTGCCCGACTCGGAGGACTACCTCGACGCCCTCGTCCGCGAGGACCGCCGCCGCATCTGGCGACGCCGCCTGATCTGGCTGGCGGCGATCGCCGCGCTGCTCGCGGCGCTCGTCGTCGGCGTCGTCACCGCCTACCGCTACACCCAGACCCGGTACTACGTCGGGTTCGACGGCGACCGTGTGGCGATCTACCAGGGCGTGCAGGCGTCGGTCGGTCCCGTCGCGCTGAGCCACGTCGTGCAGGACACCGACCTCACCCGGTCGGCCCTGTCGGGCTACGCGCTCGAGCAGATCGACGGCACCATCAGCGCCGACAGCCTCGCGGCCGCCCAGCGCATCGTCGAGAACGCGAGGGAGGGCTCGAGTGGTTGACCCGGGAGCCACCACCACGCTGACGAGGGTCGCGGACGACCGCGTCCCGGTCACCAAGCCGTCGACCCGGCTGCGGAACATCGAGCTCGGCCTGCTGCTGCTCGCCCTCGCGGTGTCGGCGTCGGCGATCCTGCTGGTGCAGCTCGGCGCCCGCGGCCACATCGACACCCATCTGCTGACCCTCGCCGCGGGCCTCGCCGGCCTCGTGCTCGCGATGCACGTCGTGCTGCGATTCACGGCCAGGGATGCGGACCCGTTCATCCTGCCGATCGCGACCACGCTGAACGGGCTCGGCATCGCCGAGATCTACCGGATCGACCTCACGCCGACCGGCGTCGCGAACCACTCGGACGACGGCACGAGGCAGATCCTCTGGACCGCGCTCGGCGTCGGCGCGGCGATCGTCACCGTCCTGCTCGTGCGCAACCATCGCGCTCTGCAGCGCTACACGTACATCGCGATGCTCGTGGCCATCGTGCTGCTGCTGCTTCCGCTCGTGCCGGGCCTGAAGCTGTCGAACGTGACCGCCGCGGTGTGGATCCACGTCGGACCCCTGAACTTCCAGCCGGGCGAGATCGCGAAGATCGCACTGGCGATGTTCTTCGCGGGCTTCCTCGTCGCGCGCCGGGACTCCCTGGCGATGGTCGGCCGCAAGGTGCTCGGCGTCCGCCTGCCGCGCGGCCGCGACCTCGGCCCGATCGTCGTGGTGTGGGCGCTCGCCCTCGCCGTGATCGTGTTCGAGCACGACCTCGGCACCGGTCTGCTGCTGTTCGGCATGTTCGTCGCGATGCTCTACGTCGCGACCGGCCGCACGAGCTGGATCGTCCTGGGCCTGCTGCTCGCCGGCGCCGGCGCGTGGGCCGCTGCGCAGGTGCTCACCTACGTGCAGGGCCGGGTGACGAACTGGCTCGACGCGTTCTCCGGGAACCTCTACAACGAGGTGGGCGGCAGCTACCAGATCGTGAACGGGATCTTCGGCCTCGCCCACGGCGGCCTCTTCGGCACGGGCCTCGGCCAGGGCCGTCCCGACCTCACGCCTGCTGCGGACAGCGACTTCATCATCGCCTCCCTGGGCGAGGAGATCGGGCTCGTCGGGCTCTTCGCGGTGCTCTGCCTGTACCTGCTCTTCGTCTCCCGCGGCCTCCGCATCGGGTTCTCGGGGCCGGACGACTTCGGCAAGCTCTTCGCCGTCGGCCTGTCCTTCGTGTTCGCGCTGCAGTGCTTCATCGTCATCGGCGGCGTGATGCGGGTGATCCCCGAGACCGGGCTCACCACACCCTTCCTCGCGGCGGGCGGCTCCTCGCTCGTCGCGAACTGGATGATCGCGGCGCTGCTGCTGCGCATCTCCGACACCATCCGCAGCTCCCCCAGGACGGTGATCTGATGAATCGGGAACTCAAGCGCATCAGCGCCCTCGTGATCGTGATGTTCGTGGCCCTCTTCGCGGCCTCGTCGATCATCCAGGTCTTCCAGGCCGACGCCCTCGGCTCCGACTCCCGCAACGCCCGGGCCCGCGCAGACGAGTACAAGATCCAGCGCGGCCAGATCCTCACGTCGGACGGCAAGGCGATCGTCGTGTCGAAGAAGGAGTCGAAGGACGAGTATCAGTTCCAGCGCACCTATCTCGACGGGCCGCTCTACTCCGCCGTGACGGGCTACTTCCCGGTGAACGGTGCACCGACCGGGATCGAGGGCGCGCTCGACGCGAAGCTCGCGGGCACCGGCAGCAACCAGGTCTTCGACCGGCTGCAGAGCATCGTCACCGGACAGGATCCGAAGGGCGACTCGGTGGAGCTGACGATCGATCCGAAGGTGCAGAAGGCCGCCTTCGACGCGCTCGGCACGCAGCGCGGCGCGGTCGTGGCGCTCGACCCGTCGACCGGAGCGGTGCTCGCGATGGTGTCCAAGCCGTCCTTCGACCCGAACCGCATCGCGGTGCACGACTCGGCCGCGTTGAAGGCCTACAACCAGCTGCTGAACCAGAGCCCGAGCCCCCTGACGAACCGGGCGATCGCCGGGGCCCTCAACCCGCCGGGATCGACCTTCAAGCTCGTCGTGTCGTCCGCCGCGCTCGAGAGCGGGAAGTACACCGAGTCGAGCCAGTTCGACAGCCCGAACTCCCTGACGCTGCCGGGCACCTCGCTCGTGATCCAGAACTCCCAGGGCGAGGTGTGCGGCACCGGCCCGAAGGCGACCCTCAAGCTGGCCCTGAGCCTCTCCTGCAACATCCCCTTCGCCGAGCTCGGCGACCAGCTCGGCGAGCAGGCCATCGCCCAGCAGGCCGCGAAGTTCGGATTCGGCAAGCCGCTGTCCATCCCCCTGAGCGTCACGCCGTCGGTGTACCCGAAGGGCCTCGACAAGGCTCAGCTCGCCCAGACCGCCTTCGGCCAGTTCGAGGATCGCGTCACGCCGATGCAGATGGCCATGGTCTCGGCCGCGATCGGCAACGATGGCGTGCTGATGAAGCCGAACCTGGTGAAGCGCGTGCTGAGCCCGACCCTCGACACGGTGGAGCAGATGACGCCCCAGCAGCTCTCGCAACCGGTGAGTTCCGCGACGGCGAACGCCGTGACCGACATGATGGTCTCGTCGGTGGCCACGGGGGCGGCGACCAATGGCAGAATCAACGGGGTCGACGTGGCCGGCAAGACGGGCACCGCGCAGAACGGGGCGAACGATCCCTACACGCTCTGGTTCACGGGCTTCGCTCCGGCGAAGAGCCCGAAGGTCGCGGTCGCGGTCGTGATCGAGAACGGTGGCGGGCTCGGCCAGTCCGGGTACGGCAACCTCGTTGCCGCGCCCATCGCCAAGAAGGTCATGGAGGCGGTGCTGAACAAATGAGACCGGTCGCCGGGCTCACCTTCGGGGGCCGCTACGAGCTGTCGTCCCGCGTCGCCATCGGCGGCATGGGCGAGGTGTGGGAGGCCACGGACCTCGTCATCGGGCGTCCCGTCGCCATCAAGATCCTGAAGGACGAGTACCTCGGCGACCCGGGGTTCCTCGAGCGCTTCCGGGCGGAGGCGCGCCACGCCGCACTCGTGAACCACGAGGGCATCGCCAACGTCTACGACTACGGCGAGGAGGACGGCTCCGCGTTCCTCGTCATGGAGCTCGTGCCCGGTGAGCCGCTGTCCTCGATCCTCGAGCGGGAGCACACCCTGCCGCCGGACCGCGTGCTCGACGTGGTCGCGCAGACCGCGATGGCCCTGCAGGCCGCGCATGCCGCGGGCCTCGTGCACCGCGACATCAAGCCGGGCAACCTGCTCGTCACGCCCGACGGCCGCGTGAAGATCACCGACTTCGGCATCGCCCGCATCACGGACCAGGTGCCGCTCACCGCCACGGGCCAGGTGATGGGCACGGTGCAGTACCTGTCGCCGGAGCAGGCGAGCGGCCAGCCCGCGTCACCCGCGACGGACATCTACTCCCTCGGCATCGTCGCCTACGAGGCCCTCGCGGGCCACCGCCCCTTCACCGGGGAGTCGCAGGTCGCGATCGCGATGGCCCAGATCAACGACACCCCGCCCGATCTGCCCACGAGCATTCCCGAGCCCGTCCGCCGGCTCGTCATGGCGTGCATCGCCAAGGCCCCGTCCGAGCGGCCCACCACGACCGCGCTGCTCGCCCGGGCGGCGCAGGCCCTGCGTCGCGGCGACGTGCTCGCCGCCGCCTCCGCCGTGCCCGCGGTGCTGCCCGCCGGTGTCGCCGCACCCACGATGGCGCTGCAGGCCGAGGGTGCCACCACCGTGCTGCCCACGCAGGCGCCGGGGTTCGAGACCACGCTGCTCGGTGTGCCGGCGGCGGGCGCCGCCGGGGCGGGTGCGGCGTACGCCGGACCGCCGACGGCGACGACGACGAGCCCGTTCCCCGCGGACGGCGGACCCGAGGAGCCGCGGCGCCGCCGCAGCCCGTGGACCTGGCCGCTCGTCGCGCTCATCCTGCTGCTCGTGATCGTCGTGATCGCGTGGGCGGTGTCGCAGTTCGCGGGTTCGAACACGGCGGCGAAGAACTCCACCTCGCCGTCCGCCTCCACCCGCCCGTCCGCATCCGCGAGCGTCTCTGCCAGCTCGACCGGCTCGGGCAACGTCACCATCAACCAGGCCGACTACGTGGGCAAGCCCTACGCGCAGGTCGTGTCGAACCTCAAGGCCCTCGGCCTCGACCCGACGCCGCAGAAGGGCGACGCGGCGCCCACCGATGCCGATGTCGGGAACGTCTACGACCTGAGCCGGTCCGGCAACGTACCGAAGGGGTCCTCCATCACGGTGACCTACTACGGCGAGACCGCCACCGCGCAGGCGCCGTCCTCCGCGCCGGTCCTGGCCGACCCGTCGTCCCAGCCCGTGAAGGCGAACAGCAGCATCACGGTCTCCTGGCCCGTCTACAACGCCTGCCCGGCCGGGCAGTCCCGCTCCGGCTACACGGTCACGGTGAGCGGTGCGGCGTCGAACGGTGACACGGCCGAGGGCCGGAACGCGACCGAGATCACGATCCCGACCGGGAACGCCGGCAGCGGCCCGATCAAGGTCAAGTACAAGGTCTACTGCGGATCGAAGGACTCGGCCTACTCGCCCCCCCTCTCGGTGCAGGTCGAGCAGCCGGCCAGCACCCCGGCGCCCACCACGCCGACCCCCGCCCCGAGCAAGTCCGACGGCATCCTCCCCAAGTGAGCATGAGCGATCTCGGGAGCGCACCCGGCGGGCGGATCGCGCACCTCGAATCCGGCGAACGGCTGCTCGCCGGCCGCTACCGCGTCGAGCAGCTCCTCGGGCGCGGCGGCATGGCCGAGGTGCACCTCGGCATGGACCAGCGGCTCGGCCGGCGGGTCGCGATCAAGCTGCTGCGCTCGTCCCTCGCGAACGACCCGACCTTCCGCCTCCGGTTCCGCCAGGAGGCCCAGTCCGCGTCCCGCATGACGCATCCGACGATCGTCCGCGTCTTCGATGCGGGCGAGGAGACGGTGCTCGAGTCCGGCGGCGGCGAGGCCCAGCTGCCGTTCATCGTGATGGAGTTCGTCGACGGCAAGCTGCTGAAGGACCTCATCAAGGACGGTCCGATGACGGCCGCCGAGGCCGGGCACATCGTGTCGGGCATCCTCACCGCCCTCGAGTACTCCCACGAGGCCGGCGTCGTGCACCGCGACATCAAGCCCGGCAACGTGATGGTCACCCGGTCCGGGCAGGTCAAGGTCATGGACTTCGGCATCGCGAGGGCCATCAGCGACTCGTCGGCGACGGTCGCCCAGACGACCGCCATCCTCGGCACGGCCCAGTACTTCTCGCCCGAGCAGGCCAAGGGCGAGACGGTCGATCCTCGCAGCGACCTCTACTCGACCGGCATCGTGCTCTCCGAGATGCTCACCGGGGTGCCGCCGTTCCGCGGCGACAGCCCGATCGCCGTGGCCTACCAGCACGTGAGCGAGCCGCCCATGCCGCCCTCCGCGCTGAACCCGCGCGTCACCGAGGGCATGGACGCCGTCGTGCTCCGGGCGCTCGAGAAGGACAAGAACCACCGCTACCAGTCGGCGGACGAGTTCCGGGCGGATGTGGAGGCCGTCGTCGCCGGCCGGACACCCGCGGCCCGGCTGCCCGTCATCGATCCGACCACGGACCTCTTCGGCGGCGCGGTGGAGACGCCGGAGTCCACGGTGCGCCAGCTCGCGTTCGACGACTTCGAGCACGTGACCACGTCGAACCGGCCGCCGATCGCGTGGATCTGGGCGGGCGTGCTCTGCGTCGCCGTCGTCGTGCTCGCGGTCGCGCTCTGGGTGATCAGCCTCTCCACCGGCGGGTTCGGGGCGGATCGGCGCACGGTCCCGTCCGGCCTCGCCGGGTCCACCGAGACGAGCGCCGTGACGGCCCTCGACAAGCTCGACCTGCATCCGCTCGTCCATCACACGGCGAACACCGAGGTGCCGTCGGGCGAGGTGGTGCGCACCAGTCCCGGCGGCGGCGCGGCGGTGCAGCAGAACACGACCGTCGAGGTGTGGGTGTCGACCGGGGTGCCCAAGGTCACCGTCCCGACCCTGAAGAGCCTCTCCCTCGAGGCCGCCCAGCAGGCGATCACCACCGCGGGCCTCACGAACGGGTCGATCACGACGCAGCACTCGCCCGATGTGCCGAAGAACGTGGTCATCGGCGCCGATCCCTCCGACGGCACGTCGGTACCGACCGGGTCGTCCGTGAACCTCACGATCTCCGACGGTCAGGTGCAGCTGAGCAGCGAGATCGGCAAGCCGAAGAGCGAGGCCTCGGCCGACCTCACCGACCTCGGCCTCACGCCGGACGTCGTGGGGATCGGGGGCTGCGGCGCCGCCTCCGACGTCATCATCGGTCAGCAGCAGCCTGCGGGCGCCGTGCCGCAGGGCTCGACGGTCACGCTGAACGTCTGCGACGGCTCGTGAGCCGCGGGTCGAGCCCTTCGGCGCGCGCGACCGCCTGATCGTCCCCGACCGCCGCGAGCCAGTTGGCGAGCAGCCGGTGGCCGCCCTCGGTCATCACCGACTCCGGGTGGAACTGGACGCCGTAGACGGGGGCGCTGCGGTGCTGCAGCCCCATGATCACGCCGCCCTCGGTGCGGGCCGTGACGGTGAGCTCGTCGGGTACGGTGCCGTCGACGACCGCGAGGGAGTGGTACCGAGTCGCCGTGAAGTGCTGCGGGACGCCGTCGAAGAGCCGGCTGTCGTCGTGGACGACCTGACTCGTCTTGCCGTGCATGAGCTCCTCGGCGTTGGTCACGACGCCGCCGAAGGCCTCGGCGATCGCCTGATGGCCGAGGCAGACGCCGAGCAGCGGCACCGCCGCCTCGACCGCCGCGTGCACCATCGGCACGGAGACGCCGGCGTCCGCAGGCCTGCCCGGTCCGGGTGAGACGAGGACGCCGTCGAAGTCGTGCAGGGCGACGGCGAGCCCGTCCGCCGCGAGCACGTCGTTCCGGACGACCTCGGTCTCGGCGCCGAGCTGCCGGAGGTACCCGTTCAACGTGTAGACGAAGCTGTCGTAGTTGTCGATCACGAGCACCCGGGTCATCCTCGCCATCGTAGGCGCCCCCTTCGAGGGCCGGACACGCACGAGCCGTGCCCGCGACCCCCTCCGGGGGCGTTGCTACACTCCCCGTCATGGCCCGCACCCCTCGGACGACAGCGCCCGCGAAGCGGGACGAGCGCCGGTTCGCCGGCGACGACGCGCCCAACCCGGTGTGGTTCAAGCCGATCATGTTCGGCTTCATGCTCATCGGGCTCGCCTGGATCGTCGTCTTCTACATCAGCAGCGCGCAGTTCCCGATCGCGGGCATCGGCAGCTGGAACATCCTCGTCGGGTTCGGGATCGCCTTCGTCGGGTTCCTGATGACCCTCTGGTGGCGCTGACCGTCCTGCACCCTCGCTGAGGGATGCGCTCGGAGGACGAGGTCCGGCGGTTCTACGACGCCGTGGCACCGCGGTACGCCGAGCTGCTCCCGGGACCCACGGCGGAGCAACCGGTCGATCTCGGTCTCCTGACGGCGTTCGCCCGCGACGTCGCCGCGACGGCGGACGCGGTGGTGCTCGACGCGGGCTGCGGGACGGGCCGCCTCACCCGGCTGCTCCAGGACGCCGGGCTGCGCTCGATCGGGTTCGACCCGTCCCCGGGCATGCTCGCGATCGCCCGAGCTCGGTTCCCCGAGACGCGGTTCGAGGTCGGCGGGCTCGCCGCGCTGCCGGTCCCCGATGCGACCGTCGACGGCGTCCTCGCCTGGTACTCGATCATCCACACCCCAGCCGCGCGGCTCGACCCGGTGGTCAGCGAGCTGGCCCGGGTGCTCCGGCCGGGCGGTGTCGTGCTGCTGGGGTTCCAGGCAGGGACCGGCACCCGCAGGATCGAGCGCGGGTACGGCACCGAGGCGACGACCACCGCCGTGCTGCACGATCCACAGGACGTCGCGAACCGCCTCGGCGGGGGCGGATTCGCTGTGGATGAGGTCGTGCGCCGCGCGGCGGCCCGGGAACGGCACGACCAGGGCTTCGTGCGCGCCCACCTCGCCGGCGCGTGACCGGCGTAGCTCCCCTTCCCCGGCGGAACGGCCCGGTCTCCGGCCTGTGCCGTGCGAGGTTCCCCCGACCGAAGCGGCGGCGGCCCCTCGAACAGGGGTCGAATCCCAGCCCTGTGATTCCGTCCACACTGTGGGTGGACCTGTGGATAACTTCGTGGACGGGCTGGGGAACCGCCGTGGAGACCGATCAGGCGACGGCCGCGGACACGACCGCGGGGGCCACCGCCAGGACGACCAGGACGGCCCCGATCGCCGCGCCGGCGAGCGCGGCGCGGTTGCGCCGCCGTGGACCGCGGTTGGCGACGAACACCCAGCCGGTGACCGCCCCCACGACGAGGCCGCCCACGTGCGCCTGCCAGGCGATGCCGGGCACGAAGAACGCGAGCGCGAAGTTGATGGCGATCAGCAGGTACAGGTAGCGCACGTCGATGCCGAGGCGCCGCTGGATGACGGCCGAGGCCCCCAGGATGCCGAACACGGCGCCGGATGCGCCGTACACGCTGGTGCCCGCGCCGATGAGCCCGACGAAGGCGGCGTACAGCACGGCGACCGAGCCCCCGAGGCCCGAGAGCACGTAGAGGGCCACGAGGCGGCCCGAGCCGATCAGGTTCTCGAGCGGCCGGCCGAACAGGTAGACGGCGTACATGTTGAAGCCGATGTGGGTGAGCCCGATCACCCCGAGCCCTGGGCCGATCGGCGCGTGCAGCAGCACGGAGGTGAGCATCCGCCACGGTTCGAACGGCACACCCGTCGACGGCAGCGAGTACGCCGGGGCGTAGGTGAAGGCGCCGAGGACGGGGCCGACCGCGGCGAGCTCGATCAGGTAGGCGACGATCGTGATCACCACGATCCAGCCGGTCGCGGTGTGCGGGCGGTACTTCGCGCTGCGACGCCAGGCCCGCCGGGCGTCGGCGCGGACGCCGCTCACGTCGGATCGACGGTGACGCCGGACAGCATCTGCGGCTCGAGCGGTCGGTCGGAGCGGTCCGTGGGAACGGCGGCGAGCTTGTCGACCACCGCGCGGCTCTCGGCATCGGCGACCTCGCCGAAGATCGTGTGCGCGCCCTGCAGCCAGGTCGTGGCTGCAGTCGTGATGAAGAACTGGGAGCCGTTCGTGCCGCGACCGCCGCGCTTGCCGGCGTTCGCCATCGCGAGCATGTACGGCTTCGTGAAGTCGAGCTCCGAGGTGATCTCGTCGTCGAACTCGTAGCCGGGGCCGCCGGTACCGGTGCCGATCGGGTCGCCGCCCTGGATCATGAAGTTGGGGATGATGCGGTGGAACACCAGGTCCTTGTAGAGCGGTCCGGTCTGCTCCTCGCCCGTGCGGGGGTCGCGCCACGACTGCGTGCCCGTCGCGAGGCCGACGAAGTTCTTGACGGTCTTCGGCGCATGGAGGCCGAACAGGTTCACCCGGATGTCACCCTGGGTGGTGTGCAGCACAGCGGTGGCGGTGGTGTTCGTCATGCGGTCAGTCTCCCATCCGGGCGGGGTAGCGTCCCGCGCGAGCAGTCGATACGGATCCGGAACTTTCAGGTGCCGCGCAGCGGCCTCGATGCCAGGATGGGTTCGATCGATCGCCACGCCGTGCCCACGGCACCGACGAGGAAGCAGGAGATGTCATGGCCTCGCGCGAGAAGCAGAAGCAGAAGCAGCTCAAGCAGCTGAGGCACGACGCCCAGCAGCTCTGGGCCGACCAGCAGCAGCTGTGGAGCGATCAGCAGCGTCTGCTCAATCGGGCCAACGTCGTCGCGAAGGTGGCCTGGCCGCACGCCACGGAGTACGCGAAGGGTCGCGTCGGGCCCACCGCCGCGACGGTCTACGAGGACCGGGTGAGGCCGCTCGTCGAGCGGGGCGCCGTCGTCGGCGCGGCCGCCGGCAAGGTCGCGGCCTCGACCGCGAAGGACACGGTCTTCGGCACGGTCGTGCCGGCTGTCAGCAGCGCCGCCGCAGCGGCCCTCACGCTCGCCGACGAGGCGTCCAACCGTCTCGGCTTCACCGGCGACAGGGCGAAGAAGGCCGCGGCCGCCGTCAGCGCGATCACGAAGCAGGGCCACAAGGCCGACAAGAAGGCCGCGGCGAAGACCGCGGCGGCCGTTCTGGCCGCGAAGGGTGCCGCCAAGGCGGCCAAGGGCCGGTCGGGTGGCGGCCTCGGCGTCGGCGGCACGATCGGCGTCCTGCTCGGCATCGCCGCGATCGCCGGCATCGCCTACGCCGTGTGGCAGACGCTCCGCGCGGACGACGACCTCTGGGTCGCCGACGACGAGCCCGACACCTCCGCGCCGACCACGCCCGCGGCCTGATCCGCAGCGGTTCCGGCCGCGCCACGAAACATCGCGATCCGACCTCGATCGGACGTTCCGTTGCGCCGCGCGGCAGGAACGTGCCCGGTGTTCAGCGCCTCCACCTCCGGCATCGCACAATGGATGCATGACGACCGTCTCGGGCCCGCGCGCCTCATCAGACGTCCCTGAGTCCGAGCAGGACCTCGCCGCCCGATCGACGGAGCTCGTCCGCAGCTGGCTCGCTCGTGCTGCGGCCGAGAAGCCCGACGCGTCCGCGGCGCGGCTGGCCGGCGTGCTGCGCGACCCGAAGGGGCTCGGCTTCACCGTCGGGTTCGTGGACGGCGTGGTGCGGCCGGAGGACCTCAGGGCTGCGGCCAAGCGGCTGGCGGCGATCGCGCCGGACGTGCCGTCGTTCCTGCCGCTGCCGCTGAAGCTGGCCGTCCGTCTCGGCGGCCTCCTGGCGCCGGTGCTCCCCGGCATCGTCGTGCCTGCCGCGCGGATCGCCCTGCGCGGCATGGTGTCGCATCTCATCATCGACGCGACGCCGAAGCGGCTCGGACCGGCCATCGAGCGGATCCGCTCCCGTGGCGTGCGCCTGAACCTCAACCTCCTCGGCGAGGCGGTCCTCGGCGCCGCCGAGGCCGACCGGCGCCTGGCGGGCACGACGGCGCTCGTGCAGCGGCCCGACGTCGACTACGTGTCGATCAAGGTCTCGGCCGCCGTGACGCCGCACAGCCCATGGGCGTTCGACGCCGCGGTCGCCGACATCGTCGACCGCCTCCGCCCGCTCTACCGGGAGGCCCAGCGCCGCAGCACCTTCATCAACCTGGACATGGAGGAGTACAAGGACCTCGACCTCACGCTCGCGGTCTTCCAGCGCCTCCTCGACGAGCCCGAGTTCCTCGGCTACTCCGCCGGCATCGTGCTCCAGGCGTACCTGCCCGACGCCCTCGGCGCGATGATCCGGCTCCAGGACTGGTCGACCGCACGGCGCGGCCGCGGCGGAGCGCCCGTCAAGGTGCGGCTCGTCAAGGGCGCCAACCTGCCGATGGAGCGCGTCGAGTCGTCGCTGCACGACTGGCCGCTCGCCACCTGGCACACGAAGGCCGAGACCGACGCCAACTACAAACGCGTGCTCGACTGGGCCCTCACGCCGGAGCGGATCGACGCCGTCAAGGTCGGGGTCGCCGGGCACAACCTCTTCGACGTCGCCCACGCCTGGCTGCTCGCGGGCGATCGTGGCGTGCGCGACGGCATCGACTTCGAGATGCTGCTCGGCATGGCGACCGGCCAGGCCGACGCGGTTCGCCGGGACGTCGGCGGGCTGCTCGTCTACACACCCGTCGTGCACCCGCGCGAGTTCGACGTGGCCATCGCCTACCTCATCCGCCGCCTCGAGGAGGGGGCGAGCGACGAGAACTTCATGTCCTCGGTGTTCGACCTCGCAACCCGCGAAGACCTCTTCGAGCGCGAGCGGCAGCGCTTCCTCACCTCCCTCGCCCTGCTCGACGAGCAGGTGCCGGCGCCGCATCGCGTGCCCCGTCAGGACCGGCCGCACGGCGTCGACGACCCCTTCAGGAACGCCGTCGACACGGACCCGTCCGTCGACGAGCACCGCGACTGGGCGAAGGGGATCCACGGCCGCGCGAAGGACTCACGGCTCGGGGTCGAGACCCTCGAATCGCACACCGTGACCGAGCAGGCGCGGCTCGACGCCGTGCTCGACCGCACTCGTGCGGCAGGTGAGGCCTGGGGAGCCCGGCCCGCAGCCGAGCGGGCCGCGGTCCTCCAGCGCGCCGGCGACCTCCTCGCGGAGCGCCGCGGCGAGCTCGTCGAGGTGATGATGAGCGAGGCCGGGAAGACCATCGACCAGGCCGACCCCGAGGTGAGCGAGGCGACCGACTTCGCCCGCTACTACGCCGCGACCGCGCTCGAGCTCGAGGCGGTGGACGGCGCCCGGTTCACCCCGGCGCGGCTCACCGTCGTCGCTCCGCCCTGGAACTTCCCCGTCGCGATCCCGGCCGGCGGCGTGCTGGCGGCCCTCGCCGCCGGTAGCGCGGTCGTGCTGAAACCGGCCGGCCCCGCCAGCCGGTGCGGAGCGGTGCTCGCGGAGGCGCTCTGGGCGGCGGGCGTCCCGGAGGACGTCCTCGCCTTCGTGCAGGTCGAGGAGCAGCAGCTCGGATCGTCGCTGATCGCGGATCCGCGGGTCGACCGGGTCATCCTCACCGGCGCGTGGGAGACCGCGCAGCTGTTCCGCTCGTTCCGACCGGATCTGCGCCTGCTCGCCGAGACGAGCGGCAAGAACGCGATGGTGATCACGCCGTCCGCCGACCTCGACCTCGCCGTCAAGGATATGGTGAGCAGCGCCTTCGGCCACGCCGGCCAGAAGTGCAGCGCGGCGAGCCTCGCGATCCTCGTCGGACCGGTCGCCGAGTCGAAGCGCTTCCTCGGGCAGCTCGTCGACGCCGTCGGCTCGCTCACCGTCGGACCGGCGTGGGAGCCGACGGCGCAGATGGGCCCCGTGATCGAGCCCGCCGTGGGCAAGCTGCTGGAGGGGCTCACCCGGCTCGGTCCCGGCGAGCGGTGGCTGCTGAAGCCGAAGCAGCTCGATGCCGAGGGCCGGCTCTGGTCCCCCGGCATCCGGACCGGGGTCCGTCCCGGATCGCCCTTCCACCGCACCGAGTACTTCGGCCCTGTGCTCGGCCTCATGACCGCCGGCTCCGTGGAGGAGGCGGTGGCGCTGCAGAACGCTGTGGCGTTCGGTCTCACGGCGGGAATCCAGTCCCTGGAGCCGCAGGAGATCGCCACCTGGCTCGACGCGGTGCAGGCGGGCAACTGCTACGTCAACCGGGGCACGACCGGTGCGATCGTCGGCCGCCAGCCGTTCGGGGGCTGGAAGCGCTCCTCGGTGGGCCCCGGCACCAAGGCGGGCGGTCCGAACTATCTCATCGGTCTCGGCTCCTGGGCGCCGGACGGCGTCGCCGATGTGCCGGAGGTGACCCTCGCCGGTCCCGTGAAGCGCATCGTGACCGTGGCCGCCGACGAGTTCGTCGCCGCGGGCGCCCGCTCGGACGAGCAGGCCTGGCGGCAGGAGTTCGGGGTCGCGCGCGAGCTGCAGGGGCTCTCCGCGGAGCGCAACCTGCTCCGGTACCGTCCGGTGCCGGTCACCGTGCGCATCGAGGCGGAAGCGGCGCAGCGCGACGTGCTGCGCGTGCTGGCGGCAGGTGCCCGGTCCGGCGCTGCGCTCGCCGTGTCGAGCGCGACGCCGCTCCCGGCCGCCGTCACCGCGCTGCTGGACGGACTCCACATCTCCCACCCGGTGGAGGAGTCGCCGGTGCTCACCGGCCGCGTGCGGGTGATCGGTGGGACGGCCACCGCGCTGCTCACCGCGGCCCGGGGTGATCCGGATCTCGCCGTCTGGGCCGATCCCGTCACGACCGCCGGACGTCTCGAGCTGCTGCCGTTCCTGCACGAGCAGTCGATCAGCATCACGGCGCACCGCTTCGGCACCCCGAACCACCTCACCGACGCCCTGATCTGAGCCGCTGCCCGCAACCGGCGGAGATCCTGCCGCACGGCGACGCTCGGAGCCGATCCGATCGACGGCAGGATCTCCGTCGAGCAGGCGACGGGTCAGGGGTGCGGTGCGCGGACGAGCGGGCTCGTCCCTGTTGCGGGGGTGGACGGACCGCTCCTCGGTCGGCGCAGCAGCAGGCCGATCGCGATGCCGCCGAGCAGCACCGCCAGGCCGGCGAGACCAGCGGCGGCGAGTGGCGACGAGACCAGGGTGCGCCGGGTGGGAGCGTCCGCGAGCGCCGGGGCCGCGGTGTGCGGAGCCGCAGTCGCGGACGGGGCCGCAGTCGCGGACGGGGGCTGCGCGGCGATCGGTCCTGCCGCGGGCGCGGTCGGAGGGGCCCAGACGACGCCGTCGAGCGGCACGGCGGAGCTCCGCCCCGAATCCGTGACCGCCGTGACCGCGCCGGTGTAGAGGCGCCCGGGGGTCAGCCCGGTGACGGTGACGCCGGTGCCGGTCACCATGCGCGAGCGCACCGTGCCGTCGGCGCCGTGGAGCTCGACGAGGTAGCGCGTGCCCACGGCCACGTGCGGGGACGGCTGCCAGGAGACGAGCAGGCCTGCGGCCACCGCCTTCATCGTCGCACCGGTCACGACGGGCACGGCGGACGGCATCGCGCCCGTGATCATCACGGGCGCGGAGTCGCCGCCGGCGCCGTGGGCGACGACCGCCACCTGCACCGTCGCTCCGGCCGGGAGTCCGGAGAAGGACGCGCTGGTGCCGGTCGCGTCGACGCGATGGCGGTGGGCGGCGGCCGTCGCCGTGACCGTGAACGAGGTGTCACCGGGTCCGGCGTGCCAGGTCACGACGAGGTTGCCTGCCGTGTCGACGGCCGCCCGCAGCTGCGTGACCGGGGCCGCCGGCGACGCGCTGGGCGACGGCGTGGGCAGCACGGGAACCGGCGGTGCCGACGAGGTCACCGACGGCGACGGCGAGGACGCCGGATCGTCCGCGAACGCCGGGGTCCCGAGCAGGGGTACGGCCACGACGGCGGCGAGGACGCACGCGGGCGCCACCCACGCGAGTCGGGACATCTCGATTCCTCTTCGCGGTCGACGGGAGACGGACTTCGAGCATGACGAGGGGATCGGCAAAGGGCAACCCGTGCAGGCGGGTCGACGGTGGATCGACTGACGCCGTGACCCACGCTTCTCGATCACTCGCGACCACCGCGGGACGGCCGCCCTTCCGGACGGCCGTCCCGCGGTGGAGACAAGGGGACTCGAACCCCTGACCCCCTGCTTGCAAAGCAGGTGCACTGCGCCGACCGGTGCGCCGCCGCTCCTGCGGCGCACGCCGCCGACGCTCCGATGCGACCGACGCGGCGGCCGCATCTCCGAGACCCGAAGAACCGACCGGTGGAGACAAGGGGACTCGAACCCCTGACCCCCTGCTTGCAAAGCAGGTGCTCTACCAACTGAGCTATGCCCCCGTGCTTGTCGGTCTTGGACACGCAAGCGCGTCCAAGACGTCGTCGGCACTCCGGTCGAGCGAACAAGTCGCTCGACCTACGGACCCAGCATACGTTCCGGCCACCAGCCACCACGAAGGAGAAGAGCACCGAGCGATACCGTGTGCCGTCCTAGCGATAGGAGCGGAGGGCCGCCGCGCCGGCCCGAAGCGGACTGCCCGCGACGTCTTCGATCCGTGTACGGATCGAAGACCATCAACGCGTGGGGCTACCAGGACTTGAACCTGGGACCTCTTCGTTATCAGCGAAGCGCTCTAACCGCCTGAGCTATAGCCCCGAGTGCGGCTGGGAGCCGCGCGGCCCTCGCGGGCCGGGAATCGAATCTACCAGTCCGTCACTGGTTGGTGAAACCGACGAGGATCCCGCCGGAGACCCGCACGCTCAGGTTGTAGAGCAGGCAGGCGATCGCGCCGAGCACGGTGCCGACGACGACGTTGAGGGCCGCGATGACGAGCGTGAAGCCCATCACCTGCGCGAAGGAGATCACGCTGTTCAGCGAGAAGTTCTTCTGCCCCGAGACGTCGCCGGCGAGCTTGCTGATGGAGTCGAAGATGCCGGTGGAGGCGAGCACGGTCCAGATCAGGATGACCGCGACGAAGATCACGACACCGATCGCGGCGGAGATCAGGAAGGAGAACTTCACCGCCGACCAGAAGTCGATGTACACCAGCTTCAGGCGCACCTGCTTGGGCGGCATCGGCTTCGACGACTTCAGCGAGAGCTTCTCGCCGACACTACTCGCCGACGAGGTCGTGCCCGACGGGCGACTTGACGTCTTGACCGAGGTCATCAGGTTCGCGCGCCTCCAGTGTCGAATCGCTGTTCCGGGCGATGGCGATGATTCTGTCATCCTCAGCGAACCGCGCAAACACCACGCCCATCGTGTCGCGGCCCTTGGCGGGAACTTCGGAGACAGCCGAGCGCACGACCTTACCGCTTTCGAGCACGACGAGCACCTCGTCCGTCTCGTCGACGATCAGGGCGCCAGCCAGATCGCCCCGCGCTTCGGCGAGCTTCGCGACCTTGATCCCGAGCCCGCCGCGACCCTGCAGCCGGTACTGGTCGACGGCCGTGCGCTTGGCGAACCCGCCCTCCGTGACGACGAAGACGAAGCCCTCGTCCGACACGACGCGGGCGGCGAGCAGCTGGTCGTCGCCCCGGAAGTGCATGCCGATCACACCGGAGGTGCTGCGTCCCATGGCGCGCAGGGCGTCGTCGTCGGCGCGGAACCGCACCGACATGCCCTTGCGGGACACGAGCAGCACGTCCGACGCCTCGCCCACGAGCAACGCCTGGATCAGCTCGTCGCCCTCGCGCAGGTTGAGCGCGATGATGCCGCCGGTTCGGTTCGTGTCGTACTCCGCGAGGGCGGTCTTCTTGACGAGGCCGCCGCGGGTGGCGAGCACGAGGTACGGCGCGACGGTGTAGTCGCGGATGTCGAGGATCTGCGCGACGCGCTCGTCCGGCTGCATCGCGAGCAGGTTCGCGATGTGCTGCCCCTTCGCGTCGCGGCTCGACTCCTGCACCTCCCAGGTCTTCACCCGGTAGACGCGGCCCGCGTTCGTGAAGACCAGCAGCCAGTGGTGCGTCGAGGTGACGAAGAGGTGCTCGACGACGTCGTCGGCCCGCAGCTGCGCGCCGCGCACGCCACGGCCTCCGCGCCGCTGCGACCGGTACTGGTCGCTGCGCGTGCGCTTGATGTAGCCACCGCGGGTGACGGTGACCACGACCTCCTCGTCCGGGATGAGGTCCTCGATGGTCATGTCGCCGTCGAAGCCGTACTGGATCTCGGTGCGCCGCTCGTCGCCGAACCGGTCCGTGATCGCCTGGAGCTCCTCCGAGATGATCTCCCGCTGGCGGCTCGGCGACGCGAGGATCGCCTGGTACTCGGCGATGAGCCGCTCGAGCTCGGCGGCCTGGTCCATGATCCGCTGCCGCTCGAGGGCGGCGAGCCGGCGCAGCTGGAGGCTGAGGATCGCGGTCGCCTGCACCTGGTCGACGTCGAGGAGGGTCATCAGGCCGTCGCGGGCCTCGTCCGCGGTCGGCGACCGGCGGATGAGCGCGATGACCTCGTCGAGCATGTCGAGCGCCTTGAGGTAGCCGCGCAGGATGTGGGCGTCCGCCTCGGCCTTCTGCAGCCGGAACCTCGTGCGCCGCACGACGACCTCGACCTGGTGGTCGACCCAGGCGCTGATGAAGCCGTCGAGGGCGAGGGTGCGCGGCACCCCGTCGACGAGAGCGAGCATGTTGGCGCCGAAGTTGTCCTGCAGCGGGGTGTGCTTGTAGAGGTTGTTCAGCACGACCTTCGGCACGGCGTCGCGCTTGAGCACGATGACGAGCCGCTGCCCGGTGCGGCCGGAGGTCTCATCACGGATGTCGGCGATCCCGTTGATCCGGCCGTCGTTCACGAGCTCCGCGATCTTGATCGCGAGGTTGTCCGGGTTCACCTGGTAGGGCAGCTCCGTGACGACGAGGCAGGTGCGCCCGTGGATCTCCTCCACGTTGACGACAGCCCGCATCGTGATCGAGCCGCGGCCGGTGCGGTACGCGTCCTGGATCCCCTTGGTGCCGAGGATCTGGGCGGCGGTCGGGAAGTCCGGGCCCTTGATGCGCTCCATCAGCGCCGCGAGCAGCTCCTCGCGAGTGGCGTCGGGGTGCTCGAGCGCCCACTGCGCACCGGCCGCGACCTCGCGGAGGTTGTGGGGCGGGATGTTCGTGGCCATGCCGACGGCGATGCCGGCGGACCCGTTCACGAGCAGGTTCGGGAACCGGCTCGGCAGGACGACGGGCTCCTGGGTGCGGCCGTCGTAGTTGTCCTGGAAGTCGACCGTGTCCTCTTCGATGTCCCGCACCATCTCGAGCGCGAGCGGGGCCATCTTCGTCTCGGTGTACCGCGGGGCGGCCGCCGGGTCGTTGCCGGGTGAGCCGAAGTTGCCCTGCCCGAGCGCGAGCGGGTAGCGCAGGCTCCAGTCCTGCACGAGCCGCACGAGGGTGTCGTAGATCGCGCTGTCGCCGTGCGGGTGGAACTGCGCCATCACGTCGCCGACCACGCGGGCGCACTTGCTGAACGCCCGGTCGGGCCGGTAGCCGCCGTCGTACATCGCGTAGATGACGCGGCGGTGCACGGGCTTCAGGCCGTCGCGCACCTCGGGCAGCGCGCGCTGCACGATCACGCTCATCGCGTAGTCGAGGTACGACCGCTGCATCTCGAGCTGCAGGTCGACCTGTTCGATGCGGTCGGTCATGAGAGTTCCTTCGTTGCTCTAGAGCCGTGGTCGCTGATGACGGGGCTCGGCCTTCCGGGTTTCGTGACGCGGCGCGATCGTGCGCCGCTCCTCGACCCCTGGATGCCTGAACGCTGTCCGCGTTCAGATGTCCAGAAAGCGCACGTCCTTCGCGTTCTTCTGGATGAAGGTGCGACGCGACTCCACGTCCTCGCCCATGAGGGTCGAGAAGGTCTCGTCCGCGGCCGCCGCGTCCTCGAGCGTCACCTGGAGCAGCGTGCGCGTCTCGGGGTTCATCGTGGTCTCCCACAGCTCCTGGTAGTCCATCTCACCGAGGCCCTTGTAGCGCTGGATCCCGTTCTCCTTCGGGATCCGCTTGCCCCGGCCGACGCCGTCGGCGAGCATCGCGTCGCGCTCCCGGTCGCTGTAGACGTACTCGTGCGCGGAGTTGCTCCACTTCAGCCGGTACAGCGGCGGCTGCGCGAGGTACACGTAGCCGAGCTCGATCAGCGGCCGCATGAATCGGAAGACCAGCGTGAGCAGCAGCGTGGTGATGTGCTGGCCGTCGACGTCGGCATCCGCCATCAGCACGATCTTGTGGTACCGCGCCTTCTCGGCCACGAAGTCGTCGCCGATACCGCAACCGAACGCCGTGATCATCGCCTGGATCTCCTGGTTCGCGAGCGCGCGGTCGAGCCGCGCCTTCTCGACGTTCAGGATCTTGCCGCGGAGGGCGAGGATCGCCTGGTTCTCCGGATTGCGGCCACGCACCGCCGAGCCGCCGGCCGAGTCGCCCTCGACGAGGAAGATCTCCGCCTGGGAGGCGTCCCGTGTCTGGCAGTCCTTCAGCTTCCCGGGCATCGACGCGCTCTCGAGCACGCCCTTGCGGCGGGTGGCGTCCCGCGCCTTGCGCGCGGCGAGCCGCGCGGTCGCGGCCTGCTGGGCCTTGCGGATGATGTCCTTCGCCTGCACCGGATGGCTGTCGAACCAGTCGACGAGCTGGGAGCTCACGACGCGCTGCACGAAGGTCTTCGCCTCGGTGTTGCCGAGCTTCGTCTTGGTCTGCCCCTCGAACTGCGGCTCGCCGAGCTTCACGGAGATGACCGCGGTGAGGCCCTCGCGCACGTCGTCGCCGGAGAGGTTGTCGTCCTTCTCCTTGAGCAGGCCCTTCTCGCGGGCGTACCGGTTCATCAACGTGGTGAGCGCCGCACGGAAGCCCTCCTCGTGCGTGCCGCCCTCGTGCGTGTTGATCGTGTTCGCGTAGGTGTGGACGCTCTCGCTGTACGCGGTGGTCCACTGCATGGCGACCTCGAGCGAGATGCGCCGCTCGGTGTCCTCGGACTCGAAGGAGATGACCTCGGGGTTGACCAGATCCGTCTTCTTCGTGGAGTTGAGGTACTCGACGTAGTCGACGAGGCCGCGCTCGTAGCGGAACACGACGGAGCGGTCGATCCGGTTCTCGTCCACCTCGCCCTCGACGGGCTGCGTCGTGCGCTCGTCGGCGAGCCGGATGGTGAGGCCCTTGTTGAGGAACGCGTACTGCTGGAACCGGGTGCGGAGCGTCTCGTAGTCGAACTCGACGGTCTCGAAGATCTCGCCGTTGGGCCAGAACGTGACGGTGGTTCCTGTGCCCTCGGCCTCCTCGTCGGCCTGGAGCGGTGCGAGCGGCACGCCGTTCTCGTACCACTGCCGCCAGACGTGGCCCTGCCGCTTCACCTCGACGTGGAGCCGCGCCGAAAGCGCGTTGACCACGGAGCTGCCCACGCCGTGCAGGCCGCCGGAGACCGCGTATCCGCCGCCACCGAACTTGCCGCCTGCGTGCAGCACGGTGAGCACGACCTCGACGGTGGAGCGTCCCTCGACGGGATGCACGTCGACGGGGATGCCTCGGCCGTTGTCCTCGACCCGCACCCCGCCGTCGGCGAGGATGCGCACGTCGATGGTGTCGCAGTAGCCGGCGAGGGCCTCGTCGACCGCGTTGTCCACGATCTCGTACACGAGGTGGTGCAGTCCGCGGGGGCCCGTCGAGCCGATGTACATGCCCGGGCGCTTGCGAACCGCCTCGAGCCCTTCGAGCACCTGGATCGAACCGGCGCCGTAGTCGTCGCCCGGTCGCACCGGTGCGAGAGGTTCGCCGCTCGGGGCGCCCTCGACGGTCGCACCGTCCTGGCGGGTGTCTTCGAGGTCCTCGAGGCCGTCTCCGCCGAGCCCGGCGCGTCCGTCATCCGTCATCGAATCCGTACTCCGATCGTCGGCTCCAGTCTACCGCCTCAGCGTGTCCGGGCCGACCCGATTCGGCCGTCTGCGGCCACGGAAATCCGGCAGTGACCGAATCAGCCCACTCAGCCGTAGGTATCGCGCGGACCGCGCCCTGGGACCGATCTGCGACCGTGATTCCAGCTGGGGGTGTTGGGGCCCAGGAAGCGGATGCTCTCGACACCGGCGTCCGGGAAGTCGGCGGCGATGCGTTCCGCGATCTGCGAGCGCATCAGACCGAGCTGGGTCGCCCAGGCCGTCGAGTCGCACCGGACGAGCAGCACGCCGTCCTGGAAGCCCTCGACCTCCGCGTGGCGCGAGGTCTCCTCGCCGGCGATCGACCGCCATGCGGCGGTGAGGTCGGTCTGGGCCAGCGGGGTTCGCCAGCCGAGCGCCTCCGTGACGCCGGCGAGCACCGACGCGGCCGGCAGCGGATCCCGGCCCCGACCGAACGGAAGGCTCTCGCCCTTGGGCTTCGCGGGCTCCCGGCGCTTGCGAGGTGCGCCGAACACGGCGCGGAGCCGCAGCCAGACGCGCTGACCCTCGTCCATCGGGCCGCCGGGCGTCTCCGTCACGCGGGCACCTCCCCCACGATCTCACCCGCACGGATCTGCGTGACGCGGCCCGCGAGCACGCCGGGGATGTCCCCCTCCACGGCCGCGGTGATGAGCACCTGCTCGTAGGAACCGACCTGGCCGGCCAGGCGGGTGCGGCGCTTCTCGTCGAGCTCGGCGAAGACGTCGTCGAGGATCACGATGGGGTCGCCCGTCGGCAGGACCCGGCGCAGCAGCTCGACCGAGCCGAGCCGGAGCGCGAGCGCGACGGACCACGACTCCCCGTGGCTCGCGTGGCTGCGGGCCGGCAGCTCGTTGACCGTGATCGCCACGTCGTCGCGGTGCGGCCCGACGAGCGTGATCCCGCGGTCGAGCTCCCGGCGCCGCGCCGCGGCGAGTGCGGCGGCGAACCGCTCGGCGGTCGTCCCCTCCGTGCCGTCGGCGTCGATGGACCGGATCGGCGCGAGCGCCACGCGCTCGTCGTCGCCCGCGAGCACGGCGTACTGCTCGGCCACGTAGGGCTGCAGCTCGGCGGCCAGCTCGGTTCGGGCGTCGAGCAGCTCCGCGCCGGTGGCGATCAGCCGTTCGTCCCAGATGTCGAGGGTGCCGAAGTCACCGCCGCCACGTGCGATCCGGAGCAGCCCGTTGCGCTGCTTGACAGCGCGCTCGTAGTCGGCGACCACTCCGGCGAGCCGCGGCGTGCGCTGCACGAGCAGCTCGTCGAGGAACCGCCGGCGGGCCGACGGCTCGCCACGCACGAGTGCGAGGTCCTCCGGCGCGAACAGCACGCTCGAGACGTTCCGCGTGACCTCGCGCGGCCGCACCGCACTCCGGTTGACCTGCGCCCTGTTCGGTCCCGTCCGGTTGAGCAGCACCTCCGCCAGCACCTCCCGGTCACCGGCGACGACGACGGCGCGGATCACGGCGCTGTCCTGGCCCGCCCGGATCAGCGCGGCGTCGCCCGCGACCCGGTGCGAGGACAGGGTCGTGAGGTAGCCGACGGCCTCGACGAGGTTGGTCTTGCCCTGGCCGTTGCTGCCGGCGAGCACGTTCGCCCCGGGAACGAACTCGATCTCGGCGGTGCGGTAGTTGCGCCAGTCGGTGAGGCTCAGGCGGAGTACTCGCACTCCGCCTCCTTCCTCGTCCTCCTCGCGTCGACCGTGGTGCCGTCCTACTTGGTCGGATGCAGGTCCTGGGCGATCTTCGCCTCGTGCGCCTTCACCGCGTGGCCGCCGAACTGGTTGCGGAGGGCCGCGACCGCCTTCATGGAGGGCGAGTCGTCCTGGCGGGAGACGAACCGCGCGAAGATCGCCGCGCTGATGGCGGGCATGGGCACCGCGTTCTCGATCGCCTCCTCGAGCGTCCAGCGTCCCTCGCCCGAGTCGTCGACCCATCCGTCGATGTCCTCGAAGTCGGGGTCCTGGTCGAGGGCCCGCACCATGAGCTCGAGCAGCCAGGACCGGATGACCGTGCCGCGCTGCCAGGCCTTGAAGGTGCCGGGCACGTCGGCGACGTGCGGCGACGCGTGCAGCAGCTCGTAGCCCTCGGCGTACGCCTGCATGATCGCGTACTCGATGCCGTTGTGGACCATCTTCGTGTAGTGGCCGGCGCCGACCGGGCCGGCGTGCACGAAGCCCTCCTCGCGCGGTCCCTCGGGACGGAGCGCGTCGAAGACGGGCAGAACGTTCGCCACCTGCTCGTCGCTGCCCCCGACCATGAGGCCGTAGCCGTTCTGGAGCCCCCACACGCCACCCGAGACGCCGACGTCCATGAAGTCGATGCCGAGCTCGTGGAGCTGCTCCGCATGCTTCTCGTCGTCGGTGAACTTCGTGTTACCGCCGTCGATGACGAGATCGCCCGGCTGGAGCACCCCGGCGAGGGAGTCGACCACGGAGTCCGTGATCCGGCCGGCCGGCACCATCACCCAGACGATCCGGGGCGCGGGAAGGGCTTCGGCGAGCGCCGCGTAGTCCTCCACGTCGCTGACGTCGGGGTTGGTGTCGTAGCCCACCACGTCGATCCCCGCCTTCTTGAGGCGGGCGCGCATGTTGTTGCCCATCTTGCCGAGCCCGACCAGGCCGATCTTCATACCGTTCTCCGTATCCGTGGGGCGGTTCAACGGAGCAGCAGGTTCGGCTGGAGGAGGTAGCGGTAGTCCTCCGCGCCGGCCTCGTCCTTCGAGCGCTGACCGGTGATGAGCACCGGCCCGGGCTTGTTCGGGTTCTCCGTCTTCGTGAACGAGAGTCGCACGAACTCGGTGTGCACTCCCGAGAGTCCGTCGAGCAGGAACTGGGGCTTCAGCGAGACGACCATGTCT
>NZ_JAODBE010000079.1 GCF_025463795.1 Amnibacterium sp.
CCCCGACCGCGGCCGCGCTCGACGCGACGCTGCCCGCCGGCCTGCACGTCACCGCGGTGACTCCGCTCGCGGCCGGCCTCGCGGGCATCTCGGTCCGGGGCCCGCTCGATCCCGCGGGCGCTGCAGCCGTCGGGAACGACCTGGCCGAGGCGGTGCACGTCGCGGCCGCCTCACCGGCGTTCCGCACGCGGATCGCCGGTGCCGCTGCGCCCGTGACCGCGACCGATCCGTTCTTCGGCAGGCAGTGGGACCTCTGGGACGCCGCGTCGCTCAACCGCGCCGGTGGCTTCGGCGTGGATGCCGCCCGCGCCTGGCAGCGGACGCGGGGGACCGCCTCCGTCGTCGTGGCCGTGCTCGACACCGGCATCACCGCCCATCCCGACCTTGCGAGCGCCCACCTCGTGCCCGGCTTCGACTTCGTCACTGGCGGCGACGGCGTCGTGACGGGCGACCGCGACGGCTGGGACGACGACCCGGCCGATCCCGGTGACGCCTGCAGCACCGACTCGCCCGCGACGCCGTCGAGCTGGCACGGCACGTTCGTCACCGGCGAGATCGCGGCCGGCAGGAACGACCGGGGCGTGGCCGGCGAGGCGCCCGGCGTCTCGATCGAGCCCGTTCGCGTGATCGGCGGGTGTGGGGGATCCGAGTCCGACCTGCTCGCGGGCATCGAGTGGGCGTCCGGTGGCACCGTGCCGGGCGCACCGGCGAACGCACACCCCGCACAGGTCCTGTCGCTGTCGATCGGGGGCGCCGCACCCGACGGCTGCGATCCCGCCCTGCAGCAGGCCGTCACCGACGCCTGGCAGCGGGGCTCCACGATCGTGGCGGCCGCCGGCAACGACGACGCCCCGATGGCCGGCACCGCGCCCGCCGACTGCGACCACGTCGTGAGTGTCGCCGCCTCGACCCGGTACGGCAACCGCTCGCCGTTCTCGAACTTCGGGACGGCCGGTCGCCGGCCGACCATCGCCGCACCCGGTGGCAGCGCAGCGGGCTGGATCTGGGGGGACACCTGGACCTCGAGCGGATCCATCCGCGCGGCCGGGAACCAGCCGGCGCTCGCCGAGTACGCCGGCACCAGCATGGCCGTGCCCCGCGTCAGCGCCGCGGTGGCGCTCCTCCTGTCGGTGCAGTCGGGACTCGCGCCGGACGCGGTCGCGGCCCGCCTCGTCGCGACGGCGACGCCGTTCCCCGCCCGTTCGACCTGCACCGTGGCCCGGTGCGGCGCCGGCGTCGTGAATGCGGGGGACCTCGTCGGAGCCGTGAAGCGCTTCGTGCACGCCACGCGCGCCACCATCACCGGCACCGCTCGCGCCGGGTCCGTGCTCATGGCGCATGCCGGCGTCTTCCGGGCGGGCGCGACCGGTCTCACCTACCGCTGGTACCGCGACGGTGCCGCGCTCGCAGCGACCGGAACCCGCTACCGGCTGCGCGCCGCCGACCGGGGCGCGTCGCTGACGGTCCACGTCACGGCCACGAGGAACGGATACCGCACGGCCGTCGTGGTGAGCGGGGCGCGCCGGATCGCGCGCTGAGAGACGGATCGGACTTCCAGCCCGTTCGCGACGCGCGCCCCTAGGCTCGGGGGTCGTTCAGCAGACCAGGAGGAAACGCATGGCCGAGCCGACACCCGCGCCGGATGGTGCGCCCGTCCCGTCCGAGGACACCGAGACCGGCCGCGCGAAGCACGCGTCACCTCCGGAGGAGGACGTCGCGACCGACCGCCCCGCCGTGGCCCGCGCCGCGACCGGCCCGGACGCAGCAGGCCGCTCCGCCGATGAGCCCGCCGGTCGCGCCGACGGTCCGGCCACCGGCGCCCCGACGGCCGTGGCGGTGCCGGCTCGGCCGGGCGCGACCGACGGACGGGACGACGCCACGACGGACGAACCGCGGAACGAGACCGGAAGCGCCGGCAGCGATGCGGCGTCGGCGCGCGCGGACGCGGCGCAGGCGCGCACCGACGCGGCCGAGGCCCGGACCGATGCGGCCGAAGCTCGCACCGAGCGGCTGGACCGGTCGGACGACCGGACCGCGGTCCTCCCCGCCGACGAGCGCGCCCAGGACGGCGACCGCACCGTGGTCCTCCCCGCGGACGACCGCACCCCGCCCGCACCCCAGGGTGCGCCCGTCCCGATGCCCCCGGCCGCTGCGCCGCCGCCGCCCCGGCGCCGCAGCAACCGACTCGTCGGCACCGCCTGGGTGCTGCTCGCCGCGCTGATCTTCGAGGTGCTGTACCTCGCGGCGTTCGCGCTCGTCGTGCTCGTGGTCGCCGGGCAGGCGTCCGTCGGTCAGAGCGTGCAGCAGCTCGTCTCGACGCCGTTCGCCTGGCTGCCCGTGCTGCTCTTCGCGCTCTTCTACGAGCTCACGGTGCTGCTGCTCAACCGCGCGGGCCGGTTGGCCTACGTGCTGTCGAGCCTGATCGTCGCCGTGGTCGTCTACCTGCTCTCGACCGTGCTCATCCTCGCGCTGCAGCAGGGCGGCATCAGCAACGAGAACCTCCTCGGTCGCGCGCTCATCGCCCCGCAGGTCGTGCTGATCCCGATCATCGCGCGCGAGGTCATGCTGTGGACCGGGCTGGCGGTCGGGGCCCGTGGCCGTCGGGTGCGGCGGCGCAACCGCGCAGCGCAGGAGGCCTACGAGCGCGACCGCTTCGCGAGCAGCGTCCGGGACTCGGATGACGGAGCCGGCACCCGTCCCTGACGCAGGGCGGCTGACCGCCGTGCTCGTCGCGCTCGGCTGGGGCGCGGCGGTCGTCGCCGCGAACGGGTTCGTGAGCCTCTTCACGGGGCTCGAGGTCGATCCGCTCACGAACGCCGGTCCCCTCGTCGTGCCGGTGGCCGTCGCCGCGGCGCTCGTCGTGCTGCTCGTCCGGCTGCTCCGCGTGCACGACCGCACGGGCTGGCTGCCCCTCGAGTGCGGCGTGCTCGTCTACCTGGTGCAGCTCCTGGTCGGCGCCGCGGTCTACCTGCTGATCCGGGCCTCGCCGGCCGACGGCGTGCTCTGGATCGCCACCCAGGCGGCGAGCCCGTTCCAGCTCACGGACGCGGCGCTGGCCCTCGTGGCGGGCCTGATCATGCTCCTCGTCCTCCGCGCCCAGGCCGCCGGCGCGCAGCGCCCGCGCTGGCCGTGGGAGCGCGACGACGGCGGGTGAGCCGCGCCCGGGAACACCGCGGGGCGTGCGAGGGTTGGATCCACCGCCGGAAGCGTCGTCGTGGTTTGACCCCCCTGGATCGTGCGTCTACAATTCCGGGGGTGTGCGCCGCCTCCCGCGTGTGCGCATCCGCCTCGCGTCACCGTCGCGCGGCTCCCGCCTGAGGCTCGGAGTCCGCATCGGATCCGCGGGCCTGCGGATGGATCCCCATCCGCTTGATGATTCCATCCGAACCGTCGGCCGTCGCGCCGGTGCGCGACCGCCGTGCGTAGCGGAACAAGGAGTAGAGCAGTGCCCACCATCCAGCAGCTGGTCCGCAAGGGCCGCACGCCCAAGGTCGTGAAGACCAAGGCACCCGCGCTGAAGGCGAACCCGCAGCAGCGCGGCGTCTGCACGCGCGTCTACACGACCACCCCGAAGAAGCCGAACTCGGCGCTGCGCAAGGTGGCTCGCGTCAAGCTCTCGAACGGCACCGAGGTGACGGCCTACATCCCCGGTGAGGGCCACAACCTCCAGGAGCACTCGATGGTGCTCGTGCGCGGCGGCCGGGTGAAGGACCTGCCCGGCGTCCGCTACAAGATCGTCCGCGGCGCCCTGGACACCCAGGCCGTCAAGAACCGCAAGCAGGCCCGCAGCCGGTACGGCGCGAAGATGGAGAAGAAGTAATGCCCCGCAAGGGTCCCGCCCCGAAGCGCCCGGTCGTCGCCGACCCGGTCTACTCCGCCCCGGTCGTCAGCCAGCTGGTCAACAAGATCCTGGTCGACGGCAAGAAGGGTCTCGCCGAGCGCATCGTCTACGGCGCGCTCGAGAACGTCACGGCCAAGAACGGCCAGGACGCCGTCGCCACGCTGAAGAAGGCGCTCGACAACGTGCGCCCGACCATCGAGGTGAAGAGCCGCCGCGTCGGTGGTTCGACGTACCAGGTGCCGGTCGAGGTCAAGCCGCACCGCGCGAACACGCTCGCCCTGCGCTGGCTCACGAGCTACGCCAAGGCGCGTCGCGAGAAGAGCATGACGGACCGCCTCACCAACGAGATCCTCGACGCGTCGAACGGCCTGGGTGCCGCGGTGAAGCGCCGCGAGGACACGCACAAGATGGCCGAGTCGAACCGCGCCTTCGCCCACTACCGCTGGTAGCAGGCCGGGCGGGTCCGTATCGGGCCCGCCCCGCCGCCACCCGGGCAGCCGGCGCCGCATCAGCGGCTCCCGCCGCCCCTCACCGACACGCTCGACGGCATGAATCCAGGCCGCCGAGCGTTGTCCATGTAGACGTACCGAACTTCCTTCACGAAAGGCACCACATCGTGGCAGTCGCACAAGACGTGCTGACCGACCTCACCAAGGTCCGCAACATCGGCATCATGGCGCACATCGACGCCGGCAAGACGACGACGACGGAGCGCATCCTCTTCTACACCGGCATCACCCACAAGATCGGTGAGGTGCACGACGGCGCCGCGACGATGGACTGGATGGCGCAGGAGCAGGAGCGCGGCATCACCATCACGTCCGCTGCGACGACGTGCTTCTGGAACAACAACCAGATCAACATCATCGACACGCCCGGGCACGTCGACTTCACGGTGGAGGTCGAGCGCTCCCTGCGCGTGCTCGACGGCGCGGTCGCCGTCTTCGACGGCAAGGAGGGCGTCGAGCCCCAGTCCGAGACGGTGTGGCGTCAGGCCGACAAGTACAACGTCCCCCGCATCTGCTTCGTCAACAAGATGGACAAGCTCGGCGCGGACTTCTACTTCACCGTCGACACGATCGTCAAGCGCCTCGGTGCGAAGCCCCTCGTCATCCAGCTCCCCATCGGCGCCGAGTCCTCGTTCGAGGGAGTCGTCGACCTGGTCGAGATGCGCGCGCTCACGTGGCGCGGCGACTCGAAGGGTGACGTCGAGCTCGGCGCCAAGTACGCCATCGAGGAGATCCCCGCCGACCTCGTCGAGCAGGCGAACGAGTACCGCCACCGCCTCGTCGAGACCGTCGCCGAGACGGACGACGCGCTGCTCGAGAAGTACTTCGCCGGCGAGGAGCTGAGCGTCGCCGAGATCAAGGGCGCGATCCGCAAGCTGACCGTGAACAGCGAGATCTACCCGGTGCTCTGCGGTTCCGCGTTCAAGAACCGCGGTGTGCAGCCGATGCTCGACGCGGTCGTGGACTACCTGCCGAGCCCGCTCGACGTGCCGGCCATCGAGGCCCACGACCCGCGCGACGAGGAGAAGGTCATCCTCCGCCACGCCGACGCGTCCGAGCCGTTCGCGGCGCTCGCGTTCAAGGTCGCGGTGCACCCCTTCTTCGGCCGTCTGACCTACGTGCGGGTCTACTCGGGGCACATCGAGAGCGGCTCCCAGGTCATCAACTCGACCAAGGGCAAGAAGGAGCGCATCGGCAAGATCTTCCAGATGCACTCGAACAAGGAGAACCCGGTCGACGGCGTCTCCGCCGGCCACATCTACGCCGTGATCGGCCTGAAGGACACCACCACCGGTGACACCCTCGCGGACCCGTCGGAGCAGGTCGTCCTCGAGTCGATGACGTTCCCGGAGCCCGTGATCGAGGTGGCCATCGAGCCGAAGACCAAGGCGGACCAGGACAAGCTGGGCCAGGCGATCCAGAAGCTCGCCGAGGAGGACCCGACCTTCCGCACCGAGCAGAACCGCGAGACCGGCCAGACCATCATCAAGGGGATGGGCGAGCTCCACCTCGACATCCTGGTCGACCGCATGAAGCGCGAGTTCCACGTCGAGGCGAACGTCGGCAAGCCGCAGGTCGCCTACCGCGAGACGATCAAGCGTCCCGTGGAGCGCTACGACTACACCCACAAGAAGCAGACCGGTGGATCCGGTCAGTTCGCGAAGGTGCAGATCGCGCTCGAGCCGCTCGAGATCACGGCGGACAAGTCGTACGAGTTCGTGAACAAGGTCACAGGTGGCCGCATCCCGCGCGAGTACATCCCCAGCGTCGACGCCGGCATCCAGGACGCCCTCCAGGTGGGTGTCCTCGCCGGGTACCCGATGGTCGGCATCAAGGCGACGCTGCTCGACGGCGGTTACCACGAGGTCGACTCCTCCGAGATGGCGTTCAAGATCGCCGGTTCCATGGCGTTCAAGGAGGCTGCCCGCAAGGCGCAGCCGGCGCTCCTCGAGCCGGTCATGGCCGTCGAGGTGCGCACGCCCGAGGAGTACATGGGCGACGTCATCGGCGACCTGAACTCCCGCCGCGGCCAGATCCAGTCGATGGAGGACGCGTCCGGTGTGAAGGTCATCACCGCCCAGGTCCCGCTGTCCGAGATGTTCGGCTACGTCGGTGACCTCCGCAGCAAGACCTCGGGTCGCGCCGTCTACTCGATGCAGTTCGGCAGCTACGCCGAGGTGCCGAAGAACGTCGCGGACGAGATCGTCCAGAAGAACAAGGCTGACTGAGCGAAGCTCAGTCAGCCTTGGGCGGGGCGCAAGCCCCGCCCGCCGGCGCAGCCGGCGTGTCTATCGCAGGGCGCGCGAGCGCCCTGCCTGGCGAAGCCGAGGAGCGGCGGAGCCGGGAGCGCGGGCGGGGGCGGCGAAGCCGCTCGCGACCGGGCCCCTGCGACAAGGTCCACATCCGCTCTGACACCACTTGGTCGACCATGAACACCGGGTCGGCCCTAGAACACAGCAACCACGGGCATCCGCCGGTCAGCCGGTCAAGGGGTGCCGTAACAGACCGAAAACAAAGCGGGTATCCTCGCTGGGTCGATCCGCGCAACCGGCGCGAGCACGACCGAGGTGGGACACCTCGACCAACAGTCCTGAGGAGGACATCAGTGGCCAAGGCCAAGTTCGAGCGCACCAAGCCGCACGTGAACATCGGAACGATCGGTCACGTCGACCACGGCAAGACGACTCTCACCGCTGCCATCACCAAGGTGCTGCACGACAAGTACCCCACCCTGAACACGGCGAGCGCGTTCGACCAGATCGACAACGCGCCCGAGGAGAAGCAGCGCGGCATCACGATCAACATCTCGCACGTCGAGTACCAGACCGAGAAGCGCCACTACGCGCACGTCGACGCCCCCGGTCACGCCGACTACATCAAGAACATGATCACGGGTGCCGCCCAGATGGACGGCGCGATCCTCGTGGTCTCCGCGACGGACGGCCCGATGCCCCAGACGCGTGAGCACGTGCTGCTCGCCCGCCAGGTCGGCGTGCCGTACATCGTCGTCGCCCTGAACAAGGCCGACGTCGTCGACGACGAGGAGATCCTGGAGCTCGTCGAGCTCGAGGTCCGCGAGCTGCTGTCGAGCCAGGAGTTCGACGGCGACAACGCGCCGATCGTCCGCGTCTCCGCGCTGCAGGCGCTCGAGGGCGACGAGAAGTGGGGCGCCACCGTGGCCGACCTCATGGACAAGGTCGACGAGTTCGTGCCCGAGCCCGAGCGCGACACCGACAAGCCCTTCCTCATGCCCATCGAGGACGTCTTCACGATCACCGGTCGTGGCACCGTCATCACCGGCCGTGTCGAGCGAGGCATCCTCAAGGTCAACAGCGAGGTCGAGATCGTCGGCATCAAGCCGACGAGCATCAAGACCACCGTCACCGGTGTCGAGATGTTCCGCAAGCTCCTCGACGAGGCGCGCGCGGGCGAGAACGTCGGCCTGCTGCTCCGCGGCACCAAGCGCGAGGAGGTCGAGCGCGGCCAGGTCGTCGTGAAGCCGGGCTCGGTCACGCCGCACACGAACTTCGAGGCGAACGCGTACATCCTGTCGAAGGACGAGGGCGGGCGTCACAACCCGTTCTACGCGAACTACCGCCCGCAGTTCTACTTCCGCACCACGGACGTCACCGGCGTCATCTCCCTGCCCGAGGGCACCGAGATGGTCATGCCCGGTGACACCACCGAGATGACGGTCGAGCTGATCCAGCCGATCGCCATGGAGGAGGGTCTCCGCTTCGCGATCCGCGAGGGTGGCCGCACCGTCGGTGCCGGCACGGTGACGAAGATCATCAAGTAGCTTCTGCTGCTGCTCGAAGGGGCCGGATCCGAGAGGATCCGGCCCCTTCTGTGTTTACTGCCGCGCCGCCGCCGCTGCGGCGCGGCTGTGCGCTTCGCGGCCCTACACGGGCCGCGGTTCGCGCGCCTGCGGCCGCGTCTCCGCGGCGGCGCGGCTGTGTTTCGCGGGTCGTGTCTTGAGGCGCTCCCGGGTGGGGGTCCGCGCTGCCGCAGGTGCTCCGCCTACAGTTGCACGGTCATGTCAGCGCCTGTGCCGTCCCCGTTCGTCCCGGAGTCGACCGAGCCCCTCCCGCTCGCCGACCTCGTCCACCGGTTCGACCTGGGTGGTGATCCCGCCGGCGTCGCGGTGAGCGGCATCAGCCTCGGCACCGGTGCGGTCCGCCCGGGACACCTCTTCATCGCCCTGCAGGGCGTCCGCAGCCACGGCGCCGACTACGCGGCCGACGCGATCGCGAAGGGCGCCGTCGCCGTGCTGACGGATCCTGCGCACGCGGCCCTGGCGGTCGATGTGCCCGTGCTCACCTTCCCCGAGCCCCGTCTCCTGCTCGGCGACCTCGCCGCGGCGGTCTACCGGACCGGGGAGCGCCACCCCCTGCTGCTCGGGGTCACGGGTACGAACGGCAAGACCTCGACGACCCACCTCCTGGGCGGGCTGCTCGATCTGCTCGAGGTGCCGAACGGCCTCAGCTCCACGGCCGAGCGCCGCGTCGGGTCCGAGCGCCGCGTCGCAGGCCTGACCACGCCGGAGGCGACGGAGCTGCACGCCCTCATCGCGCGCATGGAGGAGACGGGCGTCGAGGCGGCGGCCATCGAGGTGAGCGCCCAGGGCCTGTCCCGACACCGGCTCGACGGCATCGTGTTCGACGTCGCCGGGTTCACCAACCTCAGCCACGACCACCTCGACGACTACGCCGACATGGAGGAGTACTACGCCGCGAAGGCGGTGCTGTTCCAGCCCGATCGCTCGCGTCGCGCGGTCGTGTCGCTCGACACCGCCTGGGGCGATCGGGTCCTCGCGGACGCCGGGGTCCCCACGGTCTCGATCGCCCTCGCGGGCGGGGCGCCCGCCGACTGGACCGTCACGGTGACGGAGGAGACGCAGGCGCACACCGCCTTCGTGCTCGAGGGCCCGGGCGGCCGCCGCGTCACGTCGCGCATCCCGGTGCTCGGCGCACACATGGCCGCGAACGCGGGGCTGGCGGTCGTCATGCTGCTCGAAGCGGGCTACGCCTTCGAGCGCCTGCAGGCCGTGCTCGAGGGTCCCCGGGGCATGGCGGCGACGCTGCCGGGCAGGACGGAGCTCGTGTCCGGGCCGGGCGCGCCCGCCGTCTACGTCGACTTCGGGCACTCCCCGCACGCCTTCCAGGAGACGCTCGCCGCGGTGCGCGCCGTCACGCCCGGCAAGGTGATCATGCTGTTCGGTGCCGACGGGGACCGCGACACCACCAAGCGGCCCGACATGGCCCGTGCCGCCGTGGCCGGCAGCGACATCCTGGTCGTCACGGACCACCACCCCCGCTTCGAGGACCCGGCGAGCATCCGGGCGACGCTCGTCGCGGCCGCTCGTGAGGCGGCCCCGGACCACCCGCTGTACGAGGAGGGGCAGCCGGAGAAAGCGATCCGGCTCGCCGTCTCCCTGGCCCGGCCGGGGGACGCCATCCTGTGGGCAGGGCCCGGGCATCAGAACTATCGCGACATCCGCGGGGTGCGGACCGACTACTCCGCTCGCCGGGAGGCCCGCGCAGCGCTCCTCGAAGCGGGGTACGAGGCGGCTCCGTCGCACGACCTCGCCTCCTGAGGCCGACGGGCCGACGGGCCCACGGGCGGGGAGGGGCCCCTGCCCCACCTCCTCTGCGCGTCCGCCGGGCGTCGCCTGAGCGTGGCCCGGTGCTCAGCGGAGCCTTCTTACACTTCCGAACCGTGACCGAAGCCCGCCCCGCGTCCCGCACGCGGCTCCGTAAGAGCAACCCGCTCGGCCGGGGCTACCGCCGCACCCGTGCGGGCAGCGGGTTCAGCTACCGCGCCCCCGACGGCACCACCGTGAAGGACCCGGAGCTGCGGCGGCGCTTCGAGGCGATGGGCATCCCTCCCGCGTGGACCGATGTGTGGATCGCGCCGTACGAGAACGGCCACATCCAGGCGGTCGGCTACGACC
>NZ_JAODBE010000097.1 GCF_025463795.1 Amnibacterium sp.
GGTGCGGCGCCTCGCCGGGACGGCGCACGTGGCACTCGCGCTGCCCGCCGCCGACGGGAGCGGCACGGCGGCGGTGCTCGAGGGCGCGGCGCTCGGCGCCTACGCCTTCACGGCCTACCGGCACTCGACACTGGCGAAGCAGAAGGAGCCCGTCCAGCGGATCACGGTGGCCGGCGCCGCCGATGCGACGGCGATCGACCGGGCGGCGGCGCTCGCGGGGTCCGTCGCCCTCGTCAAGGACCTCGTGAACACGCCGCCGAACGACCTCCACCCGGCCGAACTCGCCGACCGGGCGGTCGCCGCCGTCGAAGGCACGGGGATCGAGGCACGCGTCTGGGACGAGGCGGCGCTCGAGGCGGACGGGTTCGGCGGGATCCTGGGCGTCGGAGCCGGCTCCACCCGGCCACCCCGACTCGTGCGGCTCGCGTGGGCGCCGGAGGGCGCGGAGCGCACGATCGCGCTGGTCGGAAAGGGGATCACCTTCGACTCCGGCGGCCTCTCGCTGAAGCCGGGGCCGTCGATGGTCGGGATGAAGTACGACATGACGGGGGCGGCGACCGTGCTCGGGGTGGTGCTCGCCGCGGCCCGGCTGCGGGTGCCCGTCGGCGTGACGGCCTGGCTCTGCATCGCGGAGAACATGCCGTCGGGCAGCGCCATCCGGCCGAACGACGTGCTGCGCATCCGCGGCGGTCGCACCGTCGAGGTGCTGAACACCGACGCGGAGGGCCGCCTCGTGCTCGCCGACGGGCTCGTCGCGGCCGGCGAGGAGCACCCCGACGCCGTGGTCGACGTCGCGACGCTCACCGGCGCCATCATCACGGCGCTCGGCAACCGCACCGTGGGCCTCATGGGCGAAGGGCCGCTCGTGGCCCGCACGCAGGCAGCGGCGAAGCGCGCGGGCGAGCTCGTGTGGCCGCTGCCGCTCCCCGACGAGCTGCGACCCCTGCTCAACTCCGACGTCGCGGACATCGCGAACGTGAAGATCGGCAGCACCGCCGGCGGGGCCCTCGTGGCCGGCTGGTTCCTCAAGGAGTTCGTGCCCCAGGGCACCGACGGGAGCCGCGTGCCGTGGGTGCACCTCGACATCGCGGGGGCGGCGAACAACGGCGGCTCCCCCTACGGAGCCACCGGTTCCGGCCCGACCGGCGTGATGGTGGCGACCCTGCTCGCGCTCGTCGAGGACCTCGCGGAGGGGCCCCTCTGAGAGTCGGCCGACAGGCCCGCGCGGTCGCCAGGGGGTAGGGTCGACGCGGCGGATCCGCCCCCTCAGCGGGGGCTCCGGGGGTGCGGGGAAGCACCGTCGGACCGCCGAGCGCGTCCACCTGCGGAACGGGAGAGCATCCAAGTGCCGGACCAGTCCTTCGACCTCGTCATCCTCGGTGGGGGCAGCGGTGGCTACGCCGCGGCGCTCCGGGCGGCCGAGCTCGGCATGTCCGTCGGGATGGTCGAGAAGGACAAGGTCGGCGGCACCTGCCTCCACCGCGGCTGCATCCCGACGAAGGCCCTGCTGCACGCCGCGGAGGTGGCGGACGCGTCCCGCGACTCGGCGGCCTTCGGCATCCGCTCGACCCTCGAAGGCGTCGACGTGCCGAAGGTGACGGAGTACCGCACCGGCATCGTCGCGAAGAAGTACCGCGGACTGCAGTCGCTGCTGAAGGCGCGGGGCGTCACCACCGTCGAGGGCGCGGGTCGGCTCACCTCGGCCACCACGGTGCAGGTCGGCGACTCGACGATCACGGGCAAGCACGTCGTGCTCGCCACCGGCTCCTACTCACGGAGCCTGCCGGGCCTCGAGCTCGGCGGCCGGGTCATCGACTCCGAGCAGGCGCTGGCGCTCGACTACGTCCCCAAGAAGGTCGCGGTGCTCGGCGGCGGTGTCATCGGCGTCGAGTTCGCGAGCGTGTGGAAGTCCTTCGGCGCCGACGTCGTGATCATCGAGGCCCTCCCGCACCTCGTCCCGAACGAGGAGGAGGTGCTGAGCAAGGCACTCGAGCGCGCGTACCGGCGCCGCGGCATCGAGTACAAGCTCGGCATCCGCTTCTCCGGCGTCACGCAGGACGACTCGGGCGTCGTCGTCACCCTCGAGAACGGCGACACGATCGAAGCCGACCTGCTGCTCGTCGCCGTCGGTCGCGGCCCCGTGACCGCGAACCTCGGCTACGAGGAGGCCGGCGTCACGCTCGACCGTGGCTTCGTCACCGTGAACGAGCGGCTCGAGACCAGCCTGCCCGGGGTCTACGCGGTCGGCGACATCGTCTTCGGCCTGCAGCTGGCGCACCGCAGCTTCCAGCAGGGCATCTTCGTCGCCGAGGAGATCGCCGGCCTCAACCCCGCGGTGGTCAGCGACGTGAACATCCCGCGCATCACCTACTGCGACCCCGAGGTCGCCTCCGTCGGCCTCACCGAGGCGAAGGCCGTCGAGCAGTTCGGCCGCGACGAGGTCATCGCGTACGACTTCAGCCTCGCCGGCAACGCCCGCAGCGAGATCATCGGCACGACCGGCTCGATCAAGGTGGTCCGCCGCAAGGACGGCCCGGTGCTCGGCGTCCACGGCATCGGCGCCCGGGTGGGCGAGCTGATCGGCGAGGCCCAGCTCGTCGTGAACTGGGAGGCGTACCCCGAGGACATCGCTCCGTTCATCCACGCGCACCCGACCCAGTACGAGGCCCTGGGCGAGGCCTTCCTCGCCCTCGCCGGCAAGCCCCTGCACGCGCTCTGACCGCGCGACGGCGCGCGGCGACCACCTGCGGCACTTCTCGCCGCCTGAGATGAGGAACAACCGATGAGTGAGTCCGTCACCCTTCCGGCGCTCGGCGAGAGCGTCACCGAGGGCACCGTCACCCGCTGGCTGAAGCAGGTCGGCGACAGCGTGGAGGTGGACGAGCCCCTGCTCGAGGTGTCGACCGACAAGGTGGACACCGAGATCCCGTCGCCGGTCGCCGGGGTGGTCGAGGAGATCCTCGTCCAGGAGGACGAGACGGTCGAGGTCGGCACCGCACTCGTGCGCATCGGTGACGGATCCGGCCAGGGCGACGCCCCCGCCGAGTCCGCACCCGTTCCCGAGGAGGCCGACTCGGCCCCCGTGCAGTCGTCCCCGGAGCCCGCACCGCAGCAGGTGGTGCAGCAGGAGCCGGAGGAGGTGCCGGACGCGGGATCCTCGTACACCGAGCCGGAGCCGGAGCAGGAGGTCGCACCGCCGCAGCGGAGCCGGCAGTCCGCACCCGAGCAGGACGACGAGCCGCCGCTCGCGCAGGAGGCCACCAACTCCGTCGAGACCGAGGTCGGGCGCGACAGCGGGTCCGCCGCGGCCCCCACGACCCCCCCGACCCCCGCGCAGCCCGCTCCGGTCCGGACGGCGACGCAGTCCGCACCCCAGCAGTCCGCACCCCAGCAGTCGGCACCACAGCCCTCCGCACCCGCACAGCCGTCCGCGCCGGCGCCGCAGGGTGGCGGGGCGCACGCCGCGGCGCCGTACGTGACGCCGATCGTGCGCAAGCTCGCGCACGACCGCGGCGTCGACCTGGCCGCCCTCACCGGCTCCGGAGTCGGCGGACGGATCCGCAAGGAGGACGTGCTCGCCGCGGCCGAGGCCACGCCGGCCGCATCGACGCCCGCGGCACCGCGCGCGAAGGCCGAGCCTTCGGCCCTCCGCGGCACCACGGTCAAGATGTCCCGGCTGCGCAAGGTCGTCGCCGAGCGCGCGGTCGTGTCCATGCAGTCGACGGCGCAGCTCACGACCGTGGTGGAGGCCGACGTGACCGCCGTCGCGAACCTCCGCGACCGGGTCAAGCGCGACTTCCAGCAGGCGACGGGGCAGAAGCTGTCGTTCCTGCCGTTCTTCGCCCTCGCCGCCGTCGAGGCGCTGCAGCAGTACCCGATCATCAACGCCACCGTCGACGGCGACTCGATCGTCTACCCCGACACGGAGAACCTCAGCATCGCCGTCGACACGGAGCGCGGGCTGCTCACGCCGGTCGTGCGGAACGCGGGATCGCTGTCGATCGCGGAGCTCGCAGCACAGATCGCGGACCTCGCGGCGCGGACGCGCGACAACAAGCTGAAGCCGGACGAGCTCGCCGGCGGCACCTTCACCCTGACGAACACCGGATCCAGGGGCGCGCTGTTCGACACCCCGCTCGTCTTCCTGCCCCAGGTCGCGATCCTCGGCACCGGAACCGTGCAGCGGGTGCCGCGGGTCGTACGGACGGCCGACGGCAGCGAGGCGATCGCGGTCAGGTCGACCGTGTACCTCGCCCTCAGCTACGACCACCGGATCGTGGACGGCGCCGACGCGGCCCGCTTCCTCTCGGCGGTGCGGGCGAGGCTCGAGGAGGGCGACTTCGAGGGCTCGCTCGGGATCTGAGCCCTGGCCGGCGTCGGGGCGATCACGTCGCGCAGACGCCAGCCGCCCGGTTCCCGGATCTCGAGCACGGTGTGCTCGCCGACCGCGAGCACCGCGGTCGCGCCCGACGCCTTGAGCAGCACCGGTGTGGCGGCCGGCGGCAGGACCGCCTCCACGCCGGCGGCGAGGGCCGCCCGGTCGGACCCGTCGACCGGCGAGCCGGGCGCGTCCACGACGTCGAGGCAGCGCGACGACCCGTCGGCGAGGCAGCGGGCGCGTGCGCCGAGCA
>NZ_JAODBE010000138.1 GCF_025463795.1 Amnibacterium sp.
CTGCTGAACGCCGCGGAGGAGGTCGAGCTCGCGATGCGCATCGAGGCCGGCCTGTTCGCGGAGGAGAAGCTCTCCACCGAGGCGGACAAGCTCGGCAAGGAGCTGGTCCGCGAGCTGAAGTGGGTCGCCCGTGACGGGCAGCGCGCGAAGAGCCACCTGCTCGGGGCGAACCTCCGCCTCGTCGTGTCGCTGGCCAAGCGCTACACCGGCCGCGGCATGCAGTTCCTGGACCTGATCCAGGAGGGCAACCTGGGCCTGATCCGTGCGGTCGAGAAGTTCGACTACACGAAGGGCTTCAAGTTCTCCACGTACGCCACCTGGTGGATCCGTCAGGCGATCACCCGCGCCATGGCCGACCAGGCGCGCACGATCCGCATCCCGGTGCACATGGTCGAGGTCATCAACAAGCTCGCCCGCGTGCAGCGGCAGATGCTGCAGGACCTCGGCCGGGAGCCCACCCCCGAGGAGCTGTCCCGCGAGCTCGACATGACGCCCGAGAAGGTCGTCGAGGTGCAGAAGTACGGCCGCGAGCCCATCTCCCTGCACACGCCGCTCGGTGAGGACGGCGACAGCGAGTTCGGTGACCTCATCGAGGACACCGAAGCGGTCGTGCCGGCCGACGCGGTCGGGTTCACCATGCTGCAGAAGCAGCTGGAGAGCCTGCTCGACTCCCTCTCGGAGCGCGAGGCCGGCGTGATCCGGATGCGCTTCGGGCTCGGCGACGGCATGCCGAAGACGCTCGACCAGATCGGGGACACCTTCGGCGTGACCCGCGAGCGGATCCGGCAGATCGAGTCGAAGACGATGGCGAAGCTGCGCCACCCGTCGCGCTCGCAGTCGCTCCGCGACTACCTCGAGTAAACCTGCATGCCGCTCCGCTGGGTGCCGGCCGTCGCGATCGGCCGGGCCGTGCGGATCGCCGCCCGCCTCCGCAAGCCCGGAGGCGGGTCGGCCGTCCCCGGGCTCGTCGTCAACCGGCTCGCGCCGGGCTTCCTCGGCTCCGTGCTGTTCTCCTTCCCGGAGGGCCTCGCGGTCGTCTCCGGTTCCGCCGGGAAGTCGACGACCACGAAGATGCTCGTCGCCGTGCTCGAGGCGCACGGCAAGCGGGTCTTCACCAACCCGTCGACCGCGAACATCAGCCAGGGGCTGACCTCGGCCCTGCTCGAACGCGCGCGCCTCACCGGCCGCATCGACGCGGACGTCGCGGTGCTCGAGATGGACGAGGGGCACGGAGCCCTGCTCTCCGACCGGTTCCGGTCCCGCGTGGTGCTCCTCACCAACGTGATGACCGACCAGATCGACCGTTTCCACGACTCGGAGAAGGTGCTCGGTATGCTCCGGCGCATCGCCGCCACAGCGACCGAACGCCTCGTCCTGAACGGGGACGACGGGCTCCTCGCCCGCATCCGGAGCGACGTGCCCGTGCGCCGGTTCGGCGTGACGGACGGCGTGCTCGCGGCGTCGCCGCGCGGCCTCGGCTACGCGGAGACCGTCCGACCCCCCGAGGCCGACGGGGCGGTCGTGACGGCCGTCGCCGGCGCGTCGGCCGCGGTCCTGCTCGACGGCCGGCAGCACCAGGTGCGGCTGCCGGCCCGCGGCGTCCACTACGCGGTCGACGCCGCCGGTGCCCTCACCGCGGCCGAGGAGATGCTCGGCGATGCCTTCGACGCGGAGACCGCCGTCGCGGCGATCTCCGCGATGCCCGCCGTCTTCGGCCGAGGCGAGGTCGTCACCGTGCGCGGCGTGCAGGTCGAGTTCGTGCTGGTGCAGAACCCGGCCAGCTTCCAGCTCAACGTCGACGAGCTGGAGGAGGGCCTCGATCAGGTGCTCGTCGCGATGGGCTCGGACGTGCGCGACCCCTCGTACTTCTGGCCGGTCGACGCGTCCCGCATCGGGCGTGCGCTCGTCGTCACCGGGTCGAAGGCGGAGGAGATCGCTCTGCAGCTGATCTACCAGGGCGTGCAGGTCGTGCGGATCGAGCCCGACCTGCCCGCCGCGATCGACCACTTCCTGTCGCTGCCCGCGCCGGCCAGGGGCGTGAAGACCATCGTCTTCACGGCCGACGCCATGCGGCGGACGCGGGCCCACCTGGGGCTCACGTCGTGACGGCGGCCATCCTCACCCTGTTCCCCGAGGTCACCGACGTGAACGGCGACGCGCAGAACGCGCTCGTCCTCGCCCGCCGCGCCGAGTGGGCGGGGGAGGACGCCGTCGTCGTGCCTGCCCCGCTGTGGGCGGTGCCCGACGTCCAGCCCGCGGCGATCGTGCTCGGCTCGAGCGTCGACTCCGCCCTGCCGCGCATCCGGGACGGCCTGCTGGCCCTTCTGCCGCGGCTCACCGCGTGGCTCGACGCCGGGGTGCCGCTGCTCGCCATCGGCACGGGCATGGAGCTGCTCGGTTCCCGGATCGACCTCGGGAACGGATCCGTCGTCGAGGGGATCGGTCTCCTGCCGGGCAGCGCCTCGCCGCTCGCCGTGCGCGTCACCGACGACCTCGTCGTCGACGCCGCGGAGGGCCGGCTCATCGGCTACGAGAACCACGCGCGGGGCTTCCGGCTCGACGCCGGGGTGCCCGCCCTCGGCCGGGTCGTGACCGGGGTCGGCGACGGCCGCGGAGTCGACGGGGTGCGGCACGGCTCCATGATCGGCACGCGGCTGCACGGTCCGGTGCTCGCGAAGAACCCCGCCTTCGCCGACGCGCTGCTCGCGCGTGTGTTCGGCAGGCCGGTCGTGCCCGTGTCCGATCAGGCGAAGGCCGCCGATGCGGCGGCCGCGGCCATCCGGGCGCGGCTGCTGAAGGGCCTGCCGAGCCGCTGAGCCCGCCGCTCGGCCGTGGCTCCTGCACCGCACGCACAGAACATGAGAAGGGCCCGTCCGGCGAACCGGACGGGCCCTTCTCATGTCGCCGAAACGCGACCTACGCCTTGGTCTCCTCGAGGAGCTTGCTCGACTCGTCGTGCCAGCTCTGGGCGATCCCGGAGAGCTTCTCCTGGTACTTCTTGCCGTGGTGGGCGCAGAACAGCAGCTCACCGCTGTCGAGCTCCACCCGGATGTACGCCTGCGCACCGCAGCTGTCGCAGCGATCGAGCGCGGTGAGCGAGAACTGCGACTCGAGCGAATCGAGCGGGCCGTGGTCTCCCGAACGCGTCATCGTGACCTCCTTGCGGTGTGCATTGCCGAACCGATACCGACATGTAAGCACGCGCACGGCCGCTCAGTGCGTGAGTACGCGGGCCGTTCGCTGAACGCGTACCCCCAGTCCTCGTGCCGGTGGACCCCCGTGCGGACGAGGGGCGGCGCATCGATCCCGCGTGGGGCGGCGAGTGGACCGGCGCTGTCCTGCCGCGCGGTTACGGTGATCGGGATGGCATCCAGCGACTACTCGGCAAGGCATCTGTCCGTCCTCGAAGGCCTCGAGGCGGTACGCAAGCGTCCCGGCATGTACATCGGCTCGACGGATTCCCGCGGCCTCATGCACTGCCTGTGGGAGATCATCGACAACTCCGTCGACGAGGCGCTCGGCGGCCACGGCGACCGCATCGAGGTCGTGCTGCACCCCGACTCCAGCGTCGAGGTGCGCGACACCGCGCGCGGCATCCCCGTCGACGCGGAGCCCAAGACCGGCCTCTCCGGCGTCGAGGTCGTCTTCACGAAGCTCCATGCCGGCGGCAAGTTCGGCAGCGGCTCCTACGCTGCCTCCGGGGGCCTGCACGGTGTCGGCGCGTCCGTCGTGAACGCCCTGTCGGAGCGGCTCGATGTCGAGGTCGACCGCGGCGGCAAGACCTACGCCATGTCGTTCCACCGCGGCGAGCCCGGCGTCTTCGCGGACCCGCCCGGGGCCGCACCGTCGCCCGACGCACCCTTCGAGGCGTTCGTGTCGAACAGCGTCCTGCGGGTGATCGGCAAGGCGCCCCGCGGCCGCACCGGCACCCGGGTGCGGTACTGGGCAGACCGGCAGATCTTCATCCGCGACGCGCAGTTCTCCCTGCCCGACCTCGCGTCCCGCGCGAGGCAGACGGCCTTCCTCGTCCCGGGGCTCACGATCTCGATCGAGGACCTCCGTGGCGAGACGCCGACGACGGAGCTCTTCCACTACGAGGGCGGCATCGGCGAGTTCGTCGACTTCCTGTCCTCCGACGCGCCTCTGACCGACACGTGGCGGATCCAGGGCTCCGGCGAGTTCACGGAGACGATCCCGGTGCTGCAGGCCAACGGCCACATGGAGGCGACCGAGGTGCGCCGCACCTGCGAGGTCGACATCGCGCTGCGGTGGGGCACCGGGTACGAGACGAACCTCCGCAGCTTCGTGAACATCATCACGACGCCGAAGGGCGGCACCCACAACCAGGGCTTCGAGGCGGCGCTGTTCAAGGTGCTGCAGACGCAGGTCGCCGAGAACGCCCGCAGGCTCAAGGTCGGCCAGACCGAGAAGCTCGAGAAGGACGACGTGATGGCGGGCCTCACCGCGGTGCTCACCGTCCGCCTGCCCGAGCCGCAGTTCGAGGGCCAGACGAAGGAGGTGCTCGGCACGCCGGCGGTCCGTCAGGTGGTCCGCACGGTCGTCACGAACGCACTGAACGACCGGTTCGCCTCGACGAAGCGCGAGGACAAGGCGCAGACGGGCGTGCTGCTCGAGAAGGTCGTCGGCGAGATGAAGGCGCGCATCTCCGCCCGCACCCACAAGGAGACGCAGCGGCGCAAGAACGCGCTCGAGTCGTCGTCGCTGCCCGCCAAGCTGTCCGACTGCCGCTCCAACGTCGTCGCCGACACCGAGCTGTTCATCGTCGAGGGCGACTCGGCACTCGGCACCGCGAAGCTCGCCCGCAACAGCGAGTACCAGGCCGTCATGCCCATCCGCGGCAAGATCCTCAACGTCCAGAAGGCGTCGATCGCGGACATGCTCGGCAACGCCGAGTGCGCGGCGATCATCCAGGCCGTCGGCGCCGGATCCGGCCGCACGTTCGACCTCACGTCGGCCCGGTACGGCAAGGTCATCCTGATGAGCGACGCCGACGTGGACGGCGCGCACATCCGCACGCTGCTGCTCACCCTCTTCTTCCGGTACATGCGGCCCCTGCTCGAGGAGGGGCGGGTGTTCGCCGCCGTGCCGCCGCTGCACCGCGTCGTCGTGCTCGGCTCGAAGAAGACGGAACCGATCTACACCTACAGCGAAGCGGAGCTGCACGGGGTGCTCGCCCAGCTGAAGCGGGACCGCAAGCGCTACCAGGACCCGATCCAGCGGTACAAGGGCCTCGGCGAGATGGACGCCTCGCAGCTCAAGATCACGACGATGGACCGGCGCCACCGCACCCTGCGCCGGGTGCGGATCGACGACGCGGCGGCCGCCGAGCGCACGTTCGAGCTGCTCATGGGCAACGACGTCGCCCCGCGCAAGGAGTTCATCATCGAGGGCTCGAACGGACTCGACCGCGAGCGCATCGACGCGTAGCAGGACGTCGCGGACGGTCCGCTTCGGGCTGTGCCCGGCCGGGAACACCGGCCGTGGGCGCAGCGACGGCCCTTCGCTCCCGTTTCGCAGGTCGGTTGCGGGTCCGGTCAGGGAGAGGTGGGCCAGGGCCTCGGCGGGGCGCAGCTGGACGAGGAGGGCCCGGGAGCGTGCGCTTCCGGGCCCTCCTCGTGCTCAGCGCACTACTTGAGGGCCGTGAGCCAGTTCGCGTTCGGAGAGCCGACACCGGTCACGTTGTCGTAGCCGCGGGTCACGGCCAGCGAGCTGTCCTGACCGAAGGTGCGCAGCACGTACGCGATGCCGCCGCCGGCGTTCTCGCTGTTGCTGTAGTTCGACCGCACGTTGCCGGCGTCGAGCGGGTTGCCGACGACGTCGGTGAACGCGCTCGACCGGTCCTTGTAGATCACCGGGTTGAGCAGGCCCGCGTCGTGCTTCGCCTGCTGGATCGCGAGCGCCGTCATGCCGGCGAAGAGCGGCGACGCGAGGCTGGTGCCGCCGATCCGGTACTCGTCGTAGGAGACGCCGTCCGAGAAGGTCTGCGTCTCACCGATGAGCATCCCGGTGGTCGGGTCGGCGTCCATCGCGACGTCCGGCACCTGCCTGGCTGCGCCCCCGACCACGCCCGACTGGTAGGCGGGCTTGTTGAACAGGGACGAGCTGCCGCCGCCCGCGCCGTAGAGGAAGCCGCCGTTCACCCAGCTCTTCCCGTTCGCCGAGAGGGAGTAGGTGGAGGTGCCCCAGCCGGCCTCGCCGATGAGCGAGCCGTCCGCGCCGATGCCGGCGGCGGTGCCGCCGATGCCGGTGACGTACGGGTCGGACGCCGGGTAGTCGACCTGCTTGATCCCGGTGGTCGCGAGCTCGTCACCGTTGTCGCCGGACGAGAACGCGAAGGAGATGCCCTCCAACGTGCCCTGCAGGAAGACCTGCTCGTAGGCGGCGACGCTGTCGGACGTCTCGGCCTCCTCGACGTCGCTCCACGAGTTCGACACGACGCTGACCTTGTCCTGATCGACGACCTTGCCGAGCGTCGTGAGAAAGTCCTCGTCGAGGCAGCTCTGCGAGCCGTAGTAGCGGATGTTCGCAGCCGGGGCCATCGCATGCACGGCCTCGACGTCGAGCGTCTCCTCGCCGAACCAGCCCGACGGGTCGCACAGGTCCTGGTTCGTGTACGTCGACGGCGTGACCTGCGTGAGCTGGCCGCGAGCGTAGGCGCCGTCACCGTGGTTGACGGCGTAGCGGTTCGCGTCGCTCGCGATCGTCGGCGCCGCGTAGGCGTCGGTGATGCCGACCGTGACGCCGGTGCCGTCGAGCGCCGTGCTGCCCTCGTAGGCCGCCCGGAGCTGCGGGCCGGTGTAGCCGCACACCGCGTACGGGACCGTCTTGCCCTGGAACTTCGGCAGCGGCGTCGTGAAGTCGGCCTGCAGCTTCGCGGCTACCTGGCCGTAGTAGGTGGAGCACGGACGGGCGTTGCGGTAGCCGGCGGGCGGGGGCGCGGGCGTGGAGGATGCCGGCTTCACGACGTGCGGCGACGTGTCGAGGCCGGTCACCGTGGTCACGAGGCCGGCGATCGACGCCGGCAGCGCGAGCGAGGTGCTCGGCGCCTGCACGTTCCGGCCGTTGTGGCGGTAGCGCGCGATCGGGGCGTGGAACGCCTTCTGAGCGGCGGCGACGTCGCCGGAGACGCTGATGTAGCGGTTGCTGCTCTCGACCCCCGTGACCACGAGCCCCGCGGCCTTCAGGTACCCCTCGACGTTCTGCACCGCGGAGTCGGTGGGGGCGTACCGGGCGCGGTACTGGTCCGGCGTGACGAACGCGCCGTAGGTCGGGGATCCGGGCGTCGAGACGGCGAGCGCCGCCGCCTTGAGCGCGTCCACGCCGCCCTTCGGCGCGAGGTAGACCTTCGCGGTGGTGGCGGCGCTGCCGGCTGCGGTGCCGAGGTGCGTCGCCTTGCCGAGCCAGGCCGGCTTCGAGTGGGGGATGGGCTTCGTGGGCTCATCCGCGTTCGCGGGCATCGCGGTCAGCGACAGCCCCGCGACCGCTGCGACCGCGGCGGTGATGGAGAGAAGACGACGTGCCCGAGGGCGGCCGCCGGCATGTGAGAACAAACCGGATCCTTCGTTGTGAGAGGTACCGGGCACTGGGTAGCGCCCCGGCCGACGCTAAGTCGGCCCTGAACAGGGGGCAAGAGGAGACAAAGTGGTCTTCCCCCGAGGGGGACGTGGCGGCCGGGACACGATGAACCAGCCGTCCGACAGCTCCGGCACGACCGAGGTCGCGTCCAGCTCGAGGGCCGTCGCGACGTCGTCGCCGTATCCGCGGTCGTGCAGCTCGCGGGCGCTCGCACCGTCCGCGACGACGGCGGGAGCGAGGCCGGCGACCGCCGCGGCCGTGCGGGCCTCCGCCGACAGCCATGCCGCCGGCAGGGGTGCGAGGACCCGGGCCGCGCCGAGCAGGTCCTCGATCGCGGGCCGCAGGCCGCCGTCGGGCCACCGCTCACCGGCGGCGAGCACGATCGCCGGTCAGCGCCGGATCCTGGTCCAGGCGGCGCTGCAGCTCCTGGGCGACGGCGGAGGCGTTCCGGACACCCGCCGCGAGCACGGTCGCTCCTGCGGCTGCGGCCGCTGAGGCGAGGGCGCCACCGTTCGGGGACGGCAGGACCACGCGCGTCCCGGCCGGGAGGCCGCGCATCGAGCCGGGGGAGAGGGACGGGCGCCCGGATCCGCGAGGGCCGGCGACGAGTGCGCCCGCGGACGGCGCGGATGGCGCCGCCGAGGGAGCCGGCGCGACGAGCACGCCGGCCTCGGCCGCCACGACGGCGGCGGTGCTGAACGACAGCACGTCGACCACGACGACCACCGCGGGTCCCGTGACGCCGGCGAGCAGCGCGTCCAGCCCGGACCGGAACTGCTCGAACCGGACCCGGGCCCCCGCCTGCGACCACGGGGCCGCCACGGCGGTCAGCGTGCGGCCGTGCCGAAGGCGTCGACGACGGCCTCGAGCGGGATACCGGGCGCGTCCCGCCGGGCGAGCGCCTCCGGGAAGCGCCGCGCCG
>NZ_JAODBE010000143.1 GCF_025463795.1 Amnibacterium sp.
CCAGCGGAGCGCCGCGAGCGGGTCGTCCGCCTCGGGGAAGAGCGTCTCGGCGAGCTCACCGCGGCCGACGGGCCGGTCGGCGAGCGCGATGCGCGCGAGCAGCGCCCAGGTCTTGCGACCGCGGGGATGCGCGGGCGGCGACCCGTCCGCCGCCTCGACGGCGGGCCGGCCGAGCAGCCGCACGCGCACCCCGGCCATCGGCTGCGCCTAGCCGACCGCGGCGGGCGTCCGGCCCTGCAGGGCGTGCACGTCGGCGGTGGTGAGGCCGTTCCCGCCGATGCCCCAGTCCCCGCTGCGCACCTCCTCGAGCAGCACCCACGTGACGCCGCGGAGCGCCTCGCCCTCGATGCTCACCATCGTGTCGGTCACCTTCGCGATCATGTCCGCCTTCTGATCCGGGGTGAAGACCCCTTCGATCACGCGGATGTTCACCAGTGGCATGTCGTCCTCCTGTCCGATCCGGCCGCGGCTGCGACCGGGGGCAGGTTCCCGCCCGGGCGTGTGAGGACGCGTGTGACGACGGGATCAGGCGTCGCGGCGCCGGATCAGGACGAGCGCCGGGGCGAGGAGGACGAGGATCCAGGCGACGAGCACCCCGAGGCCGCCCCATCCGTTCAGCACCACGTCGGCCGTGGCCTGCACCGGGCCGCGCCCGCCGGGCCCCGTCACGGTGCCGCCGGGCGCCGCGTAGGCGTGCAGCTGCGCGCCCGCGGCCGAGGGCAGCAGCGCGTTCACGTTCAGCAACCAGGTCGCCTGCGTGAGCCCGATCGCCACGGTGAGCAGGATCGGCAGCACCAGCAGGAGGCCGATCGCGGCGGAGATCGCCCCGGCCGTGTTGCGGACGAGCGCACCCACGGCGAAGGCGAGCACGGCGACCAGCGCCAGGTAGACCGCGGACCCGACGATCGGCATCCAGACGGCGGCGTCGCCGAGACGGGCGCCGATGCCGTGGCCGGAGAGGATCGCCGCGGTCGCCGCGAAGGTGAGCGCGACCGCGACCAGACCGACGACGACCATCGAGACCGCGAGCACGACGAGCTTCGCGAACACGGCGGGCAGCCGGTTCGGCACCGCGGTGAACGTCGACCGGATCATGCCGGTGCCGTACTCGCCGCTGATCACCAGCACGCCGAGCACCGCGGCGATCAGCTGCGTGAAGCTGGTGCCGATCGTGACCACGGCGACGAGATCGCCGTCCTGCGCCGCGGTCGGCAGTGTGGAGCCGTCGCGGTTGATGAACGCGGCGATGAGCAGGCCGAACAGCACGGACAGCACCACGATGAGCGCGGCGCACCACCAGGTGGAGCGAAGGGTGCGCAGCTTGATCCACTCGGAGCGGAGAACGTGGAGGGCGGACAGCCGGGCGTCCCCGACGGCGGGGCCCGCGGGAGGGGCGGTGGTGGTCATCGGACGGCTCCCTGGGTCTCGCGGTACTCGACGTCGTCCTGCGTGAGCGTGAGGTAGGCCTCCTCGAGGGAGGCGTTCACGGGCGTGAGCTCGTGCAGGGCGACGCCGGCGGCCAGCGCCGCGTTCCCGATCTGCGCGGCCGTCGCGCCGATGACCTCGAGCGCGCCGTCGTCGGTGCGACGGATCGTGACGCCCGTACCCGCGACGGCCTGGTCGAGCCGGTCGGGATCGGGGGTCAGCACCCGCACGACGCCCTGCGTGGCGCCGGCGACGACGTCCGCGATCGGGGCGTCCGCGAGGACCCGGCCGCGGCCGAGCACGACGAGGTGGTCGGCGGTCTGCGCCATCTCGCTCATGAGGTGCGACGACAGGAACACGGTGCGGCCCTCGGCGGCGAGGGCGCGGGTGAGGTGCCGCACCCAGAGCACGCCCTCCGGGTCGAGGCCGTTCACCGGCTCGTCCAGGATGAGCGTCCTCGGGTCGCCGAGCAGCGCGACGGCGATGCCGAGCCGCTGCCCCATGCCGAGCGAGAACTTGCCGACCCGCTTGTTCGCGACGGCGGAGAGCCCGGTGAGCCCGAGCACCTCCTCCACGCGGGTGCGGGGGATGCCGTGGGTGGCCGCAACGGCGAGGAGGTGGTTCGCGGCGGTGCGGCCGGGATGCACCGCGCGGGCCTCGAGCAGCACGCCGACCTCCCGGAGCGGCGCCCGGTGCTCGGCGTACCGCTTGCCGTTGACGAGCGCGGTGCCCGCGGTGGGACGGTCGAGGCCGACGATCATCCGCATCGTCGTCGACTTGCCCGCGCCGTTCGGGCCGAGGAACCCGGTGACCCGGCCCGGCTCGATCACCGCGGAGACGTCGTCGACCGCGGTCTTGTCGCCGTAGCGCTTGGTCAGCCGTTCCAGCCGGATCATCGCGCCACCCTAGTGGCGGCCGGTGTCGGGTCGGGGACGTCCTCCTCGGCCGCGGGCGCGGCGAACTGGGCCTCGTACAGCCGTGCGTACGCCCCGTGCGCGGCCAGCAGCTCCTCGTGCGTGCCCTGCTCGACGATGGAGCCCTGCTCCATCACGAGGATGAGGTCCGCGTCGCGGATGGTGGAGAGCCGGTGCGCGATGACGAAGCTCGTGCGGTCCCGGCGCAGGTCGCGCATCGCCTGCTGCACGAGCAGCTCCGTGCGGGTGTCGACCGAGCTCGTCGCCTCGTCGAGGATCAGCACCGCGGGCCGGGCGAGGAACGCCCTGGCGATGGTGATCAGCTGCTTCTCGCCGGCGCTCACGTTGCCGCCCTCGTCGTCGAGCAGCGTGTCGTAGCCGTCCGGCAGCGCGTGCACGAACCGGTCGACGTACGCGGCACGGGCGGCGTCGACGATCTCCTCCTCCGTCGCGCCGGGCCGGCCGTAGGCGATGTTGTCGCGGATCGTGCCCGCGAACAGCCACGTGTCCTGGAGCACCATGCCCATCCGTTCGCGCAGCCCGGCGCGGGTCAGCCGGGTGATGTCCTCGCCGTCGAGGGTGATCCGGCCTCCGTCGAGCTCGTAGAACCGCTCGAGCAGGTTGACCAGCGTCGTCTTGCCTGCGCCGGTCGGGCCGACGATCGCGACCGTCGAGCCGGGCTCGGCGGCGAGCGACAGGTCGCGGATGAGGGGCTTCTCCGCCTCGTAGGAGAAGGCGACGTGCTCGAACGCGAGCCGGCCCGTCGTGCGGTCGGGCACGAGCGCCTGCTCGGGGTCGGGCGACTGCTCGTCCGCGTCGAGCAGCTCGAAGACGCGCTCGGCGCTCGCGACGCCGGACTGCAGCAGGTTCGCCATCGAGCCGAGCTGGCTGAGCGGCTGCGTGTACTGGCGGGAGTACTGGATGAACGCCTGCACGTCCCCGAGGGCGAGGGATCCGTTCGCGACCATCAGGCCGCCGGCCACCGCGATCGCGACGTAGACGAGGTTCCCGATGAACATCGTCGCGGGCATGATGATGCCGGAGACGAACTGGGCGCCGAAGCCGGCCGTGTAGAGCTGCTCGTTCTCCACCCGGAAGCGTTCCTCGACCTCGCGATGGCGGCCGAACACCTTGACGAGGGCGTGGCCGGTGTAGCCCTCCTCGATCTGCGCGTTCAGCACGCCGGTGTGCCGCCACTGCGCGACGAACAGGGGCTGCGACCGCTTCGCGATCACGGTCGTCACGACGAGGGTGAGCGGCACCGTGACGAGCGCGATCAGCGCGAGCAGGGGCGAGATGATGATCATCATCACGATCACGCCGAGCACGGTGAGGATCGAGTTCACCGCCTGGGAGAGCGTCTGCTGCAGGCTCTGCGAGATGTTGTCGATGTCGTTCGTGACGCGCGACAGCAGCTCGCCGCGCGGCATCCGGTCGAAGTAGGTGAGCGGCAGGCGGTGGATCTTCGCCTCCACGTCCTCGCGGAGCCGGTAGACGGTGCGCTGGGTGACCGCGTTCAGCACGAAGCCCTGCAGGTAGGCCAGCACCGACGACGCGACGTAGAGGCCCAGCACGACCATCAGCAGCATGCCGAGGGCCGCGAAGTCGATGCCGTGGCCCGGCAGGAGCGGGAGCGGGCGCAGCAGGTCGGCCTGCATGTGGTGGCCGGTCGCGTCGAGCTGCTGCAGGATCTGCGCCTTCGAGACACCGGCGGGCAGCTGCCGGCCGAGCACGCCGGCGAAGATCAGGTTGGTGGCCTGGCCGAGCAGCTTCGGCCCGATCACCGAGAGCACGACGCTTCCGACGCCGAGCACGAGCACGAGCACGACGGCGGCGCGGTCGGGGCGCAGGCGGCCGAGCAGCCGCTTCGCCGACGGCCCGAAGCGCATCGCCTTCTCGACCGGCATGCCGCCCATGCCGCCGAACGGACCGCCGCCTCCGCCGCGCACGGGCGGACGGGCGGGTGCTGCTGTGCCCGTGCCGGCACGGGGCGCGGGAGCGCTCATCTGGCCTCCTCCAGGGAGAGCTGGCTGGCGACGATCTCGGCGTACTCGGGGGACGACTCGAGCAGCTCCGTGTGGGTGCCTCGCGCGACCACCACGCCGTGCTCGAGCACGAGGATCTGGTCGGCGTCGACGATGGTCGAGACGCGCTGCGCGACGACGATCACCGTCGCGTCGGCGACGTCCTTCGCGAGGGCGGCCCGGAGGCGGGCGTCGGTGGCGGTGTCGAGCGCCGAGAACGAGTCGTCGAACACGTAGATCTCGGGCCGCTTCACGAGCGCCCGCGCGATCGCGAGCCGCTGCCGCTGGCCGCCGGAGACGTTCGTGCCGCCCTGCGCGATCGGGGACTCCAGGCCGTCCGGCATCGCCCGGACGAAGTCGGCCGCCTGCGCGGTCTCGAGCGCCGCCCAGAGCTGGTCGTCGGTGGCGTCCGGGTCGCCGTACCGGAGGTTCGAGGCGATGGTGCCCGTGAAGAGGTAGCCGCGCTGGGGCACGAGGCCGATGCGGGACCAGAGGTCGTCGGGCTCGAGGTCGCGCACGTCGACGCCGTCGAGCAGCACCGCGCCGTCGGTGACGTCGAAGAGGCGGGGGAGCAGGTTCACGAGCGTCGTCTTGCCGGCGCCGGTGCTGCCGATGAGCGCGGTGGTGCGGCCGGGCTCGGCGACGAAGCTCACACCGGTGAGCACGGGCGTCTCCGCACCCGGGTAGGCGAAGCCCGCCTCGCGCAGCTCGACGACGCCTCGGCGCTCGGTCGTCGTGACCGGCTGGATCGGCGGGGCGACGGTGGAGGTCGTCTCGAGCACCTCGCCGATGCGGTCGGCCGAGACGGAGGCCCGCGGCAGGATCGCGGCGAGGAAGGTCGCCATCATCACCGCCATGAGGATCTGCACGAGGTAGGTGAGGAACGCGGTGAGGGCGCCGATCTTCAGGGATCCGCCGTCGATCCGGAACGCGCCGAACCAGAGCACGGCGACGCTGGAGGCGTTCAGGATCAGCAGCACGACGGGGAACATCAGCGCGAACCAGCGGCCGGCGCGCACGGCGGTGTCGGTGACGGCCGCGTTCGCGTCGGCGAACCGGTCGGTCTCCTGCCGTTCGCGCACGAACGCGCGGACGACGCGGATGCCGGTCAGCTGCTCGCGGAGCACCCGGTTCACGGTGTCGATGCGGGTCTGCATCAGCCGGAACTGGGGCACCATCCGCGACACGATGAGGAACACGCAGGCGAGCAGCAGCGGCACCGCGACCACGAGGATCCAGGACAGCTGGGCGTCCTGCTGCAGGGCGAAGAAGACCCCGCCGATGCTCATGATCGGCGTCGCGATGAGCATCGTGCAGGTGAGCAGGACGAGCATCTGCACCTGCTGCACGTCGTTCGTGGTGCGGGTGATGAGGGACGGGGCGCCGAAGCGAGCCACCTCGCGCTCCGAGAAGGCGCCGACCCGGGTGAACACGGCGAGCCGCACGTCGCGACCGAACGCCATCGCGGTGCGGGCCCCGAAGTAGACGGCGACGATCGCGCAGCCGACCTGCACGACGGTGATGCCGAGCATGATGACGCCGAGCCGAAGGATCGTGCCGGTGTCGCCCTTCGCGACGCCCTCGTCGATGATCTGCGCGTTGAGGCTCGGCAGGATCAGCGACGCGATCGTCTGGGCGGCCTGGAAGACGACGACTGCGGCGAGCAGCCGGCGGTACGGGGCGAGGAACCTCAGCAGGAGGCGTCGGAGCACGGTCAGCTCCCTTGCGGCTTGAGCACGCCGTGGCCGACGAGCGCGAGCAGCTCGTCGTCGCTGAAGCGGTGCGGCACGTTGAACGGGGGGATGCTGCTCGCGAAGGCGACGAGCCGCAGGTGGTAGGCGACGAGCTCGACGGGCACGCCGAGCTCGTCGAGGTTCGGGGCGAGGAGATCGTGCAGAAGGTCCATCCACCGGTCGCCGGCGGCGCGGATCGCCGGCGGGGGCGGCGCGTCCGTCATCCGAAGGGCGGACATGAGACCGATGACCCCGGCGAAGCGCTCGCGCAGCAGGCGGAGCACGGCGCCGAGCTTCTGCTCGACCGGCAGGTCGGCGGCGATGCCGGCGATCGCGGTGCGCAGGGGGAGCGGATCGAAGTAGGTCTCGATCGCGGCGCTGATCAGGCTCTCCTTGTCCTTGAAGGCGCGGAAGACCGTGCCCTCTGCGACGCCGCAGGCCTCGGCGATCTGTCGCGTCGAGACGTCGCGGCCGTGCTGCTTCAGCAGGGGGATGACGGCCTGGATCATCGCCGCGCGGCGGTCGTCGGGGGCCATCGGCCGCGCCCGCTCGCGGGTCGCCTCCTGCAGATCGGTCACGACCGCCGACAGTAGTGAGTGAGCACTCACTCCGCAAGCTCCGGCGCGCGCTGCTGCGCCGCGCGGGCCGGCGCGGACGAACCGTGCAACGGAGAAGCGGAAGTCCGCTACACTTGCTCACGCAGTTGTGTTGTGCAGGTGGGTCGTAGTGCCGGCGAGAGCCGGAATCTCTTGGTTCGGATTGTTCAGCGGAACGCGATCACGCGGATCCGCGTGATCTCACGAAACAGGAAAGAGATTCCATGGCAACCGGCACCGTCAAGTGGTTCAACAGCGACAAGGGCTTCGGCTTCATCGCTCCCGACGACAACGGCAAGGACCTGTTCGCGCACTTCTCCGCCATCAGCGCGAGCGGCTTCCGCTCGCTCGAGGAGAACCAGCGCGTCGAGTTCGACGTCGCCCAGGGCGACCGCGGCCCGCAGGCCGCGAACATCCGCCCGATCTGATCTTCAGACCAGAAGGGCCCGGCACCGCGAGGTGACCGGGCCCTTCCGCGTTCCCGGCGTCGTCGCGCCTCAGGCGCCCGGGACCGTCGCCCAGAAGTCCCGGATGATCCGCGCGAGCGCTGCCGGCTGCTCGAGGGGGAGGAGGGCGCGCGAGTCGGGCAGGACGACGGCACGGCCGTCCCGGACCGAGCGGGCCGCCGCCTGCGCCTGCTCCGGCGTCCACTCGTCGCGGTCGTCCCCGGCGACGAACAGCGTCGGCGCCACCACGCGGGGCAGCAGGGACGCGATGTCGACCCGGTTGAGGATGAAGGAGCGGACGGTCCGCACGGTGCTGCGGCGCCCGGCGAGGGCCAGCGCGTCGGCGATCACGCCGACCGTGCCGGGATCACGGGCCGAGCGGTCGGTGAGCACCCCGGCGGCGATCGCGCGCTGCACCGGGGTGATGGGGCCCGCGACCAGCAGCACCGGGATCAGGGCCAGGATCTGCCGGCGGAGGTTCGACGAGATCGGCTGGATCGGGGCGCTCATCGCGACGAGGCTCCGGACGAGCTCCGGCCTGGTCGCGGCGAGCTCGATGCCGACATGGCCGCCCCACGCGTTGCCCACCCAGTCGACGGGGACGCCGGGGAACACCGCGTCGACGACGCGCGCGGCGGCGGCGACCGCATCCGCCATCCGGACGGTCCGCGGCAGACGGGCGCTGGCACCCCAGCCGGGTCCGTCGACCACGACCAGCTGCCGGCCGGGGAGGAGGAGCGGGGCGATGCGCGCCCAGCTCGCGCCGTCGACGAACATCGAGTGCCAGAGGACCGTCGGTCGACCGCGCCCGAGCACGCGCGCAGCGACGGCACCGAGGTCGGTGGCGACTCGGAGGTCCTCGCCGGGTTCCGGCATGCGAAGGACGGTACTCGCCCGCAGAGCCGGGGGGCCGAGGCCGCAGGTCAGAGCACGGTGACCAGCGGCACGCCCGGGCGGTACGCGAGGTGGACGTAGGAGGGCGCGTCGAGCAGCAGGAGATCCGCGCGGGCGCCGATCCGCAGCACACCGACGTCGTCCCGGCGCAGCGCGGCGGCCCCGCCCGCGGTCGCGGCATGCAGCGCCTCCCGCGGCGTCATGCCCATCTCGCGGACGGCGAGGGCGATGCAGAACGACATGGACGTCGTGAACGAGGAGCCGGGGTTGCAGTCGCTGGCGAGGGCGACGGTGCCCCCGGCGTCGAGCAGGCGCCGCGCGTCCGGATACGGGGATCGGGTCGAGAACTCGGCGCCGGGCAGCAGCGTGGCGACGGTCGTGCCGCCGGCGAGCGCGTCGACGTCGGCCTGCTCGAGGTGCGTGCAGTGGTCGACGCTCGCCGCGCCGAGCTCGACGGCGAGCCGCACGGCGGGGGAGGGGGCGAGCTGCGCCGCGTGGAGGCGCAGGCCGAGGCCGGCGTCGCGACCGGCGACGAGGATCCGCTCCGCCTGATCGACGGTGAAGGCGCCGCGGTCGCAGAACACGTCGATCCAGCGCGCATGCGGGGCGCAAGCGGTGAGCATCGGGCCGACGACGAGGTCGACGTAGCCCTCCGGGTCGTGCGCGTGCTCCGGCGGCACGACGTGGGCGCCGAGCAGCGTCGTCTCGGGCGTGAGGGTCGCGGCGAGGCGCAGCGCCCGGGCCTCGTCCTCGACCGTCAGGCCGTACCCGCTCTTGATCTCGATCGTCGTCGTGCCGCCGCGCCGCGCCTCGGCCACGAGCCCCGTGGCGCGGGCGAGCAGGGCCTCGTCGCTCGCGGCGCGGGTCGCCGCGACCGTCGTGCGGATGCCGCCGGCCGTGTACGGGCGGCCGGCCATGCGGGCCTCGAACTCGGCCGAGCGGTCGCCGGCGAAGACGAGGTGGGTGTGGCTGTCGACGAAGCCGGGGACGACGCAGCGGCCGTCGGCGTCGATCCGCGCGTCGGCGTCCGGGGCCCCGGCGGCGCGGCCGATCCAGGCGATCCGGCCGTCCTCGATCACGACCGCGGCGCCGGGCAGCTCGTCGGGCAGGCCGTCGTCGTCGGCGTTGCGGACGAGCAGGCCGATCCGGTCGACGAGGGTGGCGGTCATCGGGGCTCCTCCCGGAGGTCGGCGATCGCGGCTCCGAGCAGCGCGCCGACGTCGCCCAGGCGATGGCGGCCGTCGGTGACGACCCGGTCGCCGGCGACGACGACGTCGGTCACGTCCGCGGCGGATGCGGCGAGGTGCAGCTGGTCGAGACGGGCACCGGCCGTGCGGGCCGAGTCCGTGGCGACGGCGACGAGGTCGCAGGGCCCGCCGGCCTCGATCGCACCCCCGCCGGCCCAGCCGAGGCTGCGGTAGCCGCCACGCGTGGCCGCGGCGAGCAGGGATCCGGGCGGAAGGCGGCCCCGCTGCCCCGACGCGAGGCGCTGATCCGCCTCGAGCCGCTGGAGCTCCTCGAACGGGTCGATCCGCACGTGCTGGTCCGTGCCTACCGCGAGCGCGACGGAGGCGTCCGCGAGGGCCCGGACCGGCCCGATGCCGTCGGCGAGGTCCGCCTCCGTCGTGGGGCAGATGCAGGCGGTCGCCCGCCCCGCCGCGAGGAGCCGCACGTCCTCGTCGGTGAGGTGCGTCGCGTGGACGGCGGTGAACCGGGGCGACACGAGGCCGGCGTCGGCGAGCACGGTGAGCGGTGTGCGCCCGTACGCCGCGGCCACCTGGGCGTTCTCCGCCGGCTGCTCCGAGACGTGGGCGTGCAGGGGCTCGTCGCGGACCAGCCCGGCCAGCTCGGCGAGCGCCGCCGGGTCCGCCGCGCGGACCGAGTGCACGGCGACGCCGAT
>NZ_JAODBE010000152.1 GCF_025463795.1 Amnibacterium sp.
GACCGCGCCCCGCGTCCGGACCGGCCGGTGCGCTCGTTCCGCGCGGACGCGCCCGCGAGCCGACGTCCGCGCTCGGACGGCCCGCAGCGGATGGACCGCCCGCAGTGGTCCGACCGCCCCATGTACGGCGACCGCGCGTCCGAGCGGCCGCAGCACGGGAACCGGCCGGACCGCCCCTCGTACGGTGATCGTCCCCAGCGCGGCGACCGTCCGCAGCACCGCGACCGGCCGCAGCGCACCGAGCGTCCGGAGCGGCCCGGCCGGGTCGAGCGCGACGACCGGCCGCGCTTCCACGATGCCGCGTCCTCCGCGTGGACACCGCCCGAGGACGTCGTGCTCGAGCACCTCCAGGGCGAAGTCGTCACGGCCGCGGACGTCGCCGGCGTGACGTTCGCCGATCTCGGCCTCGGGGAGGGCATCACGAAGGCGCTCGCCGCCCTCGGTGCGACGACCCCGTTCCCCATCCAGGCCGCGACCGTCCCCGACGCCCTCGCCGGCCGCAACGTGCTCGGTCGCGGGCGGACGGGCTCGGGCAAGACGATCGCGTTCGGCGCGGCCCTCGTGGAGCGCCTCATGCGCAACTGGCACGAGTCCGCCCGCGCCGGGACAGGGCGCCGGATGGGAAGGGCCCCGCGGGCCCTCATCCTCGCCCCGACGCGCGAGCTCGCCCTGCAGATCGACCGCACCGTGCAGCCCATCGCCCGCGCCGTCGGCCTCTTCACCACGCAGATCGTCGGCGGTGTGCCCCAGGGGCGCCAGGTCGGCGCACTCGCGAAGGGTGTCGACATCGTGATCGGCACACCGGGCCGCATGGAGGACCTGCTCGAGCAGGGCCGCCTCGACCTCGGCGAGATCGAGATCACCGTGCTCGACGAGGCCGACCACATGGCCGACCTCGGCTTCCTCGAGCCGATGCAGCGGCTGCTGCGGCTCGTGCCCGCACGGGGGCAGCGGATGCTCTTCTCGGCGACCCTCGACGCCGCCGTGTCGACCCTCGTCGACGAGTTCCTGCCGGAGCCCGCCGTGCACGAGGTCGCCGACGTGGACGGCGAGAGCACCGCGGCCCACCGCGTGCTCGTCATCGAGCAGGGGGAGAAGCTGCCGGTGCTCACCGCGCTGCTCGGCTCCGTCGACCGCACGCTCGTGTTCGCCCGCACCCGAGCGTTCGCCGAGCAGCTCGCCGATGAGCTCGACGGGGCGGGCGTGCGGGCGGAGAGCCTCCACGGCGATCTCAACCAGGGACGGCGCACCCGCAACCTGGCCCGGTTCTCGGACGGCAAGGTCGAGGCGCTCGTGGCGACCGACGTCGCCGCTCGCGGCATCCACGTCGACCACATCGACCTCGTCGTGCACGCGGACGCCGCCGAGGACTACAAGACCTACCTGCACCGTTCCGGCCGCACCGGCCGAGCCGGGGCGTCGGGCACGGTCGTCACGCTGATCACCGCCCGGCGGCGGCGCCGGTTCGCCGAGCTGCTCGAGCGCGCCGGCATCGAGGCCGACTTCGTGACCGTCGGCGCCGGGGAGAACCCGGTGGAGGCCCTCGCCCGATGAGCGCGCAGCCGGCTTCGGCGCTCGCCGTGCTCGACTGGCGGCGCAGCACCTTCGCGATGTACGCGGCGGTCCGGGCCGCTGCGTCGCCCGCCGAGGGCCACGCCCTCTGGCGGGCGCAGCGGGACAGGATGTTCCGGGAGCACCCCGCGACGCCGCTCCTGCCCGAGGACCGGCCCGGCTTCGACGGCCTCGTGGTGCCCGCCTACGACCCCGACTGGCGGTTCGAGGCGGAGGTGGAGCCGACCGGATCCGCCCGTCTCGACGTGCCGACCGGCACCGACGGCGTCGTCCCGTTCGAGCGGGTCGGGCTCGTCCGGCTGCCGGACGTCGGGACCCTCGACGTGTGGCGGCTCGCGTCCTACGGCGGGGGGATCTTCGTGCCCGTCCGAGACGCCTCGGCGGGCACCCCCGGTGGCACCTACGGCGGCGGCCGCTACCTGCTCGACACCGTGAAGGGCGCGGACCTCGGCGGTGGCGGTGGCCGGCTCGTGCTCGACCTCAACTTCGCCTACAACCCGTCGTGCGCGTACGACCCCGAGTGGGCCTGCCCGCTCGCCCCGGCGGGCAACCGCCTGACCGTGGCGATCCCGGCCGGGGAGCGGTCGTTCTCCTGATGACCTCGCTGTGGATCCGCGCCCCGCGATGTCGCACGCCGCGGCTACTCTCGCGCACGTGACGACCACGGCCATCGCCCCGCTCGATGTGCTGAACCGGGTCTTCGGCTACGAGGCCTTCCGGGGTCTGCAGGGGGAGGTCGTCGAGCAGGTGGTCGGCGGCGGCGACGCCGTCGTGCTCATGCCGACCGGCGCGGGCAAGTCCCTCTGCTACCAGATCCCGGCCCTCGTCCGACGGGGCACCGGTCTCGTGGTCTCGCCGCTCATCGCACTCATGCACGACCAGGTCGACGCCCTCCGGGCGGTCGGTGTGCGGGCCGAGTACCTCAACTCGACGCAGGACCCCGACGAGCGGCGTGCGGTCGAGGCGGCGCTGCTCGCCGGCGAGGTCGACCTCGTCTACGTCGCGCCCGAGCGGCTCGCGTCCGAGTCCACGCGACACCTCCTCGACCGAGTCGCGGAGGGGCCGGGCCTCTCCGTCTTCGCGATCGACGAGGCGCACTGCGTCGCCCAGTGGGGCCACGACTTCCGCCCCGACTACCTCGGTCTCGCCGACCTCGTCGGCCGGTGGCCAGGCGTGCCGACCATGGCGCTCACCGCGACGGCGACCGAGGCGACCCACCGCGAGATCACCCAGCGGCTGTCCCTCACGGATGCGGCCCAGTTCGTCGCGAGCTTCGACCGCCCGAACATCCAGTACCGGATCGTGCCGAAGGACGACGCGAAGCAGCAGCTGCTGAAGTTCCTCCGCACCGAGCACGCCGGTGACGCCGGCATCGTCTACGCGCTGTCGCGGGCCTCGGTCGAGTCGACCGCCGACTGGCTGTCGCAGCACGGCATCACCGCGATCCCGTACCACGCCGGCCTCGACGCCCGCATCCGCGCCGCCAACCAGTCCCGGTTCCTCCGTGAGGACGGCGTGGTCGTGGTCGCGACGATCGCGTTCGGCATGGGCATCGACAAGCCCGACGTGCGGTTCGTCGCGCACATCGACCTGCCGAAGTCGGTCGAGGGCTACTACCAGGAGACGGGCCGAGCCGGCCGCGACGGCCTGCCCGCCACCGCCTGGCTCGCCTACGGGCTCGCCGACGTCGTACAGCTGCGCCGGCTGATCGACCGCGGCTCGGGCGACGCCGCCCACCGCCGCAGGCAGAGCGCGAACCTCGACGCGATGCTCGCCCTCTGCGAGACGGTCACCTGCCGGCGCCGCCAGCTTCTCGCCTACTTCGACCAGCCGAGCGACGAGGACTGCGGCAACTGCGACACCTGCCTCGAGCCGGTCGACACCTGGGACGGCACCGTCCCCGCCCAGAAGCTGCTGTCGACGATCGTGCGGTTGCAGCGGGAGCGCAACCAGCGGTTCGGCGGCGGCCAGATCATCGACATCCTGCGCGGTAAGCACACCCCGCGCATCGCCCAGCACCACCACGACGAGCTGAGCACGTTCGGGGTCGGCGCCGACCTCGACGACCGCGCTTGGCGCAGCGTGCTGCGGCAGCTCATCGCGCAGGGGGTCGTCGCGATCGCCGACGACTACGGCACCCTGGGGCTCGGCGCGCTCGCCGGCGACGTGCTGAAGGGCGGGCACGAGGTGCGGCTGCGGCACGACCTCGCCCGGTCGCACTCCGGGGGCGGCGCGAAGAAGGCGCGGCCCGTCGCGGCGGATCTCGACGGGGAGCAGCTCGCCCTGTTCGAGCGGCTGCGCTCCTGGCGCGCCACCCAGGCGAAGGAGCAGGGCGTGCCCGCCTACGTCGTCTTCGGCGACGCGACCCTGAAGGCCCTCGCCACCGCGCGGCCGGGGTCGCTCACGGCGCTCGGCGCGGTGAGCGGCATCGGTGCCGCCAAGCTCGAGCGGTACGGCGAGGCCGTGCTGGCGCTCCTCGCGGCGTGACGTGGAGCCCGTCACCGAGCGGCTGCTGCTGCGCCGGTGGCGCGAGGAGGACCGGGAGCCGTTCGCAGCGCTGAACGCCGATCCCGCCGTCATGGAGCACTTCCCCGCGACGCTCAGCCGTCCGGAGACCGACGCCTTCGTCGATCGCCTCATCCAGCACCACGAGCAGCACGGCTGGGGCCTCTGGGCGCTGGAGGTCCGTGAGACCGGCCGGTTCATCGGATTCACCGGACTCGCTGTGCCGCGCTTCCCGGCGCACTTCACGCCCGCCGTCGAGGTGGGCTGGCGGCTGGCCCGCGCTGCCTGGGGGCACGGCTACGCGTCGGAGGCGGCTCGCGCCGCCGTCGGGTTCGGCTTCGACGAGCTCGGCCTCGACGGGATCGTCTCCTTCACCGCCGTGGGCAACCTCCGCTCGCGAGCCGTCATGGAGCGCATCGGCATGACCCACGATCCGGCCGACGACTTCGACCACCCGGTACTGCCCGACGGGCATCCCCTCCGCCGCCACGTGCTCTACCGCCTGCGCCGCCCCTGACCTCGACTCACCCCCCCGTCGAGGAGCGTCCGGAATCAGAGCCGGAGCGACACGTCGGCACGCTGCAGCAGGAGGGTGTCCGTCCGGCGCCCCGGAAGCGATCAAGCTGCGCTCGCGCCGGACAGGGCTGCGCTCATCGGTTCCTGTCGGTGCCCGACAGGGCTGCGCTCATCGGTTCCTGTCGGTGCCCGACAGGAACGTCTCCGCTGCGGCCGCCAGGCGGCCCGGGTCGTCGACGTGGCAGAGCTCCCTGGCGGAGTGCATGGACAGCAGGGGCGTGCCGACATCCAGCGTCCGGATGCCGAGCCGGGTGGCGGTGATCGGCCCGATCGTCGACCCGCACGGCACCGCGTTGTTCGAGACGAACGGCTGCCACGGCACCTGCGCCACCGCGCAGACGCGGGTCCACAGGGCGGTGCCGACCGCGTCCGTCGTGTAGCGCTGGTTCGCGTTGATCTTCAGCAGCGGGCCACCGCCGGCCACCGGGCGCACCACCGGGTCGTGCCGGTCGCCGCGGTTCGGGTGCACGGCATGCCCGGCGTCGGCGGAGAGGCACCACGAGTCCGCGAACGCCCGGTGCATGGTGAGCCGGTCCCCGCCGAGCGCGGCCGAGACCCGCTCGAGCACGTCGGCGAGCAGGGGCCCCGCGGCACCGGACCGGCTCTCGGATCCGATCTCCTCGTGGTCGAACGCGGCGAGCACCGCGATCACCCCCACGGGCTGCGCCGCCTCGAGCGCGACGGCGCCCGCGTGCGCCGAGCTGAGGTTGTCCAGCCGCGCGGACGCGAAGAGCGTTCCGTCCAGACCGAAGCGCCTGGGCGGCTGGCTGTCGACCGTGAGCACGTCCATGCCGGCGACGGCATGCACGGGGATCCCGGCCGCATCCGCGATGGCCCCGAGCAGGTCGGCCGGGTCGCCCGTCACGCCCACGACGGGGGCCGTGTCGCGCTGCCGGTCCGGCGTGAACCCGCTGTTCGTGTCGCGGTCGAGATGGATCGCGAGGTGCGGGATGCGGGCGATCGGCCCGGTGCGGATCAGGTGGACGTCGCCGTCGGCGTCGACGACCCGGCCCGCGAGTTCGAGCTCGCGGTCGAACCAGGAGGCGAGGATCGGGCCCCCGTAGATCTCCACGCCCAGCTGCTGCCAGGCGGCGCCGGGGACCGACGGCTCGGGCTTGAGCGTGAAGCCGGGGGAGTCGGTGTGCGTGCCGACGATACGGAACGGCGTCGTGGGGGAGGCGTCGCCCGGCAGTGCGAGTGCCACGACGGCGCCGTCGCGCACGACGAGCACGCGGTCGCCCGGCCCGACGTCGCCACTCCAGTCGTCGCGCTCGTCGAGCACGCGGTAGCCGGCGCCCGTCAGCCGGCGGGCGATCTCCGCGGCCGCGTGGTAGGAGCTGGGGGAGGCGGTGACGAAGGCGGCGAGGTCGTCGAGATGTGCGGACGGGTCCATGCCCTCATCGAAGCACGGCACGGCCCCCGTCCCACCCGGAGGACCGGGCGGACGGGGGCCGTGGAGGTGCGGTCACTCGCCGAGGATGCGGTACAGCTCCCGGCGGAGCTCGTCGAGCTTCTCCGTGGCGCGGCTCCGCTGCTCGGCGCTCACGCCGCCGCGGAACTGCATCACGGCACCGGCGAGCTTGCGCGCCGCGGTGAACAGCTCGTCGTCGCCGCGGTGCTCGCCGCGGGCGAAGGCGAACGCGCTGTCGATCTCGTCCTGGTGCGCCTCGACGTAGGCCCGACCGGGGTCGGTGATCGAGTACGCGCCGCGAGGCCCCTCGGCCTGGGCGACGAGGCCCTCGTCGACGAGCTGGGCGAGCGTCGGGTAGACCGAGCCGGGGCTCGGCGTCCAGGCGCCCTCGGTGCGCTCGGCGATCGACTTGATCAGGCCGTAGCCGTTCGAGGGGCCGTCCGCGAGCAGGCCGAGGATGGCGCTGCGGACGTCACCGCGACGTGCGCGGGGCCCGCCGGGGCCGAAGCCGCCGCCGAAGCCCCGCGGCCCGCGGCCGGGGAACATGCCCTCCCAGGGCCCGCCGAACCCCGCGGGGAAGCGGGTCGCCTGGCCACGGTCGTGGGCGTGATGGGGTGCGAAGTGTCCGCGCATGGCGGACGTGGTGTGGTTGTGCATGGGAATCCTTCCGTCGGCATCGCCTCCGGATGAGGCGTTGCATCACGATATATCGGAACAGATCGGAACGGAAGGGTATTCCGCCCGGTTCGCTGAGAGCGATCAGGGGCGCCGCAGGACCGGCTCGGCCTCGAGGATCGGTTCGCCGTCGAGGAACCGGCGGATGGCGTGGTTCACGAACGCCTGGTCGGCGGGGCTCGCTCCCGCGCCGGCTGCATGCCCCCACAGCGACGGGATCGGCAGCAGCGTCGGATCCGGCAGGTCCTCCGCCTCGTACCGGGCGTCGCCGATCGGGAAGTAGAGGTCGGTCTCGCTGGGCATCAGAAGCACCGGTACCTCGATCGACGCGAGCGCGGCGTGCGTGTCCCCGCCGAAACCGGGCGTGGTCCCCACGTCGTGCTGCTGCCAGGTGCGGCAGTGCAGCACCACGTCGTTGGCGTCGGCGCCGGGGAGGAACTCCTCGCGGAACTCCCGCATCGTCGACTCGAACGTCGCATCCGGATCGGTGTCGCGCCACAGCTCGTCCCGCCACCACTGCTGCGAGTAGAGCCAGGCGGACCACACCGTGCCGAACGCGGCGATGCCGGCGGCCGGTTGGTCGTGGTACTCGCCGCCCGCGAACAGCGGATCCGCGAACAGGGCGGCGAGCTGCCCCTCGAGCCGGGCGACCCCGTGCGGATAGCAGCGGGCGGTCCCGGCGAGCGCGACCACGCGGTCGGCGAGGCCGGGCCGGCTCACCGCGAGCTGGAAGGCCTGCATCGCACCCATCGAGAAGCCCACGGCGGCGGCGAGGTGGTGCACCCCGAGGCCCTCCTCGAGCAGGCGGGCGATCAGCGCCACGCTGTCGCGGACCGTGGTGATCGGGAAGCGCGGGCCGTCGAACGGCGGCGGCGTCGTGCTCGGCGATGAGGAGACCCCGTTGCCGAGCAGCTCGGTCGCGATCACGAAGAACTCGCGTGGGTCCAGCGCCAGGCCGTCACCGATCATCCACTCGTTGTCGCCGGACCCCGCCATGAAGTGCGACGGCACCAGCACGGCGCCGCGCGGCGCGTCCGGCGACCCGAAGGTGCGGTAGGCGAGCCGCGCCTCCGGAATCACCACCCCCGACTCCGTGCGGAAGCCGGGCACGGTGAAGCGCAGCGGGGTGTCGGTCACTCCGGCATCGTCCTCCACCCTTCGGGGTGTGGTCCCCGCGTGGCGCCGTCCCGGATACTCGGACGGGTACCCGTCGCCGACGACGCGGGCCTGGACAGGACGGAGCCGCGATGGAGCGGGAGGAACGGGACGCCGTGCCGGCGGCGCTCGCCGCGCGCTACCGCTTCGGATCGGTGCTCGGGCGGGGCTCGATCGCCACAGTGCATCTCGCGGACGACTCGCTGCTCGGCCGTCGCGTCGCCATCAAGGTCTACTCGGCCCGCACCGACGACCGCCGGGTGCGCGTCGAGCACGCGGAGGCGCGGCTCGTCGCCTCGCTCAACCACCCGGCGCTCACCACCCTCTACGACGCGGGCGTCGACGTGTCGGATCCCGGGCGGCCGCAGGCCTACCTCGTCATGGAGTACGTCGAGGGAGCGGACCTGAAGGAGCGGCTGCGGGACGGGCCGCTGCCCGTCCCGCAGGTGCTCGCGCTGGGGCGCGACCTCGCCGACGGTCTCGATGCCATGCACGGCAGCGGCGTGCTGCACCGCGACATCAAGCCTGCGAACGTGCTGCTCGCCGATCCCTCCCCGGGATCGCGCATCCGCGGCAAGCTCACCGACTTCGGGCTCGCATCGCTGCTCGACGGCAGCGACTACGCCGACTACATCGTCGGCACCCCCGCCTATATCAGCCCCGAGCAGGCGGAGGGCGATCCGGTCGGGCCGCCCTCCGACGTCTACTCGCTCGGGCTCGTGCTGCTGGAGGCGCTCACCGGCGCGGAGGCGTTCCCGGGACCGGCCCAGGTGTCCGCCTACGCGCGGCTCGACCGGGACCCGGAGGTGCCGGACGCCCTTCCGGTCGGCGTCGCCGAGCTGCTGCGCGCGATGACCCTCAGGAGGCCCGAGGACCGGCCCAGCGCCGCGGACGTCGCCGGCCGCTTCCACGACCTGGTGCTCGACGAGCTCGTCGGCCGGCGCGCGCCCGGGTCGCCCGCGTCCCGCGACGACGAGGCCGAGCGGCTCGCGGCGCTGCGCCGATACGACATCCTCGACACCCCGCCCGAGGTCGCGTTCGATCAGGTGACGCGGCTGGCCAGCAGGCTGCTGAAGGTCCCGATCGCACTGGTGACGATCATCGACGCCGACCGTGTGTGGTTCAAGTCCCGGCGGGGCTGGGACGCTCAGGAGGTGGACCGCGGCACCGCCTTCTGCTCCACGACGAACCCGGGTGGCGACGGCCCGTGGAGCATCCCCGACGCGACGACGGATCCGCGGACCAGCGGGAACCCGCTCGTGGTCGACGGCCCGCAGGTGCGGTCCTACGCGGCCGCACCGCTGATCACGTGGGACGGTCACCATCTCGGGGCGCTCTGCGTCTTCGACCGGCGCACCCGCGACTTCGACGACGAGGAGCTCGGCGACCTGACGGATCTCGCCGGCATCGTCATGCGGGAACTCGAGCTGCGACTCGCCAGCCGACGGGCCGTCTTCGACCGGCGCTGACCTCCGCGGCGCATCGCGACAGACCGGAACCTCAGCCGGCGACCGCCAGGATGGTCGGGTGGCGACCACGACGGCGGATGCGATCGCGATCCGGCGGCACCGCAACGGAGTGGCGGTCGCGTTCGCGCTCGGTGGCGTGAACCTCGCGACGTGGGGGCCGCGCCTGCCCGCGATCCGGGAGGATCTGGGCGTCGGCGACGGGACGCTCGGCCTGCTCGTCGCCGGCATGACGGTCGCGTCGCTGCTCGGCCTCGGCGTCTCGTCGTGGCTCCTCGGCCGCCTCGGACCCCGCCGGGGGATCGGGGTGTTCCTCAGCATCGCCGCCCTCGGGGTCGCCTTCGTCGGGATCGCGAGCGGCGTCTGGCATTCACCCGCGCTCACCGAGGTCGGCCTCGTCGCGATGGGCTTCGGCATCGGCACGACCGACGTGATGATCAACGTCGAGGGCGCCGCGGTCGAGCGGGAGAGCGGGCGCGTGCTGATGCCGCTGCTGCACGCCTGCTGGTCGGCGGGCGCCGTGCTCGGTTCGGGCATCGGCGCCGCGGCTGCGGCGCTCGACGTGCCGCCGGTCGAGCAGTTCCTGGTCGAGTCCGCGCTCACGATCGTCGCCGCCCTGATCGCGGTCCGCGGGCTGCCTGCGTTCGAGCCCGCGGCCGAGGCGCCCCCGCCCATGGGCGAACGCATCCGCGCCTGGTTCGCGGGCTGGGGCGACGTGCGCCTGCTGCTCATCGGCCTCGTGATGCTCTGCGTCGAGCTGGGGGAGGGATCGGCCAACACCTGGCTGACTCTCGGCGCCGTGGGCGGCCACGGCCTCACCCCGGCGGTCGCCGCCCTGTACTTCACCGCCTTCGCGGTGGCCGAGACCACCTGCCGGGTCCTCGGGGGCCCGGTCGTCGACCGGCTGGGGCCGGTCCTGACGGTGCGGCTCACGACGGCGGCCGGCGTGGTCGGGATGGCGCTGTTCATCCTCGGCGGTCCGCCGCTGATCGTGCTCCTCGGCGTCGTGCTCTGGGCGATCGGGGTCTCGATGGGATTCCCGCTCGGCACCTCGGCCGCGGCGCAGAGCGGCCGCGGCGACTCCGCCGCCCGCGTCAGCGTGGTGACCTCGCTCGGCTACCTCGCGAACCTGGCGGGACCGCCGGTGGTCGGCTTCCTCAGCCAGGCGGTCGGGTTGCTGGGCGCGCTCTGGCTGCTCGCGGGGTTCTTCGTCGTCGCGTTCCTCGCGGCCGGCGCCCTGCTGCCTCGGCGGCAGCGCGGCGCCGTCGCCTGACGCATGCGGCGGACGCGGCCCCGGCGCCGCGTACCCTCGATCCGCACGTCGTCCTCGATCCGCCCGGCTCCGGAAGGTCCGCCATGCCCCGCACCGACTCCGCCCCTTGGGAGGGTTGACCGGTGTCGACCGACTCCGCGACCCGCGACGCCGCCCCCGTCGGCTTCTGGCGGCCCGTGACCGGCGGGGGCATCGCCCTCGTCGCGCTGGGCGCAGCGCTGTGGGGCACGGATCCGCTCTTCCGCCGCGGCCTCGCGCTCAGCCTGCCCACACCGGCCCTCGTGCTCGTCGAGCACCTGCTGCCGACCGTGCTGCTCGCGCCATTCGTCGTCCGCGGCCTCCGCCGGGCGGTCCGCGTCTTCGGGTTCCGGGAGTGGCTCGCCCTGCTCGTGCTCGGCTGCGGGGCCTCGGCCCTCGCGACCCTCCTGTTCACGGAGGCGTTCACGTTCGGCAGCCCCACGACCCCCGTGCTGCTGCAGCAGGTGCAGCCGCTCTTCGCCGTGGCGGGCGCCCGCCTGCTGCTCGGCGAGCGCCTGCGCCCGCGGTTCGGCGCATTCCTCGTCGCCGGGCTCGTCGGCGCCTACCTGATCGCGTTCGCGAACCCGCTGGCCGTCGGCGCGCAGGGCCTGGCGCCGGCGCTCCTCGCCCTGGCCGCGGCAGCGCTCTGGGGTACCGGCACCGTGCTCGGCCGCCGGCTCGGCGCACTCATGCCCTTCGCCGAGCTCACGGCGCTGCGGCTCTTCTTCGGCCTGATCGCCTCGGCCGCCGTCGCCGTGCCGACCGGCAGCGTCCCCGCCCTCGGTTCGCTCTCCGGGACGGCGGTCCTGGCGCTCGTGCTGCTCGCCCTCGTGCCCGGGCTGCTCGCCCTGCTCGTCTACTACCGGGGCCTGCAGAGCACGCCGGCGTCGGCCGCGACGCTCGCCGAGCTGGCCTTCCCACTGACGACGGTCGTCGTGAACTACCTGGCCTTCGGTGCGGTGCTGTCGCCCACCCAGTGGACCGGGGTGGTCCTGCTCGCCGGCACGGTCACCGTGATGGGCACCGTCCGGGCGCGTGGATCGTCGATCGGGGTCGTCCCCGTGCGGCCGCCCATGCCGATCCGGGAAGCCGCCGAGGGACTGTGACCGTTCGCCGACGTACCCTCGCGGCATACGTCTGAGCATCCGGTGGGGATCGGGCGCTCCCGGGCGATGTTCCAAGCTTCGGGACGCAACCTCGAACCATGACGGATCGAGCGAACGCCACCGGTGCGTGCCCGCGCGCCGACTGCACGAGTCCGGCATTCCGCACGTACGACGACCTGTCGTACGCCAGCGGTCATTTCCTCTGGATATGCCTCGCGGGGCATGAGGTGCACGAGGAGGGACCCGTCTCCGGTCGCTCGGTGGCCTGACGCGCGCTCAGCTCCCGGTCGCCGGGAGGTCCACCGACGCCTGGGCGTAGGACGCGGCGAGATCGAGCAGCGGCGCGACGGCTCCTCGGGCGAGGTCGCCGAGATCGAACCCGGTGAGCAGGTCGTCACCGCCCATGCCGCGCACGTAGCCGATCGTCCAGCCGTCCGGGCCTGGGGTGAAGGTGATGCCGAAGCCCTCCCGGGCCGCGAGAGCGAGCAGCTCGCCGACGGCCTCGAGCGTGCTCGCCTCGAACGCGCCATCGGTCATGAGCGCACCCTAGCCGCCCCGCTTCGCGCAGGAGGCCCCAGGGCACACGATCGCGGCCGCATCGGGCGCCATCGGCCGCCCATCGACGAGCCGCGCCTCCGGCGCGCGGCCGCGCAGGGGACGGCATAGCGAATCGGGTCGCGGCCCGCAATCCCCTGAACTTCCAGGTGAATGCGGACAAGATCGATCGGTGAGTGGCCTCAAGCGGATCTCGATGGCAGGTGCGGACATCGCGGTGACGCGCGGCGACATCGCCGACCTGATCCTGAAGTACGCCATGTATCTGGGCCGCGTCGGGACCACGGACACCGTCACCATCCCCGTCGCCCGCAACGGCACCGTGGAGCACGCCGATCTCCTGATCGGTCCCGCGAGCCAGATCGCGCTCACCGAGAACGACGATCCCGAGCTCGAGGGGATCGAGCTCCCCGTCGGCGACCTCGCCGAGGATCTGCGACGGCGCATCGCCTCGGTCACCGGCCGCGGCTCCTACGCGTCGGGGGCCACCGAGGACGACCAGGCCACGTTCGTCAACCTCGACGCCTACGACTACTGATCGGCTCCGAGTCGCGGCGGCCGGGATCGGCCGGCTCCACGACGGCCCCGCCGGCGGTTCCTCCCGGTCCACAGCCCGGAGTCGGTCCGGCATACGATCCCCGTGTATGAGCTTCGATGTCGCGGCCGAGGACTACCAGCGGTTCATGGGCCGGTACTCCGAGCAGCTGGCCGTGCGGTTCCTGGACGTCCTGGCGCCGCAGCCGGGCAGTCGAGCGCTCGACGTGGGGGCGGGTCCGGGCGTGCTCACCGCACCCTTGGCCGCGCTGCTCGGGCCCGCGGCCGTCGCCGCGGTCGAGCCGTCACGATCCTTCGTGCGCGCGCTGCGGGAACGGCTGCCCGAGGTCGACGTGCGGGAGGCGCCGGCTGAGGCGCTGCCCTTCCCGGGCGACTCGTTCGATCTCGCCGCCGCTCAGCTCGTCGTCAACTTCATGACGGATCCGGTGGCCGGGCTGGCCGAGATGGCGAGGGTCACGAAGCGGGGCGGGGTGGTGGCGGCGAGCGTCTGGGACTACGGCGGCGACCGGTCTCCGCTGTCGCCGTTCTGGTCGGCCGTCCGGGAGGTGGACCCCGGAGCCGCCGGGGAATCGGGCCTGCCGGGAGCACGAGACGGGGAGCTCGTGCGGCTCCTCGCCGAAGCGGGGCTCACGGACGTGCGCGGCGGCGAGCTCACCGTCTCGCTGCCCTACCGCGACTTCGACGACTGGTGGCAGCCGTACACCCTCGGGGTCGGGCCGGCGGGTGCCTACCTGGCACGGCTCCATCCCGCTGCTCGGGAGCGCCTCCGGCAGCACTGCGCGGACCGCATGCCCCCGGGCCCAGGGGTGGTGACCGCGACCGCCTGGCTGGCGGTGGGGTCGGCCTGAGTACCGGGCCGGGGGCCCGCCCTCGGGCGTCCCGCACGGCGACCGCTTCGATCTCTCCGAGCCGGTGCTTCCCGCCGGCGCTCAGCCGGGCAGGACCTCGAGCGCCTGGTACCCGGGGTGCAGCTCGGCCCACCGGGCGACCGCATGGTCGCCCCTTCCGAAGGTCGGATCCCACTGCCGACCTGCGGGACGGCGAGATCGATGATCGCCCGTGGCGCCGTCCGCGTCGTCGATCCGGACGATGCTTCCAGATCGGCTGTGGACAGGTCCTGAGGGGCACGGCGCGGGCCGGTTCCTTGCCCGCGCGGCGCCCGTCGCGGATCAGCAGCAGCCGATGCCGCCGCAGCAGCCGGTGTTCTCGTCCATGGATCGCCTCCTTCCGGATCCCGTTCACCTCGCCAATGAGGCGAGGAGCTCCTCGACGCGACGCTGGATCTCGTCGCGGATGGGGCGGACCTGCTCGAGCGGGAGTCCGGCCGGATCCGTCAGCTCCCAGTCCTCGTAGCGCTTGCCCGGGAAGATCGGGCATGCGTCGCCGCAGCCCATCGTGATGACGACGTCCGAGGCGCGGACATCGTCCACCTCGAGCACGTGCGGCCGGTTCGCCGCGATGTCGATCCCGACCTCGGCCATCGCCTGCACCGCGACGGGGTTGAGGCTCTCGGCCGGCTCGCTGCCGCCGGAGAGCACGTGCACGGCGCCCCCGCTCAGGTCCCGGGTGAAGCCGGCGGCCATCTGCGACCGGCCCGCGTTGTGCACGCAGACGAACAGGACGGTCGGATCGGTCTCGGTCACCAGGGCTCTTCCATCGACGGCGGTCGATCGAAGCATAGACGCTCATCGATGTTTCGTGCGAGTATTGCCGCATGACGACCGTCCTGCTGCCGCTCACGGCGACGAGCGCCGCGTGCTGCATCGGCGACACGTGCGCGCCGCTGACCCGCGAGCCGATCACCCCCGCGGGTGCGCGCGACCTGTCGACGCTGCTGAAGGCGCTCGCGGACCCGATGCGGCTGCGCCTCGTCTCGATGATCGCCGCGCACGAGGGCGGCGAGGCGTGCGTGTGCGATCTCACCGAACCGCTCGGCCTCACGCAGCCGACAGTGAGCCACCACCTGAAGGTGCTCACCGACGCCGGCTACCTCACCCGCGCCAAGCGCGGCACCTGGGCCTACTACACCCTCGTCCCCGGCGCCCTCGACAGCGTCGCGGCGCTGCTCCGCACGGTCTGACCATCCTCGACGCGGGACCTCGGTCGAGGTTCCGCATCAGCGAAACGCGGACCGGGCCGCGTCGCGGCCGGGGCGCATCCGAAGCGGGGCCGCTACATCCGTTTGGTCGAGAGGGAACGGGCGACGCGCCCGTCCTCGGTGGTCACGATGAGTCCGAGGGAGCTCTTCGCCGATTCGTTCAGCCGGTGGATCCAGTCGCCGTCGATCGGCTGCTTCGACCCCGCGAAGCGGAAGTACATGAGCACCGCGGGGTGGAGCCAGATCGAGCTCCGGCCGTCGCCGGCGCTGAGCGCGTCCAGCCAGGAGACGGCGAAGCTCTCCTGGCGGCGCAGCCGCTGGACGATCACGAGCTGGAGGTGCGCGAGGATCCGGTCATCGAACTCGACCGCCCAGCCGTCGTAGGTGAGTGTGCCCATGGCTCAGGCCTCGCCGTCGACCAGGTCCGGGTTCTCCATCGGGGACTCGAAGCTCTCGAGCCGCTCGCGCATGTAGGTGATCCCCTCCGCGTTGTCCGGCTCCGGGAGGTTGCCGGTCGCGGTCTCGATGAGCAGCACCGTCCCGCTGTTGAGCAGGAATCCGACCTCGACCTCGTCGCCGTCCGCGCCGATCGCACGGAGGGTCAGGGAATCGCCGCGCCGGAGCTGACCGAGCAGCGCCGCGTACTGCGGCAGGAGATGGCGGCCTCGTTGCCGATCAGGAGCGACTTGTCCGCCATGGTGACGTGTTTCACCCCCCGACGGTAGGCGGTCGCCGAGGCCGCCGCGCGCCGTTGACAGGGTTTGCTACCGGTGCAACGCGCGCGCATCTGCCAGGGTCAGGCCGCCCGGATCCGCCTCGGCTGCTCGGCGGTCACCTGCTGGGCCTCCGCGAGGTGCTCGAGCAGGGCCTGCGCCTCGCCCAGATCGTGGCAGCGCGCCAGCAGGGTGCCGGTCGTGTCCACGGCCTTGTAGCGACGTCCGCGCTCCACGGTCCCGATCGGTCCCCACGGCCCGGTGCCGACCCACAAGTACTCGCCCAACCGTCGCCACTCGCAGATCGACGGAGTGGCGGTGACGTGCCTGGCCATCGACGTATGCATCCCTTTTCCCGACGACGAGTGCGGCGGCCGGCGAACGGACTCGGCCTCCGGTCGAGCGTTCCCGGTCTCGACGGAAGAACGGTAAGTGCGGCGGGGAGTGTCGAGGAGGGGGTTGCACGCCCCCCGATGCTGTGCAAGCGCGGGGGAGTCTCGCTCCGCCCTTGCGGAGCCGGACCTGCCGCCGGCGTGGAGCCGGGGTCTCATGGGCCGGCGGGCCGGCGCGAGGCGCGCTGGAGGTCCCCCGCGTCCGTCGCCTGTCCGGCCGGACGTGCGGAGCAGCGAGGGGACAGGGCGTAGGTCAGCAGGGCGACGTCGCCGATCGCGCGGGTGCCGATCAGGTCGGCCCGGCTCCCCGCCGTCCACGGGAACCGGCCGTCCTCGACGAACCGCGGACCCCGATGGTCGCCGACGAACACCGGAGCGACGGCGAGCTGCAGCTCGTCGGCCAGGCCGGCGGTGAGGAACTGGGTCAGCACCGAAGCGCCCCCTTCCACGAGGAGCCGCTCGATCCCTCGGGTCGCGAGATCGGTCACCAGGCGCTCCATCGTCGGCCGGGGCCCGGCATCGACGACCGTCGCTGCGGCACCGAAGCGCCGGCCGGCGGCCGGGACGGCCGGCCCGGCGCAGTAGACGAGGCGATCGGAGTCGCCCGCGGTGAAGAAGTGGGCACGAGGATCCAGGGCCCCGGTCCGCGTCACGGTCACCTTGACCGGTGAGGGACGCCGCCTCGCCGCGACGCGAGCCGAGCGGAGGGCGGGTGCGCGGATCAGCAGGCGGGGATCGTCCTTCCGCACCGTGCCGGCGCCGACCAGGATGGCGTCGCACGTCGCACGCACGGCGTCCACGCGAGCGAGGTCGAGCGCGTTCGAGAGGTGCAACCGGCTGCTGGTGGCGTCGTCCAGGTACCCGTCCAGGGAGATGCAGCAGCTCAGCACGGTGTAGGGGCGGTCGATCATCCGGTGGCTCCCTCCCGCGCGCGGCGGTGCCGGTGCGTCAGCGCCAAGGGGATCACGCCCGGGAGCACCGCGATCAACGCGAGCGCCCCGTAGGCGATCGCGGCGGTCACGCCCTGGGCGGCACCGAGCCCCGCCCCGGCGAAGACGACCGCGGCCATGCCCTCCCTCGGCCCCAGGCCGCCGAGACCGACCGGGATCGCCATGGCGGCCTGCACCGCGAGCGCGAGCGGCAGCAGCCGCACCGGATCGAACGACCCGCCGGTGACCACCGCCGCGAGCACGAACACCGATGCGTGCAGCAGCACGACGATCACCGAGGCGCCGACGACGGCGAGCACCGTCCCTGGCCGTCCGGCGAGCCGCTGCAGGTCCTGCCGGAAGGACGCGACCGCCCGCGCCGCCCGCCCGCCGGACCGCCGGGGAGCGGACCGCCCGACCACGAGCGAGCCGGCGATCACCGCGCCGAGCACGACCGCGACGACGGCGCCCACGAGCCGGAGTGGGCCCGGCGATCCGAGCAGCACCGCGGCGAGCACGGCCAGCTGCACGATCTGGGCCGATCCCCGATCCCACGCGACGACCCGCAGCCCGTGGAGCCGCCGCCCCGGCACCCCCGTCGACCGGAGGCCTCGCTCCACGTCGCCCGTCACCCCGCCCGGAAGCACGCTGTTCAGCAGCTGCGACCGGTAGTAGGACGAGATCGCCGTCCTGAGGGGGAGCGGCGAGCCCATCGCCCGGCTGACGAGGGACCAGCGCCACGCCGACGCCACCGTCGCCACCGCGGTCAGCCCGAGCGCGACGAGCACCGCGAAGCCGGTCAGCCGCTGCAGGCCCGCGACGAACGGCCCGGCGCCGAACCGCAGCAGCAGCACACCGAGGACCGCGGCCACGGCGAGGCGGGCCGGCCATCGGAGCGACGGCACCCGGATGCTCATCGCTGCCATCACCACCCCGAGGTGCGCAGGCGCGTCACGGGGGCTGCCGCGAGCACGTCCGCGACGATCCCGGCCGTCGAGGACCAGCTCCGGCGGTGGCTGCTGCCCTGCCGAGCCGCCGCGGTCAGCCGCCGACGGAGATCCGTCCGGGACAGCCAGACGCCGAGGGCGGCGGCGAGGGCGGCCGGATCGTCGGGACGCACGAGCAGCCCCGCCGTGGGGTCGATCGCCTCCCTGACCCCGCCCGTGTCCGTGGCGATCACCGGGACGCCGCACGCGAGCGCCTCGGCGGCGACCATGCCGTAGCTCTCCGTCCGGGACGGCAGCACGAGCACATCGGCGCCGGTGTAGAGCCCGTCCACCGGGTTCGCATGCCGGGGGCCGGTCAGCACGACCCGGTCCGCGATCCCGAGGTCCGCGGCGAGGCGGTGGATCCTCCGGGTGAACCCGGGGTCGACGTCGGTCGCGCCCACGAGCTCGCAGCGCCACGGGAGGTGGCGGATGCGCCCGAGCGCCGCGAGGAGCACGTCCTGACCCTTGTGAGGCGCGAGCGCGCCGACGCAGCGGATGCGCCGCCCCGTCGGTGAGGTGGCCACGAGCCGCGTCGGCCTGACCCCCGGCAGCGCGACGACGATCGACGTCGATGCCGGGAGGCGCCCGCGGATCCGGTCCCGCGTCCATGCGCTCGTGGTGACGACGGTGTCCAGGCGGCCGAGCAGCTCGTACGCGGCGCCCGCCGCAGGCGGCATGTGCAGCAGCGGCACGAGGCGGTGATCATCCCGCGGGTCCCACACGGCGTCCCGCTCGAGCAGCAGCCCGTCCACCAGCACCGGTTCGCCGGACGGGCGGCCGGCGAGGACCGCGTCGCCCCCCTGCTCCTCGGCGTCGAGCTCGACCAGCTGCGCGCGCCATCCGGCCAGCCGGAGCGCACCGGCCAGCTCCACGTCGTAGCGGTTCCCGCCACTCGGATGCCGGCTGTCCTGCACCCCGGCCGGCACGAGGAACGCGACCGGGCTCACAGCGCACGCTCGTACGCGGCTGAGGCGGTCGGCGACTCCTGCAGCGTCACCGCGATCGACTCGATCGCCGCGCCGTCGTCGCCGAGCGCGCCCGCGAGGAGCCGGTCGGCCAGCCGATCGGCCACGAGCCGCGCCAGCACCTCCGTCGTGGTGTTCAGCCCCGCGAGGTCCGGTTCCTCGTCGAGGTTGCGGTAGTCCAACGGATCCAGCACCGCCCGCAGGGCGGAGGCGGCGGCCCCCAGGTCGGCGACGACGCCCGCGGCCCCGAGGTCGCGACGCCGGAGCGTCGCCTCGACGACGTACGTCGCGCCGTGCAGCCGCTGCGCGGGGCCGAACACGGCCCCGGTGAGGCTGTGCGCGACCATCATGTGGTCCCGAACCGTGATGCTGAACATGGGTCACGTCCCTCCGTACTCGATCACCTGGCACAGTCCGGTCCGTCCGCCGACCGCCATCTTCGTGAGCAGGCCGGGCAGGCCGTCGAACGGCGTCGCCTCGGCGAGCAGCGCATCGAAGGCCGGATCCTCCAGCAGCCGCAGCGCGATCGCGAGCCGGTCCCGCGTCGTCCGGGCGCCCCGACGGGCGGGAGCCACGAGGCCGACCTGGCTGGACCGGATCGTCAGGCGGCGGGCGTGGAAGCCGCCGCCGAGCCGAAGCGTCACGGGGGTGTCGCCGTACCAGCTGAGGTCGGCGACCGTCCCGTCCGTCCGCAGCAGCTCCAGCGCGAGCTCGAGCCCGGCCGCCGTTCCGCTCGCGTGATAGACCACGTCCTGGTCCCGGGGGGCGTCGTCGGGCGTCGCGAACCGTGCACCGAGCGGCGCGGACAGGGCGGCCCGTGCCGGATCGACGTCGACGACGGTCACCGTGGTCCCCGGCTGCCGAGCCGCCAGCCGGGCGACGCACGAGCCGACGAGTCCGCCGCCGACGATCGCGACGTGGTCGCCGACGAGCACGGGGAGGTCCCAGAGGGCGTTGAGCGCCGTCTCGACGATCCCGGCCAGCACGGCCCGGCGGGCCGGGACCCGCTCGGGTACCGGCGTCACCGCATCCGCCGGCAGCACGCTCGCCGTCTGGTGCGGGGCGAGGGAGAAGACCGTGCGCCCCAGCAGGTCCGCCGGCCCGGCCTCGACGACGCCCACGTTCAGGTAGCCGTACTTCACGGGGCCCGGGAACTCGCCCGCCTGGAAGGGTGCCCGCATCCGTTCGCGCTCGGACGCCGGCACGCGGCCGGCGAAGACGAGCAGCTCCGTGCCTCGGCTGACGCCGGAGAAGGACGTGCGCACCCGCACCTCGCCGGCCCCCGCATCGCGCAGCACCTCGGTGCGGATCTCACCCGCCCCCGGCTCGCGGATCCAGAACGCGCGTTCGCTCGTCGGCATGCGCGTCCTCCTCTCCCGGCTGCGCCTCAGTGAACCCTTCGGCCCCGCTGATCGTCGTACCCGTCATAGGGAGAGACGAGTTGCAGGTGGATCTGGTTCGACGGGGTCTCGGAATCGCCGTGGTGGCGCAGGGCGGTGCGCTCCTCGTGCCTGCGGTCGCCGGGGCGGTCGAGCCGGTGGGAATCGCAGCGGGCGCCTGCTTCGGGCTGCTGTGCGACGTCCTTCTCGTTCGGGCACTCCGTCGCGACGCGGCGCCGCGGGTCGGTCTCGCGAACGCGATCACCTGGGCGCGGTGCGCGCTCGTCGGCGGAGTCGTCGCCCTCGTGGCCGGCGCGCCGGCCGGGCGCGGGTCCGTCACGCTCGTCGTGATCGCCGCCGTCGCGCTCGTGCTCGACGGCGTCGACGGGCGGGTCGCCCGGGCGACGGGCACCGTGTCGGCGCTCGGCTCGCGCTTCGACATGGAGGTCGACGCGGCGCTCGTCCTCGCCCTCAGCGTCGCGGCCGCATCGCGGGTCGGGCCGTGGGTGCTGCTCGTCGGGGCGGCGCGCTACCTGCTGCTGCTCGCGACCCTGCTGGTACCACGGCTCGGCGCACCCACCCCGCCGAGGCTGTGGCGCAAGGTCGTGGCGGCCGTGCAGGGCGTCGTCCTCACCGTGGTCTGCGCCGGCCTGCTGGGGCCGCCGATCGACGAGGGAGTCGCCCTCGCCGCCGCGCTCGCCTTGGCCTGGTCGTTCGGCACGCAGATCCACGGGCTGCTGGGCGTCTCCCCGGACGCGCGGTCCATCGTTGCGGAACCGGTCGATGCGCGAGTCGGCTGAGCGGGCGGGAGCCGGCGGCGGGGGCCGGCGATCGGTCGCTCGCGTCGCCGGGGTGCTCCTGGTCTGGACGGCCCTCGTCGTTCCCGACGCCGTGGCCGACCTCCGGCCGGCCGCCCTCCTCCGTCTACCCCTCGAGGGGATCCTCCTCGCGGGGCTCCTCGCCGTGCTCCCGCGGCGAGCCGGTCGGCTCGTCGCGGTCCTGTCCGGGGTCCTGCTCACGATCCTCACGATCGCCAAGGCCCTGAACGCGGCTGTCGGTGCCGGCCTGGGCAGGCCGTTCGACCCGGTGTCCGACGTCGGCCAGCTGAGCGCCGGCGCCGGCGTCGTCGCCGACGCCCTCGGCGTGCAGCCCGTGGCGGTCGTCGTGGTCGCGGTGGTCCTCGTCGCGGTCTGCTTCGCCGTCCTCGTTGGGGCGGTGCTCGCCATCGCCGGCGCCGTCCGCGCCCGGCCGCGCAGGGCGCTGCGCGTCGTCGCCGGCCTCACGGCCGTCTGGGCGGCCCTCGCCCTGGTCGGAGCTGCCCTCGTCCCCGGTGAACCCTTGGCGTCGACCAGCGAGGCCGCCTTCACCGCCTCCGAGGTCGCCGGCACGGTCGCCTCGGCGGCGGCCGTGCGATCGTTCGGCGCGGCGCTGCAGGCGCCGGATCCGTTCACGGCACGCTCGTCCGCGCTCCGCTCAGGGCCGCTGCAGGGCAAGGACGTGCTCGTCGTCTTCGTCGAGAGCTACGGCCAGGTGGCCGTGCGGGGCACCTCGTTCTCGCCCGGCGTCGACGCCGCCCTGACCGCCGACACCCGCACGCTCCGCGCCGCGGGCTTCTCGGCGCGCACGGGCACGCTCATCTCGCCCACGTTCGGGGGGATCAGCTGGCTCGCCCACTCGACGCTGCAGTCCGGCGTCTGGGTGCCGAACCAGACCTCGTACGACCGGCTGCTGGCCACGAAGCGGCTCACCCTCACCCGCGCCTTCCACGCCGCCGGCTGGCGCACCGTGTCCGACGTCCCGTCCGACAAGCACCCGTGGGCCGCGGGGCAGCGCTTCTACGGCTACGACCGGATGTACGACGCCACGAACGTCGGGTACGCGGGCCCGTCGTTCAGCTACGCGACCATGCCCGACCAGTACACGCTCGCCCACTTCGCGCAGGCCGAGCTGATGCCGCATCACGCCCCGGTCATGGCCGAGATCGACCTCGTCTCCTCGCACACGCCCTGGACCCCCCTCCCGCATCTCGTCGATCCCGCGACCGTCGGCGACGGGTCGGTGTACGACGGCATGCCGGGCGAAGGGATTCCGCCGGCGATCGCCTGGCAGAACCCCGCGACCGTGCGGGCGCTCTACGGCGAGTCCATCCAGTACTCCATCGACGCGCTCACGGACTTCGTCGTCGGGGCGCACGATCCGAACCTCGTGGTCGTGATGCTCGGCGACCACCAGCCGGCCGAGATCGTGAGCGGGCCGCACGCCGACCGCGACGTGCCCGTCTCCCTGATCACCGCCGATCCGGCCGTCCTGCAGGCGACCACCGGCTGGGGATGGGCGCCGGGCCTCCGTCCGGCGGACCATGGGGCCGCGTGGCGGATGGACCGGTTCCGGGACCGCTTCCTCGCCGCGTTCGCGCGCGGATAGCCCTCGAGGCGTCGACCGTCCGCGCGAGGCGGATCCGCTCAGCGAGCCACCGGGGCGCCCAGCGCGGACCGCGACGGTGGACGAGTGCGGTGACCACGGCGCCGGCGGCGCCCGAGCCGTGGGCGAGGAGTGCGACGCGGCCCACCGCCGCCCGGTGGAGGCGGAGGCGGCGACGAGGCCGTCTGCGAGATCGACCCGAGCTCCCCGTCTCACACCCCCTGCCGGTCGAGGAGGCGCCAGGTGGCCACGAGCTGTCCGAGCAGAAGCAGGACGAGTGCGAGGTCGTGCTGAAGGCCTGAGCGACCCGTGACGGTGGGAGCCCGGCCACGGGCTCCCACCGTCCCGGTGCTGAGGGGGCCCGACTCACCGGGCTCGCGGCATGGCCGTCGCGCGGCCGGAACCGACGAGGCCGGCCGCGCGGGCCAGCACGGCGCTCGTGATCGCGAGCACGACGATCGCCACCGCGTCGACGACGACCGTCTGCGGAACCAGGGTGAACGTCCAGTGCTCGTGGATGCCGAACAGCCCGACGGTGAGCGCGAGCAGCAGCGCGAGCAGGCTCGCAGCGGCGAAGAGCAGCCCGAGCACCGCCGCGGCCGGCAGGAGCCGGCCGCGGAGCACCAGCAGCGCGATCCCGAGTCCGAGACCGGCGACCGCGTTGAGCAGGAAGGGCGCGACGAGCAGCCCGCCCTCCCCGTCGAGCACGAGGAAGAGGTGGATCCCGCCGATCGCGAGGAGCAGGATCGCGCTCGCGATCCTGAGGGTCCAGATGAACCGCACAGTCCGACTCCTTTACCGCTCGGGGCTTCACCGGCCGGAGGCCCTCACCTGGACGACGGATCAGGGCACCGGAAGGTTCAGTGCACGGCGCGTCGTCGGTGGGAGCGCCCGGAAGCGCCGGTTGCGGACCGGCGAGGCGCGCCGACCCTCAAGCTTCGACCGATCGCATCCGGACGCAGCAGGCCGTCGGGTCCGGCCTGAACTCGGCACGCTCGGGATCCTCACCGGCGCCCCGGAGAACGCCCTGCAGCAACGCGTGGTTCACGGCGCAGATCGTGGTCGTGTGGCTCCTCGCGAGCTGATGGAACGGGCAGTTCGTCAGGCGCTGCCACCGGCCGTCCTCGACGGGTTCGTAGCCGCCTCGCTCGAGCGCGTCGTCGACCGATCGGGTCGTCCGTCCGATCTCCACCCCGCGCTCGAACGCAGCGGATGCGAGCTCCGCGCGCAGCGGCGCCTCCTCGCCGGCCCGGTCCACCACCGTGGCGAGGATGTCCGCTGCGAGCTCGTAGTGCCGTTCGGGCACCGACGCGCCCAGTTCCTCCAGCACGACGCGATACAGCTTCGCGGGCCGGCCCGCGCCGGGTCCGGTCCGGTCCGAACGACGCCGGAACTCGACGGCGAGCAGGCCGACCTCGACCAGGCGGTCCAGGCGGAACGCGGCGCTGGAGCGCGGCAGGCCGAGCGCCTCGGCGACCTCGTCCCGGCCGACTGCACCGCCATCGGCGGCGACGAGAGCGAAGCACCTGCGGTCGACGGGGTCCTTGAGCGCGGCCAGCGCCGCGAGACGTGCCTGCTGCCCGTCGATGGTCATGCCCCACCCTACTTCTAAAAAGAGAATCCTTGACTATAGAAGCGGACCGATCTACCGTTCCGACAGGCCGCACCCGTCCGACGGAGGATCCCATGGTCGCGTCACACGTTCTCATCGCCGGAGCCGGACCGGGCGGGGGTGCAGCGACGAGAGGTCTGCGCGAGCGCGGGTACGAGGGGCGCATCACCCTCGTCGGCCGCGACCCGAACCCGCCGTACCTCCGCCCGGCGCTCTCGAAGCAGTTCCTCCGGGGCGAGGCCGACCTCGCCGCGGTGCTCCTCGATCCGGCTGGATGGCTCGAGGACCACCACATCGAGACGCGCTTCGGTTCCCGGGTCACCGACATCGACCCGAGGAACGGGACCGGCCGCCTGGAGGACGGCACGACCGTCGACTCCGACGCCGTGATCCTCGCCACCGGGTCCCGCCCCCGGACCCTGCCCGTCGACGGCATGGAGCTCGACGGCGTGCACACGCTCCGGAGCATCGACGACGCGGCCGTGCTGCGGGATCGGCTCGCGACAGGGGACCAGCGGGTCGTGATCGTCGGGTCGGGCTGGATCGGCATGGAGGTCGCCGCGAGTGCGCGCCTGCTCGGCGATTCGGTGACGGTGCTGATGCGCGACCCCGCCCCCCTGTCCGGCGTGCTCGGCCGACGGCTCGGCGAGCACGTCAGGCGCGTGCACGAGGAGCACGGGGTGGAGTTCCGGTCCGAGGTCGCGGTCGACGGCTTCACCGGCGCGGCCGGACGCCTGACCGGAGTGCGCGTGCGCGGCGCCGGCGTGGTTCCTGCGGACCTCGTGCTCGTGGCCATCGGTGCGGCTCCCGATCTCCGGCTGGCCGAGCAGGCCGGGCTCCGCATCCGAGACGGCGTCCTGGTGGACGCGCGGATGCGCTCGAGCAGCGACCGGATCTGGGCGGTGGGTGACATCGCCGCCGTGCTGCATCCCGTGGCGAACGTCCGCGTCCGGAGCGAGCACTTCTCGAACGCGCTGCGCGGCGGGGCGGTGGCCGCGGACGCCGTCCTCGGGGGTTCGGAACGGTACGACGACGTGCCCACGTTCCTCAGCGCCCAGTACGACGTGAAGGTGCGGTTCGCCGGCTTCCCGCCCCTGATGACCGACGCCGATCCCGTCGTTCGCGGGGACATCGGATCAGGGTCGTTCACCGCCGTGTGGCTCGTCGACGGTCGCCCCGTCGCCGGGGTGCACGTCAACGACCCGGACCCCGACGGGGCCCTCCCGGCCCTGATCCAGCGCGGCCGGCCCGTCGACGCGCGAAGACTCGCCGACGCCCGCATCGCCCTCGAGGAGCTGTGATGACCGAGACCGCTGCTCGCACGCTGGTCCGCCGAGGCGTCAGCCTCTGGCTCGACGACCTGTCGCGGGACCGCATCGTCGGTGGGGGCCTGCAGTCGCTGATCGACGGCTTCGGCGTCTCCGGCGTGACGACGAATCCCACCATCTTCGCCGCCGCGCTGGCCCGTTCGACCGCGTATGGCGCAGCCCTCCATCGCCTCGCCGAGCAGGGGGTGCCCGCTGCCGATGCGGCCCTGCAGCTGATGACGGAGGACGTGGCCGCCGCCGCTGACGTCCTCGCGCCCGTCCACGCCGCCACGGACGGCGCCGACGGGTGGGTGTCGATCGAGGTCGGCGCCGACGTCGCCCACGACGCGATCGCAACCGTCGCCGAAGCGCGGCGCCTCCATGCGCTGGTCGCCAGGCCCAACGTCTTCGTGAAGATCCCCGCCACACGGGCCGGGCTGGACGCGATCACCGCCGCCATCGCCGAGGGCATCAGCGTCAACGTCACCCTGATCTTCGGGTTGACGACGTACGGCCAGGTCGTGGACGCCTACCTCGCCGGGCTCGAGCGGGCCGCCGAACGCGGGTTGGACCTGCACCGGATCCGGTCGGTCGCCTCCTTCTTCGTCTCACGCGTCGACAGCGAGGTCGACGCGCGCCTCAGCGCGGTGGACTCGATCGCCGCCGCCGAGCTCGCGGGCGCCGTGGCGATCGCCAACTCGCGTCTCGCGGTGGAGACGTTCGACGAACGGTTCGGATCGGAACGCGCGGTCCGGCTCCTCGAGCGCGGCGCTCATCCGCAGCCGCTGCTCTGGGCGTCGACCGGCGTGAAGGACCCCCGGATGCCGGACACCCGCTACGTCGACGCACTCGCGACACCGGGCTCCATCATCACGATGCCGGAGGCCACGCTCCGCGCGGTCGCCGATCACGGCCGGCCCGGCGACCTCAGAGACCTCAGTGCCGACTCCGCCCGGACGGTCCTTCGACGACTGGCCGACCTCGGCGTCTCCTACGACGACGTCGTCGAGACGCTCGAACGCCGAGGGATCGAGCAGTTCGAGCGGTCCGGCAGGGAGCTCCTCCGCACCGTCGATGCCGCGCTCGCGGGCGCCCGGGACGCCGCATGAGCACCGCCCTCCGGGAGGACGCGACCGCCGCCGTCCGGTTCGAGGTCGAGACCCGGATGCCCACCCGCCGGGGGGAGCTGCGGGTGCGGGCCTACCGCGACCTGGCCACCGGCGTCGACCACCTCGCGGTCATCGCCGACCCCCTCGGCCCGACGCCGCTCGTCAGGCTGCACTCCGAATGCCTCACCGGCGAGGTGCTCGACTCCGCCAAGTGCGACTGCGGGCTCCAGCTGGCGGCCGCCCTCGACGCCATCGCCGCTGAGGGCGGTGTGGTCGTCTACCTCCGGGGGCACGAAGGCCGAGGGATCGGGCTGGTGAACAAGCTCCGCGCCTACCGCCTCCAGGAGGGCGGCCTGGACACCGTCGATGCGAACACCGCGCTCGGACTGCCCGTCGACGACCGTGACTACGGATCGGCGGCCGCGATCCTCGCCGACCTCGCTGTGCGGCGAGTCCGCCTCATGACCAACAACCCCGACAAGCTCCGCCAGCTTCGGGACCACGGCGTCAGAGTCGTGGAGCGGGTGCCGGTGGTCGTCCGCAACGGGATCCAGAGCGACCGGTACCTCGAGACCAAACGCACCCGCATGGGGCACCTGCTGACCTGATCCCGGGCGCGGAGCGTCGATCCGCCCTCTCCTTCGAAGGTACCGCGACCGGGGGACCTTGCCGCAAGACCCGGGTCCGGCCGTACGGTGCTCGGTCGCGCGCCTTCGGACGGCGTCGCAGGGAGGTGGCCTCGATGGCGGACGTGGTGGTGGTCGGCAGCGGACCGACCGGGATGATGCTGGCCGGCGAGCTGGCCCTGGCCGGGATCGACGTCCAGGTGCTGGAGCGGCGCCCGACGGCCGAGCTGGCCGGTGCACGCGCGGGCGGGGTCCACTCGCGCACCATAGAGATCCTGGATCAGCGGGGGATCGCCGACCGGTTCCTGTTCGCGGGCCAGGTCGCGCAGACCGCCCGGTTCGGTACGACGACGCTCGACATCGGCGACTTCCCGACCCGGCATCCCTACGGGCTCGCCCTGTGGCAGAACCGGCTGGAGCCGATCCTCGCCGAGTGGATCGAGGAGATCGGTGTTCACGTCCGTCGAGGGCAGGAGGTCACCGGCTTCGTCCAGGGCGAGGGCGGCGTGGAGGTCGCGCTCGCCGACGGCGGGACCGTGCGCGCGGGGTACCTCGTGGGCGCTGACGGCGGCAGGAGCACGATCCGCAAGGCGGCCGGGATCGGCTTCCCGGGCTGGGGCGCGACCCGGAGCAACCTGATCGCCGAGGTGGAGGTCGCGGCGGAACCGCCGACGGGTCTGCGCCAGGACGAGCGGGGCGTGCACGGCCTGCTGCCGCTGGAGGACGGGCGGACGTATCGCGTCGTCACCACCGAGCAGCGGCTCGAACCCGCCGCGGAGCCGACGCTGGCCGACCTCAGCGAATCCCTCGTCGCCGTGTTCGGCACCGACTTCGGGGTGCACCATCCGACCTGGATCTCCCGGTTCACCGACGCCACCAGGCAGGCGGCGGCGTACCGGAACGGCCGGGTGCTGCTCGCGGGCGACGCCGCGCACATCCACTACCCCGCCGGCGGGCAGGGCATCGGGCTCGGGATGCAGGACGCGGTCAACCTCGGCTGGAAGCTCGCGCAGGTCGTGCACGGCGTCTCGCCCGCTTCGCTCCTCGACAGCTACCACGCGGAACGGCATCCCGCCGGCGCTCGGGCGCTGAAGCACTCGATGGCGCAGAGCGTCCTGCAGCGTCAGGACCCGCGGACCGCCGCCCTCACCGAGACCATCGACGCGCTGATGGTCCTGGACCAGCCCCGCCGCCAGGTCGCGGCCCTCATCCACGGGCTCGACGTCGCGTACGACCTCGGCGCCGGCCATCCCCTGCTCGGCCGCCGCATGCCGGACCTCGACCTCGTCGCCTCCGGCGGGCCGACGACCGTCTTCGCCCTGCTGCGCGACGCCCGCCCGGTGCTGCTGAACCTCGCGGCGCCGGGCTCCCTCGAGATCGAGCCGTGGCTGGAGCGGGTGCGCCTGGTCGACGCGCGATTCGAGGGCGAGCTGGAGCTCCCGGTCATCGGCCCGTGGCCCACCCCGGCCGCGGTGCTGATCCGCCCGGACGGGCACGTCGCCTGGGTGGGTTCGGGCACGGATCAGGGGCTCGCAGACGCGCTCACGACCTGGTTCGGTCCCGCTTCTCCGGCGGGATCAGGTCACCAGGCGGAGACCTGACAGAGGGGAGCGGCCTCCGCCTGTGCAGTCCGGCCGGTCCGCCCACGGCGGAGAGGCCAGGCGGGAGAACGCGAGCACCCCCGGGGAACGACCGGGGGTTTCAGGAGTGGCTCCGACCGGCGTCGATCCGGTGACCTTTCGATTTTCAGTTGTCTGACGCCGTATACGCGCGTTCTTCCTCGATGACAAAACACCGTCTGGTCGGCCAAAACGCGCGAAGTCGGTTACAGGCATATGTCGATCATTGCCCACAGGTGTGGGCAAAATGTGGGCACGGCAACCTGCGCGGAGCCGGCGTGAGGTGGTGATGTATTAGGACATCGCTGACACTGCCCTTGGTCAGAGGGTTCGGGGGTGTCGTCCCCGTGACGCGGCTTCCCTGGGCGATGACGCGTCCGCCTGCGCAGGAGGCGGTATCGCCATTTTCGCTGGCGTCGTGCTGGTCCTGGGTGCGCGATGGAATCGCCCCGGCGGGACCGGCCGGCCCAGCGGTATCGTCGGTTCATGGCGAGCGCTCTGGAACGGTGGATCGCCAGCTACGTGAAGGCGTGGAACTCGAACGAGCCTTCCGACATCGAGGCGCTGTTCAGCGAGATCTCCGAATATCGCTCCTACCCCTGGGCTACACCCGCGATCGGACCGCAGGCGATCGTGGCGCTCTGGCTGTCCGGAGCCGACAGGGCCGGCGATCACCAGTTCACCTGGCATCCGCTCGGCGAAGACCGCGGATGCCACTTCGTGCAGGGCCGAACCGTCTACTCCGACGGCCGTGTCTACGAGAACCTGTGGATCGTCGGCCTCGATGCCGAGGGCCGTTGCGACCGATTCACGGAGTGGTACATGGAATCGGCATCCAAACCACTCGGGCCCGGCGCCACCGGCTGATCTCCCGGCCGGTACGCGGGAGGCAGGGCGGCGCCCTTACGGCATTCCAGGGACCCCGAACAGGCTGCTGCTTTCCCTACCTGCGGCAGTCCCCGCTGCCGCCGACGCTGCCACTCGAGGGGGTTCGGACCGCTAACGCTCGTTGGGCCCCTCAAACCAGACGGTGATACCGGAGGGCGCGAGCACGCGAACCAGTCGCGTCCGGAACCGGTCGCCCCCCTCCTCCACCTCCAACTCGTACTCCAGGTCGTTCTCCTTGCAGGTGTCGAGGATGTGGTCGAGTTCGGCCGTCGACTCGACCTCGAACTGCCAGCGCAGGCCGCCACCGTAGGGCGGCTGATCCGTTGACGCGCGTTGCAACCCGATGACGGCTTCCCCGTGACGAATGGCGAGGAAACCGGGGAACTCGTCGCCTTCGTAGTGACGCTCGAACCCGAGCAACCCGTAGAAATCTCGCTCTGCATACTGATCCGGGACGAACATGATCGGGTGCAACCGCATTGCACGATCCTCACCGTGCCCCTGGGTGCAGTCAACTTCGGGGCGCGTCGCTCACAGGGGCCAGCGGTCGCGAGTCGACGGAAGGCTTATCTGAAGCGTTGATTGCGGGCCCGAGTCTTGGCGGACATCGCTCGGGAGGCGCCTGTAATGGCAGCTATGTCAGATGGGAGTCTCGTCTGCTGGGTAAGTGCGATCGGTGAAGGCAAGGCGGGGTAGGCCGTCTTCGGGGTCGGCGAGTTCCCCCCGGTTTTGGAGGCCCGCTCTCTCGGCGACGTGGATTGAGGGTGTGTTGGTCGGCGTTATCCAAGCGATGATCGTCAGCAGTGGATCCTGCTTCTGGGCAGCGGCGATTGCGACCTTCGCGAGCTCCGTTGCGTAGCCCTTGCCCTGTGCGGAAGCCGCGACGCGCCAGCTGAGGTTCCAGTAGCCGGCCGCCCGACGTTGCGCGCCACCTACACCGACAAGGGCGCCATCTAGCCGGTCCCAGGCGACCCAGTAGCTCAAGTCGCCAGCGGTCCAACGCTCCTCACTTCGTCGCAGCCATTCGATGGTCTGGTGGATCACCGCATGACGGGACTCAGGCTCGAAACACCACCCAGCCGGGTCAGACATGAGCGGGAAGAGTGCGACCGTGTCGGACACCGTGGTCGCGGACAGGGATAGGCGTCGTGTCGCGGTGGGTTGATCGCGACCGGGTGCTGTCACTCCCTAACCGTAGGCCAGGTCATCGAGGAGCATCGGTCAGTGCCAGTGGCGGGAGATAGCCACCGGCGTTCGCCGCCGACATCGAGCAACTGCTCGATTCGATCCGACATCAGGAGGGCCCTCGGTCGATGTCGAGCATGGTTGAAGCAGCCGAGTCGTTGGTCCGACGCAGCGGGGATGACGACTTGGATGCGTTCCATCGGTGGCTTGACGCCAACGCGCAGGCCCTGGTCGGTCAGCAGCTGCTCATCGCCAACGTGCACGCGCAGCAGTCGCCCGCACTGAAGCTTCCACGTGTATTGCGTGAGTGGGTGAACCGGGTGGGGTTCGTGACCCGGCGCAGGCGGTGGCCTGGTTGAAGGAAGAGCATCCCGGGCTGCTCCGTGCATGGCTGCTGAATCAGGTGCAGGACCTCATCAGCGAACAGCTCGCCGATTCATGACCGGACGCAGGCGCTGACCGCCGGTCGCGGCATCGGGTGAACCCCGTCACCGTTCAGTTCGGAAAGGCCATGGCGATTCCGGGGTATCTCAAAGCTGCCCCGCGCCGGGTGGGGCCGTCGTGCGCGGAGGTCCGCGATGGTGTCGGCTGGTAGCCGGAGCAGCGCCGCGGAGTCGGCTCTTGAAATCCCGTCGTCCGCGAGTTGCCGGACGACCTCTCCGACGACTTCGGGGAGGTGCTTGAGGGGGTGTTCTTGCTGGAGTCTTGCGGCCTCGCCGAGCCCAGATGCGACGCGCACCGAAGCGGGCACGTTGACAAATCTGGAGGGTGTCGGAAGCGGCGAGATGTGGGGTCGGTCAGCGGCGATGCGGATGGCCTTGCTGAGGTTGTGCCTCAGCGTCACCAAGTCCTTCCCGCAGGTGTGCGCGCCGTCTAGGTTCTCGACATCCGCGACCCAAGCGCTGTGCGCTCGGCTGACCTTGATCGTGTAGATCGTTGCGACCTTTCGTGCCGGTGGCGTTCGACGGTAGCGGCGGGGTTGCGGGCGGGGAAGGGGGGCCGAACGGGCCGGGTTTGCCCGGGTTTCGGCCGCTCGAGATGAGGAACTCGTAGGTGGACCATTCCTCACGCGGCTTCTCGGAGGCGAGCAACGGTCTCCGTCGGGACCCCGTTGCCGGAGCGGCGAAGGGGCGGCGCTGGAGGCGTTGGTGACAGCGGCGGCAGGGCGGGGGGTCCGAGGCTGCGTGCCAGGAACGCGCTGACGGTTCCGTCGCTGCCGCGGAACTGGCCCGGATGCCGGGAGCCGATGTGAGTGCTGGCGCGGCTGCAGACCGTGCCGCGGACCAGCCAGCCCTGGGTCGCGCCGCCCGGCCCGAGGAGCCGGTCGGAGAGTATCCAGATCCAGACCAGCCCCGGCCGGTCGAAGGCCGGCTCAACCGTCGCAGCTCTTGTCGTCTCCGACGAGCGGGCTGTGGCTCCTGCGGAGAATCCCCTGGAGCGGCGGGCTTGGATGACGGCGGCGGTGAGACGCATCAGTGGCCATCGATCGCTTCGCGGGCACCGCCGATGATGGTGCCGTCGGGTAGGACCGGCGGTATTTTGGCCCCTCTGGGTTCGGTGGGGGGACTCGTGGCGCTGCCACGGGCCGCCCGCGACTGGTCACCACCTTCCCCGTCGAAGTGCCCGACGGGTGAGCTGTAGGCAGACTTGTTGTTGACCATGAGGGGCTCCTCCACGCAGCGACGGATAAATCCGTTGCCGGGGTCCAGAGCAACCGGAGCAATCTACCCACCGACACGGTGACGGACGTGAACCTCCAGCGAAAGGTCAGCGGCTGGAACCACGGCCGTCCACCGTGATGCGCGCCGGATGCGCTTCGTGGGCGGCGAGTGCGCCTCTGGGCCGTCCCGCGGACCGGTGCGGCGCCGCGGTCCCGTCACCGCACTCCAGGCCACGCAACTGGGCACGAACCCGCGGGGCGATCAGAGGCGGACCTGCTGCATCGGGACCTCGCCGACTACGACCGCGCCTTCTCTGTCGCTCTCGGCGACGGACACGTCGTCTGCGGCGACCGCCGACGCCGCGAAGCAGATCGCCTACCTCTCCACCGCCGTGAAAACACCCCGAATCCGTGACAGCGCGGCCCGGCTGGCGGACCAGGCTCGCGGGGCGGGCTGGAGCGACGAGGACTCGGTGACTGCAAAGCGGGGTGTGACACGGTGCTCGTGAGCCGAGATGCCTCGTGGGGAGAGGTTCAGGCCGGGCGGGAGGACGTCGGCGCCGGGTGTACGGTGCGCTGGTCATGGCGGACGTCATGAGTTTCAGCGATGAACACGGTGCGCAGGACGCGGCCGATGCTGATCCTGGGCGCGCGTTGTGCCGCATGTTCATCGATGCGCTTCCGGTCGCGGGGGCGTCGATCTCTGTCGTCACCGAACGCGGGAGTCACTCCGTCGTTGGGGCGAGCGATGCTCTGGCGGTCAAGCTGGAGGCTTTGCAGTTCGAGTTGGGTGTGGGGCCGCATTGGGAGGCCTTGCGAACCGAGGGGCCGGCGTTCCTCTGGGACGCGGCCGACATGGCGGGGCCCAACGCCTGGCCGACGCTGGCGCTGGAGACCGTCCGATGCGGGGCTGGGGCACTATTCGCCTTGCCTCTCCGTCTCGGTGCGGCGACTGTGGGAGTGGCGGACCTGTACAGCCGCTCGCCAGTCGAACGATGGTCGGACGAGATGATCGATGTGGCCCAAGATCTGGCGCTGAGCGTGGCGGGGCGGGCGGTGCGCCTCGCGACTCGCTCCGCTGAGGCGGCAACCAGCAGGACGGGGCGGAACGCCGTCGAGTTGCGACGTGAGGTGCATCAAGCCACTGGGATGGTGATGGTGCAACTCGACTGCAGCGCCAGCACCGCGCTGCTGCGCTTGCGCGGGCAGGCGTTCGCCTCCGGCGTTCCCCTCGCGGGGCTCGCGCGTGAGGTCATCACCCGCCGGTTCGACTTCGGGCAGCTGTGACACCGATTTCAAGTGCAGACACCATTTCTCAGGTGCAGACGCACCATTGAGCAGGAGGCAAGTGGCCATGGACAGCGCAACCCGCGAGGCTCGAACGAGCGCGGCATTCGTTTCGCTCACCAACACGCTCGTGTCCGACTTCGACCTCGTCGAGCTGATGCACACGCTGATCGACGCTTGCATCGACCTGCTGGACACCGACGCCGGCGGTCTGCTGCTGACGGACGCGAACGGGGACCTGCAGCTGATGGCCTCATCGGTCGAGGACGTCGATGTCGTGGAGGTCGTTCAACTCGCTGCGGAGGCAGGCCCGTGTTGGGACTGCTTCACGACTGGTCAAGCAGTCACCCTGGGCGACATCGGAAAGGGCGGCGGCCCGTGGCCGGAGTTCCAGCGCTCGGCGCTCGAAAGGGGCTACCGGTCCGTGCACGCCACACCGATGCGCCTGCAGGGCCAGACCATCGGCACCATGAACCTATTCCACTCCGCGGTAGGAGCATTGAACGAACGGGACATCGCCCTCGCCCAGGCACTTACCGACGTCGCCACCATCGCGATCATGCAGGAACGCGGCACGCGGCAACTGCGCGACCTCAGCACACACCTTCAAGGGGCGCTCGATAGCCGCATCGTCGTCGAGCAGGCGAAGGGGCTGATCGCCCAGTCCTTGAACTGCGACATGGATCAGGCGTTCACAGTCCTCAGGAACCACGCCCGGTCCACTAATCAGGCCCTGCGGAGCGTGGCCCGTGCAGTGGCCGAGCGACGCCTCGTGCTCACCGCACAACACCAAGCAGCGGCGCTGCGGGGCGACTCAGCCCGGAAGCGTCCTGTCTGACGCAACACCGCCTCCCCAACGACCGTCCCTGCAGGCCGCAGAGTGGCTGAAGGTAACTGAAGACCGGTTCGCATTCTGATTGCTTTCCTCCCTGTCGGTGAGGAGAGGCCCGCGGGACGGGCAGCAGAACGTCAGGTGTCTGCGGGTGACCCGGTTTCGGCAGGCTCGGGTGTTATCCGGAGGCCCCCGGGTGTGTTGGAGAGCCGGACGAGTTCTTCCACCCACGCCCGGTTGAGGCGCGGCTCCCTGCTGCCGGCGAAGTCGAACTGGAGCGGGATTGAAGGGTTGATCCAGACGGAGCTGTGGCCGTGTCCCGCGGCTGCCGAGTACTCCCACGAGAAGAGGAAGCTCTCTCCCCGCCGGATTTTGGCCAGGATCACGACCTTCAGGTG
>NZ_JAODBE010000186.1 GCF_025463795.1 Amnibacterium sp.
CGCCCGGCGGCGAGGCCCCGCAGGCCCCGCAGGCCGCGCAGGCCCCCGAGGCCCCTTCGAGCACCCCGTCGACCGCGAGCGCGATCCCGCGTCCGCAGCCGCGTCCGGGCGCCCCGCGTCCCGGCAACAACCCCTTCGCGTCGAGCCAGGGCATGGGCCGCTCTCCCGTGCCGCGTCCCGGCAACAACCCCTTCGCCTCGAACCAGGGCATGCGCCCCGGCGGTGGCGGCGGCGCGACCAACGGCATCCCGCGTCCCGGCGCTCCGCGTCCGGGTGCACCCCGTCCCGGCGCTCCGCGTCCGGGTGGTCCTGGCATGGGCGCTCCGCGTCCGGCCGGCTTCGGCGCGCGTCCGGGTGGACCCGGCGCTCGTCCTGGTGGAGCCGGCGCAGGTGCACGTCCGGGTGGCGCGGGCGGCGGCTTCCAGCGTCCGGCGGGCGGCTTCAGCGGCCCGCGTCCGGGTGGTGGCGGCCGTGGTCGCGGTCCCGGCGGCGGCACTGCCGGCGCCTTCGGCAAGGGCGGCGGCAAGTCCCGCCAGCGCAAGTCGAAGCGGACGAAGCGCGCCGAGTTCGAGATGCGGACGGCCCCGACGCTCGGTGGCGTCAGCGTCCCGCGCGGCGACGGCAGCACGATCATCCGGCTGCGTCGCGGCGCGTCCATCACGGACTTCGCGGACAAGATCGACGCGAGCCCGGGCAACCTCGTCACGGTGCTGTTCCACCTCGGTGAGATGGCGACCGCGACCGAGTCGCTCGACGAGGCCACGTTCCAGGTGCTGGGCGAGGAGCTCGGCTACCGGATCGAGATGGTCTCGCCCGAGGACGAGGACCGCGAGCTGCTCGAGGGCTTCGACATCGAGTTCGAGTACGACGAGGACGAGGAGGATCTCGAGATCCGGCCGCCCGTCGTGACCGTCATGGGTCACGTCGACCACGGCAAGACGAAGCTCCTCGACTCCATCCGGAACGCGAACGTCGTCGCCGGCGAGGCGGGTGGCATCACCCAGCACATCGGTGCGTACCAGGTGTGGACCGAGCACGAGGGCTACGAGCGCGCGATCACCTTCATCGACACCCCGGGCCACGAGGCGTTCACCGCCATGCGTGCCCGTGGTGCCCAGGTGACCGACCTCGCGATCCTCGTGGTCGCCGCCGACGACGGCGTGATGCCGCAGACCGTGGAGGCGCTGAACCACGCCCAGGCGGCCGGTGTGCCGATCGTCGTGGCCGTGAACAAGATCGACAAGGAGGGCGCGAACCCGGCGAAGGTCCGGCAGCAGCTCACCGAGTTCGGTCTCGTCGCGGAGGAGTACGGCGGCGACACGATGTTCGTCGACGTCTCGGCGCGGAACAACATCGGCATCGACAACCTGCTCGACGCGGTCCTCCTGACCGCCGACGCGGGTCTCGACCTGCGGGCGAACCCGGAACGGGATGCGCGCGGTGTGGCGATCGAGGCGCGGCTCGACAAGGGCCGCGGTGCGGTCGCGACCGTGCTCATCCAGGCCGGCACCCTGCGCGTCGGGGACGCCATCGTGGCGGGCACGGCCTACGGCCGGGTCCGTGCGATGACGGACGAGAACGGCGTCGCCCTGGCCGAAGCGGGTCCGTCCCGTCCGGTGCAGGTGCAGGGCCTCTCGACGGTCCCGCGAGCGGGCGACACCTTCCTCGTCACCGAGGAGGACCGCACCGCCCGTCAGGTCGCCGAGAAGCGTGAGGCCGCGGAGCGCAACGCGCAGCTGGCGAAGGCCCGCAAGCGCATCTCGCTCGAGGACTTCATGGGCCAGATCGAGGCCGGCAAGGTCGACTCGCTGAACCTGATCATCAAGGGTGACGTCTCCGGTGCCGTCGAGGCGCTCGAGGAGTCGCTGCTGAAGATCGACGTCGACGAGAGCGTCCAGCTGCGGATCATCCACCGCGGCGTCGGTGCGGTCACCGAGTCGGACGTGAACCTGGCGACGGTCGACAACGCGATCATCATCGGCTTCAACGTGCGGCCCGACCCGAAGGCCCGTGAGCGCGCAGCGCGCGAGGGCATCGACGTCCGCTTCTACTCGGTGATCTACTCGGCCCTCGAGGACGTGGAGAACTCCCTGAAGGGGATGCTCAAGCCGGAGTTCGAGGACGTGCAGTCGGGTCTCGCCGAGATCCGGGAGATCTTCCGCTCGTCCAAGTTCGGCAACATCGCGGGTGTGCTGGTCCGCAGCGGCGTGATCACGCGCAACGCGAAGGCCCGCGTCATCCGCAACGGGGTGGTCGTCGGGGACAACCTGGCGATCGAGTCGCTGCGTCGGTTCAAGGACGACGTCACCGAGGTCCGCACGGACTTCGAGGCCGGTATCGGCCTCGGTCGGTTCAACGACATCCAGATCGGTGACGAGATCGAGACGATCGAGACGAAGGAGAAGGTCCGGGTCTGACCCGGTCCTCCTTCATCGCGCGGATCCGGAGTTCCTGAGCGACACGCCGCCCCTGCTCCTGCGGGGGCGGCGTGTCGTCGGATTTCTCCGGAACGGCGCGATTTCACCGTTGCTGAAGTGAAGAAGGGAGCCCACCCATGGCCGACCACGGACGCGCCGCGAAGCTCGGTGACCAGGTCAAGGAGATCATCGCGAAGCGGCTCGACAAGGGGCTGCGCGACCCGCGCCTCGGCTTCGTGACGATCACCGATGTTCGGATGACCGGCGATCTCCAGCACGCGGCGGTGTTCTACACGGTCTACGGCACGGAGCAGGAGCGCGAGGACAGCGCTGCGGCGCTCAAGGCCGCGACGGGGATGCTGCGCACCGAGGTGGGCAGGAACATCCGCACCCGGCTCACGCCGACGCTCGAGTTCATCCCGGATGCGATCCCCGAGAACGCCGCCCACGTCGCCTCGCTCCTCGCGGAGGCGCGCGAGCGGGACTCGGCCGCTGCGGCGCTCGCCGCCGCCGCCGAGTACGCGGGCGACCCCGACCCGTACGTGCAGCCGCGCGATCGCGCGGACGACGACGAGGAATGAGCGGGAACCGGGCCGAGCGTCGTGCCGCCGGGCGCGGTGGTGGCCCGGAGCGCTCGCCGAACGACGACCGGTACGGCCGTCGGCCTGAGCGGCGCGCCCTCGCGCCGGCGGTGCTCGCCGCGATCGTGCTGCTGGCCGGTCTGGCGCTGCTCGGCACGGACGGCTTCCTCTGGATCCGTTACGCCGTCGCGATCCTCAGCCTGATCGTCGCGGTGTTCGTCTGGCAGGCGCGGCAGTGGCCGTGGCTGCCCGGCCCGATCGTCGTCGCGGTGCTCTGGAACCCGGCGGTCCCGTTCCAATTCGCCGGCACGGCGTGGGCGATCGGCCAGCTCGCCGCCGCGGCGGCGCTCGTCGTCACCGGCGTCTTCGCCAGCAGGCCGCCGGCGGCCCGCTAGCCCGCAGGCAGCCGCCAGCCGCCGTCCGCGCGTTCGGCGAGGCCGTCCGCCGCAAGGCCGGTCAGCACCCGCTCCCGGACGATCGGATCCGCGATCACGGTGGCGAGCTCGCGGTCCGTCACCGGCAGGTCGCTCGCGCGGAGCTCGGCGAGCACGAGGCCACGCCGCTGCCGGTCCGAGCCCTCGAACCGGGCCTGCCGTCGTGCGGGCGGCCCCTCAGCCGGCGGGTAGCCGGCGGCACGCCACGCGCAGGTGGCCGCGAGCGGGCACCGACCGCATCGCGGGGCCCGCGCCGTGCAGACGACGGCGCCGAGCTCCATCACGCCGGCGTTGAACGCGCGCTGCGCCGCGAGGTCCTCCGGCAGCAGCGCTGCCATCGCCGGCAGGTCCCGTCGTGCGTTCGGCGCCCCGGGCTGCGCGACGCCCGCCACCGCACGGGCGAGCACGCGGCGCACGTTCGTGTCGACCACGGGGTGCCGGGAGCCGTGAGCGAAGACCGCGACGGCTCGCGCGGTGTAGTCGCCGATGCCCGGCAGCGCCAGCAACGCGTCGACGTCCTCCGGCACGCGGTTACCGTGCCGCTCCGCGATCGCCGTCGCGCACGCGTGCAGGGCCAGCGCCCGACGCGGGTAGCCGAGCCGGCCCCACGCGCGCAGCACCTCGGCCGGCGGCGCCGTCGCGAGGTCGGCCGGTGTCGGCCAGCGCTCCAGCCACGCCTCGAGGATCGGCACGACCCGCGACACGGGCGTCTGCTGCAGCATGAACTCCGAGACGAGCGTGCCCCAGGCGCTGAAGCCGGGCCGTCTCCACGGCAGGTCCCGGGCGTTGGCCGCGAACCAGTCGATGACAGCCATCGAGTCCATGCCGACCAGGGTATGGATTCACGTCCGCGTCGCTACGCGAGCCGCTTCTCGAGGAACACCCGGTCGTGCCCGGTGTCGCCCGTGCGCGAGGTCTCGCGGAAGCCGCGACGGGCGTAGTAGGCGAGGTTCTCGTGCATCCAGGCGTTCGTGTACAGCCTCACGACCTCGAGCCCCGCGTCCCGCGCCTCCTGCTCCGCGCGACCGAGCAGCAGGCCGCCGATCCCGTGGCGCTGCGCGTCGGGGTGCACCGCGAGGTT
>NZ_JAODBE010000190.1 GCF_025463795.1 Amnibacterium sp.
TTCGGCGCGCACCTCGAATTCGCCGACGTCGATCTCGGGGAGCCGTTCCTCGTCGACCACGGCGGCTGGGCTGCGGAGGCGGCCAGGGGGGCGCTGGAGGACGGCTGGGGCGCCGCCCCCGTCGCGACCGGGATCGGCGGCTCCATCCCGTTCGTCTCGACCCTCGCCGAGATGTTCCCGGCCGCGCAGATCCTGCTCACGGGCGTCGAGGATCCGAGCAGCAGGGCGCACTCCCCGAACGAGTCCCAGCACCTCGGCGTGCTGCGACGCGCCATCACGGCGGAGGCGCTGCTCCTCGCGCGCCTCTCCCGGCGCGGGGCGTAGCATTCCGGGCATGACCGACATCGCGATCACCGGCCGGCCGACCACCGACACCCGTCACGGCGTCCTGCTCACCGCCGCCGCAGCCGGCAAGGTGAAGAGCCTGCTCGAGCAGGAGGGCCGCGACGACCTCCGCCTCCGCCTCGCCGTGCAGCCAGGCGGCTGCTCGGGCCTCATCTACCAGCTGTACTTCGACGAGCGACTCCTCGAGGGCGACGCCACCGTCGACTTCGAGGGCGTCGAGGTCGTCGTGGACCGCATGAGCGTGCCCTACCTGGACGGCGCGACCGTCGACTTCGAGGACACGATCCAGAAGCAGGGCTTCACGATCGACAACCCCAACGCGCAGGGCAGCTGCGCGTGCGGCGACTCCTTCCACTGAGCCGCCCCACGACCTGAATGGCGCCCCCGCCAGGGGGCGCCATTCGCATGCAACCCGCAGAACAAGGGGGGTCGCCGTCGGGGGAGCGGATCCGCTCCTGACGGTAGGCTGATCCCGGGAACGTCCGATCGTCACCGAGAGGGAACTGGTGCGCTCCAACCGCCGACGCTTGATCCTGGTCCCGCCCCTGGCGGTCGGGGTGCTGCTCGCTCTCACCGGCTGCGACGACCTGCAGCTGCACGGCTACCTGCCCGGCTTCACCTCCGGGCAGACGCCGACCACGAATCACGCGCAGATGATCTCCGACCTCTGGGTGGGCTCGTGGATCGTGCTGCTCGCCGTCGGCGTCATCACCTGGGGCCTCATCATCTGGGCGGCCGTGGTCTTCCGTCGCCGACGCGGTCAGACCGGCCTGCCCGTGCAGCTCCGCTACAACATGCCGATCGAGATCTTCTACACGATCGTCCCGCTGATCCTCGTGCTCGGCTTCTTCGCCTTCACCGCCAAGGACCAGAACGCGATCGAGGCGCGCGACCCGCATCCCGATGTCACGATCGACGTCTACGGACAGCAGTGGGCGTGGGACTTCGACTACAAGAACGAGAACGTCTACTTCGCCGGGATCCAGGCCCAGCCGAAGGCCGAGGGCATCCCGAACACGGGCTTCGACAACTCGCAGCTGCCGGTGCTCTACCTGCCGATGGGCAAGTCGGTCGAGCTGCAGCTGCGCACCCGTGACGTGAACCACTCCTTCTGGGTGATCGACTTCCTCTACAAGAAGGACCTCATCGCCGGGCAGACGAACTACGAGACCTTCACCCCGACCCGGCTCGGCACCTATGAGGGCAAGTGCGCCGAGCTGTGTGGCGAGTACCACTCCCGCATGCTGTTCACGGTGAAGGTCGTGACGCCGGCGCAGTACACCGCGTACATCCAGCACCTGCGCGACATCGGCAACACGGGGCTGCTGGGCGACCAGTTCAACAAGGACGACAGCTCGGGCGCGATCGGCACGCAGCAGAAGAACAACAGCGGTAACGGGAACGCGCCGAGCGAGACGAAGCAGCTCGGCAATCAGTGATGGGAATCGCGCGATGACGACGACTCTGGGACGCCCGGGCGAGCCAGCGGCACTGCCAGGCGGTCAGACGACCACGATCGACGACCGCAGCCCGGTCGCCCGCAAGGGCAACATCGTGGTGCAGTACCTGACCACGACGGACCACAAGCGGATCGGGTACCTGTACCTCACGACCTCGTTCGTGTACTTCCTGATCGGCGGCGTGCTCGCCCTCGTGATCCGGGCCCAGCTGGCGGCTCCGGGTCTGCACCTGGTGCCGACGCCGGAGATCTACAACCAGCTCTTCACGATGCACGGCACGATCATGCTGCTCATGTTCGCGACGCCGCTCTTCGCGGGCTTCACGAACGTGCTGATGCCGCTGCAGATCGGCGCGCCCGACGTCGCCTTCCCGCGGCTCAACGCCTTCGCCTACTGGCTCTACTTCCTGGGCAGCTTCATCGCGGTGTCGGGTGAGTTCACGCCCCAGGGTGCGGCCGGCTTCGGCTGGACCGCCTACGCCCCGCTGTCGGAGACCGCCTACTCGCCGGGGCTCGGCGGCACGCTGTGGGTCTTCGGCCTCGGCCTTTCCGGGTTCAGCACGATCCTCGGCGCGGTGAACTTCATCACCACGATCATCACGATGCGCGCCCCCGGCATGACCATGTTCCGGATGCCGATCTTCACCTGGAACGCGATGATCACGTCGCTGCTCGTGGTGATGGCGTTCCCGGTGCTCGCCGCCGCCCTGCTCGCGCTCGGCGCGGACCGGCAGCTCGGGGCGCACGTGTTCAACTCGGCGACCAGCGGGTCGATCCTCTGGCAGCACCTGTTCTGGTTCTTCGGCCACCCCGAGGTCTACATCATCGCGCTGCCCTTCTTCGGCATCATCTCCGAGGTGATGCCGGTGTTCAGCCGGAAGCCGCTGTTCGGGTACAAGACGATCATCTACGCGACGATCTCGATCGCGGCGCTCTCCGTGGCCGTCTGGGCCCACCACATGTACGTCACCGGGTCGGTGCTGCTGCCGTTCTTCGCCCTGATGACGATGCTGATCGCCGTGCCCACGGGCGTGAAGATCTTCAACTGGACGTTCACGATGTGGCGGGGATCGGTGACGTTCGAGACGCCGATGCTGTGGGCGCTGGGCTTCCTGATCACGTTCGTCTTCGGTGGCCTGACGGGCGTGATCCTCGCGTCCCCGCCGCTGGACTTCCACCTCTCGGACAGCTACTTCGTGGTCGCGCACTTCCATTACGTGGTGTTCGGCACCGTCGTGTTCGCGATGTTCGCCGGCTTCTACTTCTGGTGGCCGAAGTGGACCGGCAAGATGCTGAACGAGCGGCTCGGCAAGCTGCACTTCTGGCTGCTGTTCATCGGCTTCCACACGACGTTCCTCGTGCAGCACTGGCTCGGCGTGCTCGGCATGCCCCGTCGGTACGCCACCTACCAGCCGGGTGACAACTTCACGACGCTGAACCAGCTGTCGTCGCTCGGCGCCGCGATCCTCGGTCTGTCGGTCCTCCCGTTCCTCTACAACGTCTGGATCACGGCCAGGCGGGCACCGAAGGTGACGGTGAACGACCCCTGGGGCTTCTCCCGGAGCCTCGAGTGGGCGACCTCGTGCCCGCCGCCGCGGCACAACTTCACGTCGATCCCGCGGATCCGGTCGGAGTCGCCGGCGTTCGACCTGAACCACCCCGAGGCGGGCATCCCGTTCGGCGTGGGCCCGGCCAAGGACGCCCCTGACGCGCCGACGTACGACGTCGCGCACGGCGAGGTGCGGTAGCCGTGCGGGCCAGCGTCAACCTCTTCTGGATCCTCGCCGGGTTCTTCCTGCTCTCCGACGCGGCGTACACGATCTGGTCACTCATCGTCTACGCGCAGCCCGAGTGGGTCGGCACGGTCGGCATCGGCCTCGTCGCCGTCATGGCCGTCTTCATCGGGTTCTACCTGAACCGCTCCTACCACGCGCAGGGCGGGCAGCTGCCCGAGGACCGGCTCGACGCGAGCATCGACGACGGCGATCCGGAGCTCGGCTTCTACAGCCCGTACAGCTGGTGGCCGATCATCCTCGCCACGGCGGCCGCGCTGGGCTTCCTCGGCGTCGCCGTCGGGGTCTGGATCTCGATCATCGGCGGCACGATCTTCATCGTCGCGATCATCGGTTGGGTCTACGAGTACTACCGGGGCTTCTTCGCCCGCTGACACCCCGACGACGGGGTGCCGGGGCTCAGCGGGTCGTCAGGCGGGCCAGGAGCGGGCGCTGCGAGGCCGTCAGCATCCGCTGCGCCGCGTCCAGGGGCACCCAGCGCAGCTCGTCGATCTCCGGCACCTCGAGGAGCCGGCCGGACCGCGGCGGCCACTCCAGGGTGAAGGTGCCGGGGGAGAAGCCGGCGACGTCCACGTCGGCCTCCACCGCCCACACGGTCACCGTCTTGCCGCCCGAGGTGCGCACGTCGCCGAGGGGGACCGGCGTCCCGTCGGGCACCGGGATGCCGGTCTCCTCCCGGAACTCCCGCCGAGCGGCCTCCAGGGGTTCCTCACCGGGCTCGAGGAGCCCCTTCGGCACCGTCCAGGCGCCCTCCTGCTTGCGCGCCCAGAACGGGCCGCCCATGTGCCCGAGCAGCACCTCGAGGCCGTCGTGGCGCCGGAACACGAGAACGCCCGCGCTGCGTGGCGCGGGCGTTCTCGGTGTCGGCACGATCAGTGGTGGCTCGAGAGCTCCACGTCGGTGCGCGTGACGGGCTCGATGCGGTCCTCGAAGAACCAGCGGCTGAGCACCGCGCGCACGCGCTCCTGCGGCGGGATGCGGCCGGCCGCGTTCGGGCGGATCATCAGCGGCTCGTAGTCGTTGAAGCTGACCAGCCTCCACCGCTCGAAGTCGTCGACCTGCTCGTGGACCTCGATGTACTCGCCGCCCGGCAGCCGCACGATGCGCCCCGACTCGAAGCCGTGCAGCGCGACCTCGCGGTCCTTCTTCTGCAGCGCGAGACAGACCCGCTTCGCCACGAAGTACGCGATGAAGGGACCGACCACGAGCGCGAACTGCAGCGTCGTGATGACACCCTCGATCGAGAACTTGAAGTGGGTGGCGATCAGGTCGGAGCCGGCCGCCGCCCAGAGCACCGCGTACACCGTGAGTCCGGCCGCGCCGATCCCCGTCCGGGTCGGCATGTTGCGGGGGCGGTCCGAGACGTGGTGCTCGCGCTTGTCGCCCGTCACCCAGCTCTCGAGGAAGGGGTACACCGCCACCGCGCCGAGGAACGCGCCGAGGCCGACGACCGGGACCAGCACGTTGAGCGAGTAGGTCGTGTTGAAGAGCACGAACTCCCAGCCGTGGGGCACGAGGCGCAGCGCGCCGTCCGCGAACCCGATGTACCAGTCGGGCTGCGTCCCGGCGGACACGGGGCTCGGGTCGTACGGACCGTAGGTCCAGATCGGGTTGATCGCGAAGAACGTCGCCATCAGCATGACGACGCCGAACACGATGAAGAAGAACCCGCCGGCCTTCGCCGCGTAGACCGGGAGGATCGGGTAGCCGATCACGTTGTCGTTCGTGCGTCCCGGTCCGGCGAACTGCGTGTGCTTGTGGACCACCACGAACACGAGGTGCAGACCGATCAGGGCGAGCACGGCGGCCGGCAGCAGCAGGATGTGCAGCGTGTAGAGCCGGCCCACGATCGACGTGCCGGGGAACTGGCCCCCGAAGATGAACCACTCGAGCCAGCTGCCGACGAACGGGATGCCCTCGACCATGCCCGCGATGATCCGCAGCCCGTTGCCGGACAGCAGGTCGTCGGGGAGCGAGTAGCCGGTGAAGCCCTCGCCCATGGCGAGGACGAACAGCACGAACCCGATCAGCCAGTTGAGCTCACGCGGCTTGCGGAAGGCTCCCGTGAAGAAGATCCGGACCATGTGCAGGCCGATCGAGGCGACGAACAGCAGCGCCGCCCAGTGGTGCACCTGGCGCATGAGCAGGCCGCCGCGCACCTCGAACGAGATGTTCAGCGTCGACTGCATCGCCGCCGACATGTCCAGGCCCTTCAGGGGCACGTAGCTGCCGTTGTAGACGACCTCCGCCATCGAGGCCTGGAAGAAGAAGGTGAGGAACGTGCCCGACAGCAGGATGATGACGAAGCTGTAGAGGGCGACCTCGCCCAGCATGAAGGACCAGTGGTCCGGGAAGATCTTGCGGCCGAACTCGCGGACGACGTAGGAGATGCCGGTGCGCTCGTCGAGGTAGTTCGACGCCCATCCGGTGAGCCCGCCGGAGGAGCGGCGGGCGTCCGCCGGCTCCGTCCGGTCGTAGGCGAGTGGTTCAGACGTTGTAGTCACCGCGACGCTCCCAAAAGCTCGGTCCGACTGGTTCGTGGAAGTCGCTCTGGGCGACGAGGTACCCCTGGCTGTCCACGGAGATCGGGAGCTGCGGGAGCGGGCGCTTGGCGGGTCCGAAGATGACCTCCGCCTCGCGGGTGATGTCGAACTGCGACTGGTGGCAGGGGCAGAGCAGGTGGTGCGTCTGCTGCTCGTAGAGCGCCACCGGGCAGCCCACGTGCGTGCAGATCTTCGAGTACGCGACGATCCCGTCGTACGCCCAGGACTCCCGGCCCTTCGACGGATGGAGGTCGGCCGGGTCGAGCCGCATGAGCAGCACGGCGGCCTTCGCCTTCTCCTCGAGCATGTCCGGAGCGTCGTTCAGGCCCTCGGGGATGACATGGAAGACCGAGCCGATCGTCACGTCGGACGCCTTGATCGGCACGCCCGACGGATCCTTCGTCAACCGCGAGCCCTTCTTCCACATGGTGTGGGAGTAGGCCTCGGCGGGGGTGCCCGACGCGGGCGCCAGGTCGCGGAACAGGAAGATCGCCGGGAACGGCAGCACCGCGATGGCCGCGATCATCGAGTTGCGGATGAGGGTGCGCCGGCCGAACCCCGACTCGACGTTCGCGAGATCGATGATCTCGACCGCCCGAGCGCGCGTCTTCTGGTCACCCCGGATCGGGTGCCGGATGTCGACGCCCTCGTGGTCGGCCATGAGGACCTTGCCCCAGTGCACCGCGCCGACGCCGATCGCGAGCAGCGCGAGCGACAGGCCGAGGCCGAGGAACAGGTTGTTGAGCCGGACCGACGCGAGGTCGTCGGCGTGGATCGGGAAGGCGAAGTAGGCGGCCATCGCGAAGACGGCGCCGACGATCGAGACGTAGAACAGGGCCACGATCGCCCGCTCCGCGTGCTTCGCCGCCTTGGGGTCGGAGTCGGTGACCCTCGGCCGGTGGGGCGGCAGTCCCGGGTTCTGGAACGCGTCGCTCCGCTCGACGGCCGTGCCGCTGCTCGCTGCCGCGCGTCCGGCCGGGACGACCTCGGTGCTCTCCTGGTTCGCCATGCTTCCGTTCCCGCTAGTTCGCCTTGGCCGTGAGCCAGACGGTGAAGGCCACGATCGCGCCGAGGCCGAAGATCCAGAGGAAGAGCCCCTCCGCCACGGGGCCGAGGCTCCCGAGGTCGAAGCCGCCGACGTTGGCGTTCTGCTGCGTCGCCTTGAGGGCGGTGATGATGTCGGCCTTGTCCTGCGGCGAGATGTTGGCGTCGTTGAAGACCGGCATGTTCTGCGGGCCCGTCAGCATCGCCTCGTAGATGTGCGCCGGCGTGACGCCATTCAGGTTCGGCGCGTACTTGCCCTCGGTGAGCGCCCCGCCCGCGCCCGCCACGTTGTGGCACATCGCGCAGTTGATCCGGAACAGCTCGGCGCCGCGGGTGGCGTTGCCGCTCAGCTGCAGGTACTTGGACGACGGCAGGCCCGGGCCGGGAGCGACCGAGGCGACGTACGCCGCGAGCTCCTTCGTCTGGGTGTCGTCGAACACCGGCGGCTTGTCCTGCGCCTGGGGCGCGTCCTGGGCGAGCGGCATGCGCCCGGTGCCGACCTGGAAGTCGACCGCGGCGGCGCCCACGCCGATCAGTGAGGGACCGGCGACGGTGCCCTGCAGCGCGAGGCCGTGGCAGGTGGCGCAGTTCGCCTGGAACAGCTTCTTGCCCTGCGAGATCGCCTGCGCGCTGTTCAGGTCGATCGCGGCGGAGGCGCCGGACGAGGCCGTGAAGAGCGTGTACGCGCCGCCGGTGAGCAGCAGGCCGACGGCGACCAGCGCGACGGAGGCCAGCGGTGACCTGCGGCCTCGCTTGCGGGTGCGGACGGGGCCTGCGGCGGCTGCGCGACGGGTTCGAATCACTGAGGTCCTCACGTCTATTTGAGCACGTAGATGACGAGGAACAGGCCGATCCAGACCACGTCCACGAAGTGCCAGTAGTAGGAGACGACGATCGCCGTCGTCGCCTCCCGGTGACCGAAGTTCTTGACGGCGAACGCACGGCCGATCGTCAGAAGGAACGCCAGCAGACCGCCCGTGACGTGGAGGGCGTGGAAGCCGGTGGTCAGGTAGAACGCCGACCCGTAGGCCGAGCTGCTGATCATGATCCCCTCGCTGACGAGGGTCGCGTACTCGAACACCTGGCCGGTGACGAACACCGCGCCCATCGCGTAGGTGAGGAAGAACCACTCGACCATGCCCCACTCGGACATCCGCCAGCCGGTGGCCCTGGCCTGCAGCCGCTCGGCGGCGAAGACCCCGAACTGACACGTGAAGGAGCTGAGGACCAGGATGATCGTGTTGGTCAGCGCGTACGGCACATCGAGGTGCGTGGTGCTCTCCGCCCACAGCGCCGGCAACGACGTCCGCAGCGTGAAGTAGATCGCGAAGAGCCCCGCGAAGAACATCACCTCGCTGCCCAGCCACACGATGGTGCCGACCGCGATTGCGTTCGGCCGGTTCACCGCGGGCGCGTTCGCGTTCTGAAGCACTGACGCACTGCTCACGAGATCATTATGGTCGCTCCCGGTCCCCGCCGCCTGATCCGGGGGCGTCCCCACACGGCGATCTGGGGGCGCGCGGGGGCGGGAACGGGGGCGCGGTCCTGGTGGCGACCCCGTCGGTAGGGTGAAGCCGTGACGGATGCCGCCGAGTGGGCCCGACTGCTCTCCGCCCTGCTCGACGGGCACGACCTCCGGGTCGCCGAGGCGACCTGGGCCATGGAGCGCGTGATGGCGGGCGAGGCGCCCTCGGCGACCCTCGCCGGCTTCCTCGTCGCGCTGCGCGCCAAGGGGGAGACGGTCGACGAGATCGTCGGCTTCCGCGATGCCGTGCTCGCCCACGCGGTGCCCCTGTCGATCGGCCCGGAGGCGCTCGACATCGTCGGCACCGGCGGTGACGGGTTCCGCACCGTGAACGTGTCGACGACCGCCGCGATCGTCGCGGCCGCGGCCGGCGTGCCGGTCGTGAAGCACGGCAACCGCGCCGCGAGCTCCGCGTCCGGCGCGAGCGACGTGCTGTCCTCCCTCGGCGTGCGGATCGACCTCGACGCCGACGGGGTCGCCCGCGTGCTGCGCGAGGTCGGCATCACCTTCGTGTTCGCCTCCGCGTTCCACCCCGGGTTCCGGCATGCGGCGGAGGCCCGGAGCGCCCTCGGCGTCCCGACCGTCTTCAACTTCCTCGGCCCGCTCTGCAACCCGGCCCGGCCGGACGCCAACGTGATCGGCGTCGCCCGTCCCGCCGTGGTGCCGCTCGTGACCGGCGTGCTGCAGACCCGCGGGGCGACGGCGCTCGTGGTGCGCGGCGACGACGGGCTCGACGAGCTGTCGACGACGGGTCACAGCCACATCTGGGAGGTCTCGGCGGGCGCGGTCACCGAGCACGACGTGCATCCGGGCGACGTCGGGCTGCCGGTCTCGCGGCTCGAGCAGCTCACCGGGGGTAGCCCCGCGGACAACGCGGCGACCGTGCGCAGGGTGCTCGACGGCGAGCCCGGCCCGGTTCGCGACTTCGTGCTGCTGAACGCCGCGGCCGGACTGGTGGCCTGGGACCTGCTGCAGGACCCGGGCCAGGCGGAGCGGCCGATGGCGAGGCGCCTCCGCGAGCGCCTCACGACGGTCGCCGAGACGGTCGACTCCGGTGCCGCCCGAGCGAAGCTCGACGCCTGGGCCGCCGCCACGCAGCGCCCCTGAGCACGCGAACGGCGGGCCCCCCTCCCGACGTGGGAGCGGGGCCCGCCGGATCGGGTCGATCAGTTCACGTCGACGTCGACCCAGTCGAACGTCTTCGTGACGGCCTTCTTCCAGTTGCGGTACTGCCGCTCGCGCTCGTCCGACTCCATCGACGGCTCCCAGCGCTTGTCCTCCTGCCAGTTCTTGCGCAGGTCGTCGAAGTCGTTCCAGAAGCCGACGGCGAGACCCGCCGCGTAGGCGGCGCCGAGCGCCGTGGTCTCCGCGACCTGCGGCCGCACGACCGGGATGTCGAGGATGTCGGCCTGGAACTGCATGAGCAGGTCGTTCTGCACCATGCCGCCGTCGACCTTCAGCTCCGTGAAGGGCTTGCCCGTGTCCGCGTTGACGGCGTCGAGCACCTCCTTCGTCTGGAACGCGGTGGCCTCGAGCGCGGCGCGGGCGATGTGTCCCTTGTTCACATAGCGGGTCAGGCCGACCAGGGCACCGCGGGCGTCCGACCGCCAGTACGGCGCGAAGAGCCCGGAGAACGCCGGCACGAAGTACGCGCCGCCGTTGTCGTCCACGGTGCGGGCCAGGGTCTCGATCTCGCTCGCCGATGAGATCAGGCCCAGGCTGTCGCGCAGCCATTGCACCAGCGACCCGGTCACGGCGATCGAGCCCTCCAGGGCGTAGTGCGGTTCGGCGTCGCCGAGCTTGTAGCCCAGGGTGGTGAGCAGCCCGTTCTTGGAGTGGATGATGTCGGTGCCGGTGTTGAAGATCAGGAAGTTACCGGTGCCGTAGGTGTTCTTCGCCTCGCCCTGGTCGAAGGCGGCCTGGCCGAACGTGGCGGCCTGCTGGTCGCCGAGGATGCCCGCGATCGGCACCTCGCGCAGCAGGCTGTGCTCGTTCACGGTGCCGTAGACCTCTGACGAAGACTTGATCTCCGGCAGCATCGACTTGGGCACGTTGAAGATGCCCAGGATCTCGTCGTCCCACTGCAGGGTTTCCAGATCCATGAACAGGGTGCGGCTGGCGTTGGTGTCGTCGGGGGCGTGCACCCCGCCCTCCAGCCCCCCGGTGAGGTTCCAGAGCACCCAGGAGTCTGTGGTGCCGAACATCAGGTCGCCGCCCTCGGCCTTCTCCCTGGCGCCCTCCACGTTCTCGAGGATCCAGACGATCTTGGTGCCGGAGAAGTACGTCGCCAGGGGGAGGCCGACCTTCTGCTTGAACCGCTCCACGCCCCCGTCGGCGGCGAGCCGGTCGACGATCGGCTGGGTA